>JBFHXJ010000008.1:0-66462 GCA_041598995.1 Woeseiaceae bacterium | reverse complement strand
GGTTGCAGTAGCAGCAGGGGTTTTCCGTTGGGGCCCTGCGGCTTATGCGCCATTCCGAAACTGCAAGCCGCAGGCATCGGGAGTCTGAAGGTCGTCGGGCGCGAAGCATCGCCCGAGCGAAAGTACGCCTCGGTCAAACTGGCCGCTATGGCAAGAGATATTGCGCAAGATGGTGGTGGCCCGGAGAGCATACGCGAGGCGATCATTGCGGTTCGCGGTGCTGCATCGCTTTGTGAACAAACCCATGCCTGCTATTACCCCGATCTCTGGACTGAACCAGGGGCGGAAATGGAACAGGCGCGTACTTTATTATGAAAGACAGCAGCCTGAGTCCATTAAAGCTCTTCAGCGGGCATCTCAAGCAGCGCAAAAAAACGCTGGCAACACTTTTCTTACTGGGACTTGTCGGTTCGGCCACTTCATTAGCGTCCCCGTTGATCGGCAAGGCTTTTATCGACGCCGTGGTCGAGCGCGCCGACTATAGTGTGATTCCGGTCATCGCGGCAGCGCTCGTCCTCCTGGCGATCGCTGACGTCATTATTGGATTTATTTCGCGCTTCGTACACGCAAGACTTACCGCCGGCATCCTGGTTGAAATCCGACAACGACTCTTGCGCCATTGCCTGTACGCGCGCATCGAGGGCATCGAACGCTTCCGTCATGGGGACCTGCTGAGCCGTTTCGGCACCGACATACCGAAAATCCAGGCGCTGCTGGTAGATGGCGTGGTCGGTTTTCTGCACAACCTGCTGTTTCTGCTGCTTTGCGCCGCGATTCTGATATTTCTCTCGCCCTTGCTGGCGCTGTGGAGTTACCTGGGACTGGCCGTCGCGCTGGCCATAACGGCTGCGTTTCGTCCTTCCATCGAAAAGGGGACGCGGCGGATTCGAGAAAAAATGGCCGACCTGTCCCACTTTCTGTCTGAACGGCTCGGTGCGCTGCGCGGCATCCGGTTTCACAGGGCGGAATCGCAAGAATTGCAGACATTCGGCGCCTTGAATGAACAACTGGTCCAGCGCGTGCTCGGATTTCAATTGACGGAATCTGCGGCAACCCAGCTGCCGGGGTTGGCACTTTCATTCAGCCTTGCCTGGATCTACCTGCTCGGCGGTGGGCAGTTACAAAGCGGCGCCATCGGACTCGGTACTTTTGTTGCCTTTGTTCTCTACCAGAGCCGCCTCTACGGACCCGCCTCCGGCCTCCTGGGACTGGTCAAATCGTTGCAGGAAGCTCGTGTGAGCATTGACCGGATAGCAGAAATCCTCGGCGACGGAGAGTCGACGAGGCGGGCTGATCACCGGGAAGCCGCCAACGAAGCTGCGATATGCCTGGAAAATGTCACGTTTGCCTATGATGAAGCCGCGCCAGTCCTTAGTGGGCTCAACCTTCGGGTGGCCCCGGGTGAGAAGGTTGCGGTGTTCGGCCTTTCCGGCACCGGAAAATCCACTTTGGTACAACTCCTTTTTGGACTTCGCATCCCCCGGAACGGCAAAGTGAGACTCGCTGCCTGCAATAAGGGCAGGCACGCTCACGACGCGCTTGGATATGCCTCATCAGATCCTTTCCTGCTGCATGCGAGTGTCAGGGAAAACCTCTGCTACGGAAATCCCGATGTCTCTACTGAAGCGGTGGCTGAGGCGGCAAGACTGGCGGAGGCGAACAAGTTCATTTTATCTTTGCCCGAAGGATTCGAGACGGTAATTGGTGGGCGGGGCCATACGCTTTCGGACGGTCAGCGCCAGCGGCTCGGGCTTGCCCGCTTATTTCTGCTCGATCCGGATGTGCTGGTTCTGGACGAGGCGTTTTCGGCAATGGATCCGGAAACGGAAAGTCGCGTGCGCGCCAACCTCTTCGAAACCTTTGCTGATCGCGCCGTCCTGGCCATCAGCCACCGGCTTAACGGGCTCGAACAATTTGACCGCTTGCTACTGATGCAGGAAGGGCAGTTACACGAGGTGAGCAGGGAAGAACTGCTCGCTTATTTCGATCTGCACAGTCCACAGGAAGAGCAACAACTGGAAACATAGTAAATCCTCGCGAATCCTCGCGCATGGAGTTTTGGCGTGTCCCAATCGGAAATGAATGTCGATGACCAAGCGGCCCAAGGCTTGCTGATCGGCATCGTGGACACGGGGATCAACCCGTGGCACTCCCATGTACGCGGTGACGTACGGGGATGTCGGATATTTGTGACTAGTGTTGGCAGGATTCGCGAAGACAACGATTATTACGATCCGGTGGGCCATGGTACTGCTGTGGCGGGCGTGTTGCGCAATGCGCTCCCCGAGGCCGAACTCTTTGCCATCCGCGTATTTGAACAGGAGCTCACCACCTATCCCTCGCTGGTGGCCAGGGCCATTTTGCGGGCCGCCGCAGAGGGCTGCGATGTGATCAATCTGAGTCTTGCCGTGCCGTCAGGCTCCGGCGCCGAGCTTATCGCCGACGCATGCGTCTCCGCACGGGAAACAGGGGCCGCCCTGGTCGCAGCAGGTCATCCGGACCATCCGGATTTGCTGCCGGCTTCTCTGCCAGGCGTTTATGGTGTCGTCTCAGATGATGAGCTCGAAGACGACGAGATCGAGATGCAGGGCGTAGGGCCGTATCCCTGCCGTGCACGAGGTATAGCGCGTAACCTGGGTCATCTGCCGCCGGAGGCGAACCTCTCGGGGCATTCGCTTGCCTGTGCCCGGGTTGCCGCTTACGTGGCGCTTGCGCGCAAGCGCCAGGCGGCTATTGCGCTCGCGAGTTCTATCGGTCGGTTCAGGCTCGCATGACAGCGGCATGGAGCTTTTCGATCTGAGTCCACGCCGATTCGATGGCCCCTACCTGCCATCCGGCCAGGCTGCTTATGTAATCGCCTGCAAAATAGACCCGACCATGTGGCTCCAGCAATACTGGCAAGTGCCTGTAGCGATCCGGCGGTGACCAGGCCGACCAGCCACCTTCGCTGTAGCGGGTATGATGCCACGCGATCGAGAAGGCCTTGCCATCGTAATGCTTGCGGAATTGCCCGGGGTGTATGCGCTCGCTGCGCTCGATTGCCTGCTCGACCTGTTCTGCGAGCGACAGTTCGCCGAAGGCGACTGCCGGCCGGCCGATCGGGTACGCACTCATGATGATCCCTTTCTTGCCGCAGTAGCCGTAGGAAGGATAAACGACCCTGTGCCCCGGGATGCCGAGCGTACTCTCGCCGCCGTAGATATCGTCGTCTTCCTCCCAGAAGCGGCGATTCATCTGTAGCGCCAGCTTGCCGACGGTCATCTTCCCTGGCGCAGCCATTGCCTGTTTACAGCGGTCCGACAAATCCGCCGGCAGCTTCGAGAGTAACGTCAGGGGAATCGTGGTAATACAGTAGTCCGCCTTCGCAACCCGTACTTTCCCGGTGGCCGTGTCACGATAGGGCACGCTGACACCGTTGTCGTCCTGCCGCAGTTCCTGAACCTCGGCGTTGTAGGTGATCGCGTCGCCCAACTCGCGCGCGAACGCAAAGGCGATCTGATCCATACCTCCAACGGCCTGGAACATCACGGTGGGGTGGTCGATTGTCGGCACGCCCTGAAACGTGTTGCCGAGTCCCGACTGCAGTATGTCCTTGAATGCCAGGGCCTCCGAGGCCTTTGTTTCTCCCATGGCGTCGAATGCGGCGAGACCCCGATGCATCGTGCCCCGGTAACGCAGATTCCGTGCATCCAGGAATCCTTCGCTGATGAGGTAGTCGACGAGCCGTTCCTTGTCCTGGTTCGTCAGGTCGTCGTCGAGCGCGCCCTGATCCACGAGTTTGGCGAGCAGCTCCGCGGTGTAGCCGCGCATGTCCGCCTTGATCTCGCGTATCCGTACCCGGCGACCGGCCAGCGGTCCGTCAGCATTGTCATACTGCACGTAACCGAGGTCGTTCTCCTGAACCATGACCTCCATCGGGACGCCGAACTTGCGGACGTAGTGGAATACCGCGCGGTGGTAACTCGGGAGACGCCACGGGCCGTGGTTGAAGTACTGGCCCTCGTCGAACTCGCAGGTCCGGGTTTCACCGTCAGCCTCCGTCGTCGTAAACCCGGCGCGCGCAGTCTGGCAGCGCCCCCCCGCGAAAGAGCGGGCTTCCAGTATCTGGCAGTCGTAACCCCGCTGCTTGAGCTCGTAAGCAGCGGTCATTCCCGCAAGGCCGGCACCCAGAACGATCACCCTGGTGCCTTCCGAGCGCCCCATGAGATCGGGCGGTGCCTCCGCCGCGGAAGCAAAGCCCAATCCCAGGCCGTCGAGCATCGACATAACCGCGGACACGCCGCCGATGGTGGCGCACGCCTCCAGGAATTCCCGTTTGCTGACAGACTGGGGTTGCTCAGGGCCAGCTTTAGCCATTGCTTTTCTCCTGCCGAACTATTGTTGCAAATCGAGCTCCACTTGAACGGCGACCTCGTCGTCGATCCAGTTGGTCGTGTCCCAGCCCACACCAAAATTCAGGCGCTTGATGTCGAAGCTGCCGGAAAAATGCGCCGTCGCACCCGAAACCTCGAATTCGAACGGCATCGTGACCGGTTGGCTGACCCCTACCAGGGTTAGTTGCCCGTGAGCGGCAAACGTTCCGTCGTCCAACTGCTCGATGCGCTCGGATTCGAACCGTGATTCCGGATGGCTCTGCGGATCGAACCAGTCTTCCTCCATCAACGTCGCGTCCCGCTCGGCGTCACCGGACTCGACAGATTCCGTCTTCACCACACCGATGATCTTGCCCGCAGTCGGATTTAACGGGTCGAAGTCGATCATTGCAGTGAAATTCTTGAAGCGCCCCCGGAACGCGGATCCCTCCTGCACCCCGATAAAACGCACATTGCTCGAATCCTCAACAACCTGCCACTCCGACGCATCAGCCGGTCCGATTGTTGCGCCCGCAACAAGCGACACAAACAGGATTCGCACTGCCTTTACTCTCATAATCGGTTTTCCTTGATACATTGCTCAATCGCCATGGGCAAGCGAGCCAATCCTCGCGTATCCTGACGGCTGGGGGCAGGATTTTCAATCGTGCCTGCGCTGCCGATTTCATTGCTCGTAACAGCCACATCGAAGGGATAATTATCGTAGTAATATCGGTCCAATGAAAAGATCAGGTCAACGAGGAAAACAAATGCGCATAACGTCCCTTCTGCTGACCGTGCTCGCAGTCATGGCGCCGGTTGCAAGCCAGGCTCAGGAACCGGCCACGAGCAATGCGTTTCGGGTGGACAGCGATGCCAGCTGGCTGCGTGTTCTGGCCTATCCGGACGGTCCGTTGCGGCGCTTCGGTCACACTCATGTGATTTCGCACCATGGAATCTCAGGTGTCGTCTCAGTTGCGCCTGATCCGCTCGAGTCGACCATCATGCTCGAGCTCGCCGTGGAGGATCTTGTGGTGGACGATCCCGACTTGCGGGCGCTCGAAGGCGATGATTTCAAGAAGGAGGTACCGCAGAAGGACAGAGACGGCACCCGGCGTAACATGCTCGGCGAAAGGCTGCTGCACGCCGAACAATTCCCGACGATTCAGATTCAATCCACGGCAATAGAAGGCAGCATGCCCGAGGTGAACATCGTGGCAACGGTTAACGTCAAGGGAACGGAACACTCCGTAATCTTTCCGGCCAGCATCGAATTGACAGATGACTCGTTCATTGCGAGGGGACAGCGTGATATAACGCACGGTGAGCTCGGACTGTCGCCGTTCACCGCTGGGGGTGGCGCGCTGAGTGTTCGCGATCTGCTGGTATTCAAATATGAGATATCCGGGGCACGGGTAACGGAAGGCGAGTAGCGATCGTTCTCACCAACTGTCATGCACTCTCCAATTTAGATTTCCAGTCCTCAGGCTTCGACTTTCCCTCTTTCGGCTCAGCAAAAATATGAGAATGCCCTTGGCACACCGATCCGCTGAGCGCCGAAGTAAAACGCTCATCCGGATGCTCATGCTCATGGCTATCATCCTGCCGGCACAAGGCCATGGTTCGGAATTTCCGATAGACGGCGGGCGCAATGACCTCTCGCCCGACGGGCAATGGATCTATTTTGACCGGGTGACGAGCACGCAGCCCTATCATATGGAAATCTTCAAGATCCGCGTCAACGGCACCGGAGAGACTTGCGTTTCCTGTCAACGCGATCTTCCGCCCATCATCGGGCAGCCGCTTGTGCATCCTTCCGGAAAGGCGCTCTTGTTCCAGGGGATGACGCATAGGGCTCCCCTGAAACGGCAGAGTCCCTACTATCATCCTTCCTGGGGTTTTAATAACGACTTCTACTTGCTCGACTTCGAGTCCGGCAAGACAAAAATTGTGGTTGATTGTTCGCTGGAATTCGGACGCGGTTTCGGCAACGCTTGCTTGCATCCGCAATTCAGCCCGGATGGAGCACGGCTATTGTTTGCAAGCCGCAAACGCCGTGGAACAGTCAATCCCTGGAAATGGTGGACACCGGTCGTAGCGGATTTTGATGTTGCTACGGGGCAGGTCAGCAATCTGGTGGAGATGTTCCCCAGAGTCGAGCGCGGCTTCTACGAAACCCATCAGATTTTTGACGACGGTAGTTTCATATTCTCGTTCGGGCCAGGCACCTACCCAAAGGGTGCTTACCGGTTTACACCCGGGCATGGACGTTCGGCGATCTACATGCCAGGTAATGGAGATTGGGTGGAACACACACACGTATTGTCGGACGGGCGCATCGTGTTGAATACATCCTATGCACTATGGAACCCGAGGGACGGCATCAAGGCACTGAAGATGGAACTTCATGAACTGGCCGACGGACAGATAGCACCGCTGACCAGTTTCGGGCAGGTCACTTCGGATTTCAGCTGTCATGCGGACACGTGCATCGTACAGGTGGCCAACTTGAGAGATCCGCAGGATCGACCAGCGCTCCAAAAGGTGAGCTTGAAACGCAAAGTGCAGTAGGCAATGGCCTTGTTCTGCTTAGCGAACCGAATCAATGAATTGAAGTCAATCGATCACTTGCGGAATGACTAAGCTCTTGATCAGTAAGAAGCAGGACCGCTGTCCGTGGAATGCTCGAAGCAATCCGATGCGACGGATAAGAATCTTCATGGATTTGTGTTGCAATAAGAGTAAACTGTAGTCGGGTTGGCGACATGTCCACGCATATAGCGAGGAGGTTCGAATGTCATTGTCTCATTGCTCATTAAAACCGCTTGTCCTCTTGACGGCCGTGGTACTCCTTGCCGCCTGTTCAAGGCCGGACGACCAACCCAGGGAAATCGCCGACGCGACCATGGATTCGCTGGTGACTGCCGAATGGCTCAACGAACACCTGTATGACCCCGATCTGGTCGTGCTCGACTGCTCCGTCGTCATCCAGATGAGTGAGCAAGGCGTTTTCAGCATCATGAGCGGCCGGGCCAAATATGACGAAGGCCACATACCGACGGCGGCGTTCGCCGATCTTATGGGTGATCTCTCGGACAGCCAGAGCCCGTTTCAGTTCGCCGTGCCGACGCCAGAGCAGTTCGCGAATGCCATGAGCGCGCTCGGGGTTAGCGACGACTCGCGCGTCGTCTTGTACGACAACAGTAATTCGGCCTGGGCCGCAAGAGTCTGGTGGATGCTGCGCTGGATCGGCTTCGATCGCGCTGCACTGCTCGACGGCGGGCTCGCTGCCTGGACTGCGGGCGGGCGACCGTTGTCGACGGAGCCGGCGAGCCGGACCGCAGGACAACTCACGATTTCGCTCCGACCGGAATTGATTGTTGACAAGGACGAAGTGCTTGCCGCGATCGGTGACGGCAATGTCAACATCATTGACGCATTGACCGAAGCACAGTACCGGGGCGAGATTTCCATGTATGCGCGGCCCGGTCATATCGCGGGCGCCTCGAATGTTCCGATGACTTCAGTAATGGACGAGACGGGCCACTACCGGCCGCAAAGCGAACTCGATACGCTTTTCGCAGGGAACCGTGACACCCGTTCGATCAACTACTGCGGTGGTGGCATCGCTGCTTCAGTCAATGCCTTCGTCATGACCCGACTCGGCTATAAGGACGTCGCGGTCTACACGGCCTCACTCCAGGAATGGGCTACAGACCCGTCCCTGCCGATGGAGGTCGCGGCGGATCTCGAGGAAAGCGACCAATAGTATCCGGCAGGGCGGCCCGCGTGCTGATGCAGTAGCTGCCTTGGCGGTTGCGTGGGACGGCGGGAGTCAAGTCGCATTGCCGCTTTGATCGGTTGAGCACGAGCGGCAACAGGCCGAAGACCGCGGTTTCGCCGCCCAAGTTACGGTGCCGGGACAATCAGGCTGCAGCAGGTCACGCCGCCTTCCGCCTTTTGCAATTCGGACACGTCGACTGACGTTACGTTGATATTGCGAGCGACCAGGATGTCCCTGGTGCGTGGAAACGCGGCGGGATAGATAACCGTGCCGTCGACCAACAGTGCGTTCGCGGCATGCAGTTCTTCCTTATTAATAAACATCAGCTCGTAATCCACGAAAGGAGACCGGCTGATCCAGTCCGGATTGATCAGGAGTGTATCGCTTGCGACTTCCGAGACAGCCGATTTCAAATGCAGGCACTTTGCGGTTTCTACTGGCGTTACAGAGTATCCGTATTCGGCGACGATGTTACGCAACTGCTCGATGCCGCGCTGATTCGATCGCGTCGAGAGTCCGGCAAAAATGGTTTTGCCGATGCGCAGCACATCGCCGCCATCCAGGGTGCCGGGCGCCTCGATTGATGCAAGCGTTCGAAAATCTTTCAGAATGTTGCCGACGCCGGCGACTTCCGGCCTCCTCGATTCGGCGCCGGGACGGCACAGGACCGCTATTTCATCCAGAACGATCGCAGTGTCCTCGATGAACACCGAATCGGCGAGATCCGGTTCGGCCGGCACGACCACGATCTGACAACCGAGGGAAGACAGGACCGACTGGTATTGCCGATGCTGCTCATACGCGAGCTCGATATCGATCGTGACCCTGGGGGCAAACGTCAGTTCGCAGTTGACTAATCCAGTGTTGAGCTCGCGTGTAATGGCGGTCAGCGTCATGCCTTGCCCCCGTGTTTTCAACAGAATGTAGCGTCAGGTGACAATACGCGCAATTGGGAACCATCAAGATGGGCGCAATAGCAGGCTTTATTCGACTAGAATCGAGGAAGTAAACGCCGCGGGGAAAGACTTCTGCTTCTCTGCAGGCGTCACGCCACAATAACAAGGAAAAGACATGGCCGATCCGGGTAATGTGCAAGACGAAGGACTGGTGCGCGTCATCGGTACCGGTGCCCTCGGATTGAATGTCGTCAACATGGTGGTCGGGGCCGGCATTTTCGTGCTGCCGGGCCTTGTCGCGGTAGAGCTCGGGCCGGCGGCGATCATTGCCTACCTGATCTGCTCGGTTACGGTCGCGCTCGTCTTCCTGTGCTTTGCGGAGGCCGGCAGCCGCATCTCACGCAGCGGCGGCGTCTATGCTTACATCGAGGAGGCTTTCGGACCTTTCACCGGGTTTATCGCGTCGATCCTGTTCTGGCTCGGCTATTCCGTGCTGGCGGACGCTGCCATAACGGTCATCATGGTCGATGCCCTGGCGCAGGCATTTCCGATCCTCGGGGAACCGGTCCCTCGCGCCGTATTCATCATCGCGCTGCTGGTGTTCCTGGCCGCGGTCAACGTCCGCGGCGTCAAAGCCGGCGTGAATTTATACGTCTTCAATACGCTGGCCAAACTGGCGCCGCTGCTGTTGTTGCTGTGCGTCGGCCTGTTCGTGATGAATGTCGAATACTTAGCCATTCCCGAGTGGCCATCCGCGACGAATATCGGTGCGGGCACGATTCTCCTTTTATATGCATTCACCGGGGCAGAGTCTGCCCTCAATGCCAGCGGGGAGATAAAGAATCCCGCGAAAACCGTGCCGCTCGGACTGCTGCTCGGACTGGGAGGGATTCTTCTGCTGTACGTCGGCCTGCAGACCGTTGCGCAGGGCGTCCTCGGGCCGGAACTTGCCAATAACACCGACGCGCCGCTGGTGGCCGTCGCGACCGAGATGTTCGGCGATTGGGGCGGCAAGTTGCTGATTGCTGCTGTGGTCATCTCGATCTACAGCACGTTGAGTGGAGAATTGCTGGGCGGGCCCAGGATCGTGTTCGCCTCGGCGCGCGACGGTAACCTGCCGAGGTTTCTTGGCAAGGTGCATCCGAAGTACAGGACACCCCACGTCGCGATCATTTTCTATGCCACCGTTATCGCCGCGTTCGCGCTGAGCGGTACGTTCAAGTACCTGGCGATTGTGGCGACCGGCGCTATTCTCCTTGTCGACCTCGGTGTCTGCCTTGCCGTGCTGCGCCTGCGCCAGCGAGACGGGATGCCGAAGGCCGGTCAGTTCAAATTGCCGTTCGGCCCGGTCATTCCGCTGTCAGGTTGTGGCGTCGTCGTCTGGCTGTTGCTGCAAATGCCACGCGACGAAGCCATCAGCGTGGCCGCGCTGCTTGCCGGCTGTGTTGCACTTTACGCAATACGCGCAATATTTCGGGGTGCCTCGATAAAAAGCAGGGCATCAGCCGAACAGGCTGAGTAGAACTGACTGGCGGCCGGACTAGTCGACGCGTTGCAGTGTCAAGAACATCGCCTTGTCGAGCGCGATGAAAAAGTCCTGGTAGGTCTCCGCGTCGGTTACGGCATTCTCGCCGATGCGCGCATTCGCACGAACGGATACTCGTTCGTCACCGCGTTGCACGACTGTCACGGTCATGCGCATCGTGTACTGGTGATGGCGTGTCGCCGTAATGGTGCCGAGGTCGGCATCCGCCTGGTCGATCGTGAATCCCAGATCCTGCAAGGTAGCGATGACCGAGCGCATGGTCATTGCCTTGTCCAGCGTGTCGTACTGGCGCGTCTGAATCTGTCGCGACTCCAGCTGCGTTCCGCTGCCCGAGATGTCCACCGGCGTGGTCGTGGCGCAGCCAGCCAGGCAAGCGAATACCAGCGTCGACAAGCATCTTCCGTTCATGATTCGTTGACCTCTATGGCCAGTGCCCGGCGCAGGTTATCGAACACCTCTTGATAGGTTGCCGGCGTACTAATACGTTCCAGTACTTTGACGCGGTGCATCTGGTCGTAGATAACCCGCTGGATCGTCACCCTGACCGAGTATTCGCCGCTACGCACGAGACTTGGCAGAACGACCATCGTAAGCAATATGTGTTGCTCGTCCTTCGCCGTCGACAGGTTGTTGCAACCGCCGCTGCCACTGCCGGCGCACAGGAGATCGAGCAAAATCAGACCGACTTTCTCTCCGGTATCGTCGGCGTCGCTCACTTTCGATGCGGAGATGACGCCGAGCGGTCTTTCGATGCGGTCGACGTTGAACTCCATATCTTGCAGTACGGCAATCGTCGCCGTCAGAACAGCCGTTTCCGAATGCGCGGCGAGCTGGCGAGTCTGTATGGATCGCACTTCCAGGGTGCTTTCCTCGAGCCGCAGCGCGCTTTTGGGCACCTGCTGATTGGCCGCGCAAGCGGACAGGAGTGCGAACAGCATCGCACTCTGGACCAGACGGCGTGACCCGGTAGATCGTCTGAGCATCAGAATTGCGACGAGTGATAGGAGAAGTCGCGCACCATGCTGTTTTCGTCGAACTTGATGATGACGGTCAGCGTGCGCTGGGTACGCGACGTCGAGCCCGCATTGGTCGAGCCGACTCCGGCACCACCGCCCGAGCCGCCGAAAATCAGGCCGACGATGGTGCCGCTGCTCCGTGAATAGGTGACGTCGGACGAAATCTTGTCATAAATCCACGTTTCGTTGCGCTGGTCGTCGGTCGTGACGATGTTCGGAGACCCCAGGACCTCGGCCACCTGGGCTGCGGACATGCCCATGCGTATCTCACGTTGCACCGTGCCCACGGTCAGCCGGCTGGTCTCTTCGGCGGCGCGGACATCCGCGGCGTGGTGCTGGGCACTACAGCCGCTGACCAGCAGTCCGGCCACAGCCAGCAATGACACTCGATTCAGGATATTCATCATGTCGCCCTCGTGCTTGGGGTATTGAATTGCAGCCAACGGTACGCGCCGCCGCATTGGCTGAAATGATCAATTGCCGATTTTTTCCTGATCTTTTCCCGGCCTGGGCGATCCTCTTTGGCTGGCGTCCTCCGGGTTCAGCCTGACGCGTGGCGGGACCGGGGATGATTTCTTCTGGTGGTTCAGTTACGCCTGGTCCGAGGTTGAGGATATGACATCGGATGGGAATCCGCCGCGAAATTGGGATCAGACGCATGCAATCAAAGCCGGCGCCAGCTGGCGTTGGCGAGATTGGGATTTCGGGCTGGCCGGCGAATGGCATTCGGGATGGCCACTGACGACGCTGGCCGGTAGTTTTGTCGGCGCACCCGGCAGCGGTCAGAGCCTCGCACTCGACGTTTCAGAACGCAACGCGCTGAATTATTCGTCCTTTCATACACTGGACGCGCGCATCAGCCGAAACTTCGAACTGCCGCGCGGAGATTTAACGGCGTATCTCGAAATCACCAATATTTACAATCGCGCCAATCCGTGCTGTATAGAGTACTCGATCGGTGCTGACGGATTGCTGATCGCGAGGCAATCCCACTGGCTGCCGATCATGTCTTCGTTGGGCGTCGTTTGGCGGTTCTGAAGACCGGCAAATCAGATCGCTGATTGCGTGACACGCTCCGGTTGCCGCAATCCTGTGCCGCCCCAACGGGTTTCGGATGCGTTTCATGGCCGCCTGGTTGGCAGCGCTCTTGTTACTTTGGAAAACAAGCGTATACTTGCGGTCCCTCATGTACATCGCGTCCAACGAGTCTGCTGGCATAGTGCTTCGAACCTCTTGAGCGGTTATCCAGCCTTTAGGAGATATCATGGGCAGAAAACTCTATGTCGGTAATCTACCGTTTTCCGCAGATGAACAAGTGCTCACGGAGAAATTCAGTCAGTGTGGCACAGTCGAGTCAGTCAACCTGATTACCGAGCGCGACACGGGTCGAAGCCGGGGTTTCGGTTTTGTCGAAATGTCAAGTGACAGCGAGGCGCAGAAGGCGATTCAGGAACTCAACGGGGCCGACTTCGACGGCCGGCCGATGGTAGTGAACGAGGCCAGGCCCCAGCAAAAGAAATCGGGCGGCGGAGGCAGCTACGGTCGTAGCGGAAGTCACTGATACAGTCCGTTTCTCAGAAACCAGGATTAATCGGCAGCAAGCGTTGACTGGCTCCGGGCTGACGCGCTGTCATTGCGCAGACGGCTGAGTGTATGTCTGACAATCCCGAGGGTCTCGCACAGCCCTACAAGATCGCTTCGATCCAGCGGACAAAGCCGCCGCGCGGCGGCAAAGGCGCGAACTGGTATCGCTACAAGATCGTTCAGGGGACGAACGTCATTCGCGGCTACCGACGCGGCAATCTCAAGGCGGTGACACAGGCGGTCGAGGACATCGTCGCCCAGTTAAACCAGCGGCGGGATGGAAAGCGCGGGCGCGTGCAACTGGTAACGGCGCAAAAGTCAAAAAAACGATAATTGACATTCATCTACCAACGAGGCAACTGTGGCGGGCTGAGCCTGATCCGCGAATAGGGCTGCACATCGCGCCATCAATTGCTAGTCTATCGTTACCGTGAGCGAAGTTGCCCCATAACCCCGTTGCCGGTCCCAAAAGGACAGTACTATCCGGCCAGAGTGCTTCAATGACCAGTCAGACCAACAGTAATCTCGCCTTATTTTGCGATTTCGAGAACATCGCACTTGGTGTCCAGGATGCGAAGTATGCGAAGTTCGATATCAACAAAATACTTGATCTGTTACTGGTCAAGGGAAGCATCGTCGTCAAGAAAGCGTATTGCGACTGGGGACGTTACAAGGAATTCAAGGCGACAATGCACGAGGCGGCATTCGAGCTGATCGATATTCCGCACCTGCGACAATCGGGCAAGAACTCGGCCGACATTCGTATGGTCGTTGACGCACTCGACCTGTGTTACACGAAATCACACGTCAATACCTTTGTGATCATCAGTGGCGACTCCGATTTCTCTCCGCTCGTCAGCAAACTGCGCGAGAACGCCAAGGCCGTAATTGGGGTGGGCGTCAAGAACTCGAGTTCAGATCTTCTGATCAGCAACTGCGACGAGTTCATCTTCTACGACGATGTCGTCCGCGACGAGGAGAAAAAGAGTGAAGCGGGTAAGAAGGCAAAAGGCCGTTCGGCGAGGAGCAAGGCGGCCAAGGCGAAGCGCAAGGACAAGCGGCAGGAGGGCATCGATCTGGCGCTGGAAATCGCGGAAGCACTTATGTCTGAGCGGGGTGACCAGGAAAAGCTCTGGGGATCCATGGTCAAACAGGCGCTGAAAAGACGCCGGCCGGGCTTCAACGAGGGATATTACGGTTTCGATTCGTTCAGCAAATTGCTTGAGGAAGCCCAGGCTCGCAGCCAGTTGAAACTCGAACTGGACGATCGCTCCGGCGGCTACATCATTCGCAAGGTGATGCGCTAGTCGCATTGAGATTTGGTCAGTCCCGCTGCCCTGGCGTATAGTTTTTCGATAAAGTCCAGAGGTCCCACCATAACCAATTACGATAAAGGATGGACCGATGATGCGCCCGCGAAGTCCGCTATTCCTGCGTAGTTTCCTTTCCTGCTTTTTCTGTCTGTTCGTCTTGCCTGCAATGGCGCAGGATGTGGCCGGTAGTGCCGATCATCCGCTTTTGTCGCGATATCCAGGTTCGATGATCGTTGCCTACGATCAGCGAACACATGATCAGACTTTTGTTCCCACACAGGCGGACCTCGAAGCGGGTAACTGGATTGCCGGTCGGCTGACCTGGATCGCGTACCAGGCGCCCGACAACGCCTCCGTATTGCAGCTTTATCGAAACTACGAGAAAGCTTTGAACAATGCCGGGTTTGCGACCGCGTTCGCCTGCCGGAAAGCAGCCTGCGGGAGTAATTTCGTCAGGAACTTGCTGCAGACCACAGGTCGTTACATCAGCAATTACGACCGGTGGATACCGGGCACGATCAGTTACCTGGCTGCGAAACTGCCGGCGGAAACGGGCGACGTCTGGGTTTCACTGGCGATCTACGATTCGGACCAGCAGGGCAAGCCGATCGTGCGCCAGGAAATCGTGGAAGCGAATTCGCCGCGGCCGCTTGACACCCTTGCAGGAACCAGTGTCGGCAGGAAATCCGTCGAGTACGACGAGGTAAAGATCGCTGCTGGAGGCAGCGAGGGCAGAAAGATGGCCAATGTGCTCGAAGTCGAGGGCAAGCTCGACTGGAACGTGTTCCGCTATGCGGCGGACGTTTCGCCGTACGAGGCATTTGTCAGCTGGGCCAAATACGCGACCGACAGTGGCGCCCAGTTCGACTTCTCGTGTGCCCGCCAGCGCTGCGGCTCCGGTTTCGTCAGGAGTTTTCTCGACCTCAATGGTCTGATCGCGGAGGGCGGCGAACAGTGGTCGCAGGATTCGGGATACTACTTCCTGGCGAGGCGCGCATCGGATGGCAAGGCGGCGTACCTGGGCGTGCTGACGTACAGGCAGCCGGACGGCATCACGGTTGCCCACAGCCTAAACGTCGTCACGGACACACCCGATTTCGACAAGATCGTCGTCAATGCCGAAGCCCTGGCGACACAGATCGAGAAAACCGGCCGGGTCGCCGTGTACGGCATCTATTTCGATACCGACAAGGCGGACCTGAAACCCGAATCCGCGCCGACACTGGCGCAGATCGCACGGCTCCTGGAGTTGCGGCCGCGGCTTTCACTGTTTGTCGATGGCCACACGGATAATCAGGGCGGCGAAGATTACAATCTGAGCCTGTCCCGGCGCCGGTCTGCTGCGGTCGTCAGTGCGCTGGTCGCGAATCACGGTATTGCACGGGCACGGCTGGAAGCGCGTGGTTTCGGTGCGACCGACCCGGTCGATACGAACGATACCGAAGCAGGGCGCGCGCAAAACAGGCGTGTCGAGCTGGTCGCGCGATCCCCTGAATAGGCGATGCGAAAGGCTTGAAATGATTGGTCGCCAGCCGAGGAATCAAAGCCCCATCTTGTAGCCGGCGTTCTCGACCATCGCGATGACTTCGCGCTCGGTTTCGTCCGATGCCAGCATGCGGGCGAGTCGGGCGGTCTGGAAGCGTTCGTGCTTCGCATATTCCTTAAATTCCGGCGCGTCGTACAGGGCTTCGAAGACCGGTAGTTGATCGATCGGCAGCACGATCGGTGCAATGCCGAGCGTCATCGAGTCCTTGTCGATGGCAATCAGATCGGCAATGGCTGCGTCGATATTTCCGGACACCGAGTGAAAGGCAACGCGCACGATAGCCAGCGTCTTGTTGGTCTGCAATGCGCTATCAGACAACATGCCGGTATCCCAGAGCGCCGTATTCAGGCGATCGGCGTCCGCCCTTTTGTCAGTGATCGATTTGCAGTGCGAAAGCAGCACCGCATCCATCAGGTCGTTATTGTCGATGTATTCAATCACTTCGCCCCGAAGCGACGGAAACAGGGTTTCCAGTGTCGTGGCGGCAGCATCGCAGCGCCCCGCGACGGCGTCGGCCCAGGCCGACATCTCGGCGTAGCCCGATTCTCCAAGTTCCGCGTGCAGTCTTCTCGCTTCGGCAGCGATGGCGTCGATGTCCTGGTCGAGCTGCGCCTGGACCAGGTGCGAGATGTCGACGTCGCCTTTCGCGCGGTTGAATCGTTCGGCAGCATCGAGCGCCATATCCGCCCAGCCGAATTGCAAATAGCTGTACAACAAAAAGTCGAAATCTCTGGGACTGGGATCGACCTCCACGGCTTTGCGCATCCAGAAAATGTTCCTGTCGAGCCGCCCGGCCTCGAACTCGAGACCTGCCAGGTAGGAATAGACTTCGTCGAGATGGGGGAACAGCGACTGCATCTTGAACAGGTGCAATCTCGCGTCATCGAGCCTGCCGAGGCCGCGGAGCGCGTTGGCCAGGCCGGTGAGCGACAAGGTATTCAGCGGGTCCAGATCGACGACTTTTTCGAAATAGAACTTGGCTTTGTCGGCCTCACGGAAATCCAGGTAAATCGATGCCAGCCATTGCAGGGCGAGGATGTTGTTGGGCTCCATCTGAATGGCTTGCCGATAATAGTCGAGCGCTCTCTGCTTCGCCCCCTGATCGTTCAGCGCCAGCGCCCGCAACTCCTCGACCAGGCCGGCGATGGCGAGCGAGTCCGCGCTCGGCGTGCCGAGATTCAGCGCTCTCTGTATCGCATCACCGGCCTCGCGAATGGCTTCGCCGCTCGATATGTCCCGATGGTTCCAATACTGGAGGGCAACCGCCTGGGCAAATCCGGCCAGATACTTTGGGTTGGCAGGATCGAGTATGGAGGCTTGCGCATAAAGGTCCCGGGCGCGGCGGGTATCCGGCAGACTGCGGGCCGCAATCGCTGCCTGGGCGATAAGGTAGAGATTTTCCGCTTCAGCGGACTTTTCGGTTCGTGACGATTCCGCTACCGTTGTGCCGAGGATCTCCGTCTTGAGCGCCTGTGCAACGCTCAGGGAAATCTCATCCTGAATCCTGAAAATGTCGCCGCTCTGGCGATCGTAGGTTTCCGACCAGACATGAAAGCCGTCATTGGCCTTGACGAGCTGCGCGGTGACGCGGATGTGGTTGCCGGAACGCCGTACACTGCCTTCGAGAATATGTGCCACGCCGAGCGAAGCCGCAATCGTTCGCAGGTCTTCGTTCCTGCCTTTGTAGTAGAACGACGATGTACGGCCGGCGACTTTGAGGTCCCTGATTTTCGCCAGCACGTTTAATAATTCTTCGGAGAGCCCATCGGCGAAGTACTCGTCGTCCTTCGAGTCGGTCATCGCCACGAACGGCAACACCGCGATCGACCTGTCGGCTCCCGCCGCCGGCAAGGGCCCGGCTTCCGATACGGCTGCCGCACGTGGATCGACCGCGGGTCTTGTGGACGGTGGGCTTATCCGGTCCATCAAAACGAGGCCGATCAGTACGACAACGCCCACCGCCGTGAAAATGTCGAGGCGGCGCGCGGTGAGCGGCGTAATGCTTTTATCTTTGGGAACGTCCTCCGTCCTGAGTAGTCCATCCGGGGTCAGCTCGTACACCCAGGAAAAAACCACGACGACAGGCAGCCCGATCGCGAGCAGGGCGGCGACCAGACCATCGAACCAGGCCGGCAGGTTCAGTGCCTCCTCGAGATTGGTAGAGACCTGCAACAGGATCCACCCCAGCACGACATAGGCGATGACGGCCCGGAAGACGTTGCGGCGCTTTAGTTCCTGAAAATAACCCAAATTCGCTGCCCTTTTCGCTTGCGGCAAGCGCGTTTCAAGTCAATTGACCAAAATCAGGGACATGGGTCAACCGATACTCGAAACCCACCACAGAGATCATATTGGCACCGCACGCCGCGGCGCTTGCCGACCAGGTTAAGCCATTATTTTTTCTTGATTATACTCTTTGCTCGACAGGAACGAGCCGCCGGGAGGTCTCGTCACATGCCTGCAGGTATGACGGCCTCGACCAGATGTGGCCCTTTGCTCGATAAGGCTTCGGCGAGCGCTTTTTGAAAACCGCCGACGGTATCGGCGAGAACCGCCGGCACGCCCATGCCTTCGGAGATCGAAACCCAGTCGATCGGGGGCTTTGTCAGATCGAGTAAAGACCTCGCTTTCGGTCCGGGGGCGGAGACGCCGACGCGGGCGAACTCGACGTTCAGGATGGCGTAACTGCCGTTGTTCAGGAGCACGGTCGTGACGTCGAGGTCCTCGCGCGCCATCGTCCATAGCGCCTGGTTGGTATACATGGCCGAGCCGTCGGCCTCCAACGCGATGACTTTGCGGTTGGGACACGCAACGGCGGCACCGATCGCGAGCGGCAGCCCGTCGCCGATGGAGCCGCCGGTGAGCATCAGCCAGTCGTGCTTCGCGGCACCCTGTGTCATCGGGTAGATGCCGAGGCCCGCGGTCACGGCTTCGTCGATGATGACTGCATTCTCCGGCATGAGTGACGCCAGCACGGCGCCGACCGACTGCGCATCGAGTTTGCCGTCAGCGATCGGCGGCGTCGCCTTCGGCTGCACCCCTGTGGGTTCGACGGGGGCATTCAGGGCGTCCGCCAGTTGTCGCAATGTATCGACGGCGTCGTCATGCGGACTTGCGAGTTCGATGAGCTCAGCAGAGTCGGGTGAGAGCCAGCCCGGTTTGCCGGGATAGGCGAAGAAAGACACGGGCGGTTTGGCCCCGACAAAAATAATCTGTGCAAAGTCTTTCAGGAGATCCGCCGCCATCTCGCCGAAATAGGGCAAACGCTCGACCGCGACGCGGCCGGCGCCACGTTGCAGACGCGTCGTAAACGTTTCGCAGATCAGGCGGGCGCCCGTCGCTGCGGCGATGCGCCCGGCTTCATAGAGCGCTTCCTCGCGCAGCGCACGGCCGCCGAGGAACAGGGCGGCGGCGCCTTTTTCGCGGAGCGCTGCGGCGGCTTTGGATATTGCCTGCGCCGAAACGCGCGGCGCTTCCGGACGACCGACCGGCGCCGCCGCTTGCACGCCGTCCGTCCAGGCCTGATCTGCCGGCACGATCAGCGTCGCGATCTGGCCGGGGTACTTGAGCGCCGCTTCGACGGCTGCGGCACCCGCCGCCGCAAGCTCGTCGGCGGCAGTGGACCTGCGCACCCAGTCCGAAACGGGGCGGGCCAGGCTCTCGATGTCGGAAGTCAGCGGCGCATCGTATTGCAGGTGATCAGTCGCGTGATCGCCGACGATGTTGACCACCGGTGACAGCGCGCGTCGTGCGTTGTGCAGGTTCGATGCCGCGTTGGCGAGTCCGGGGCCGAGATGCAGTATCGTCGTTGCGGGCTTGTCGGCCATGCGGCCGTAGCCATCGGCTGCGCCACTTACCACGCCCTCGTAGAGACCGAGGATCGCACGCAATTTCGGCTGCTTGTCAATGGCCGCGACGAGTTGCATTTCCGAGGTGCCGGGATTGGCGAAACAGACGTCGATGCCGTTGTCGCACAGCGTCTGAATCAGTGCTTCAGCTCCGTTCATCCGGATATCTCCCCCACTGTTGGTTCACGCCCGGGTTGTAGCCAGGGACCTTTATTGAACGGCAAGTGTAACGTCAGATCAGCGCAGAGACAGCTACGGAATGTACGTGGCTCAGTTGCTCCGGTCGGGCCGCATGCGCACAGCCTCCGTTCCGGCATTCGTTGCGGCTTCTTCCAGGGACTCGTCGTAGACCTGCGAAGCCGTTTGTGCAAGTGCCAGCGCGTCGGTGAACGCGATCGGATGCTCGGCGACATTTGCGGGCCAGAGTTTTCGAGCGACAACAAACAGCGCTGTAACGAGATGTACCAGTGCGAAACAGGCGAACAACACGCCCGTGCCCTCTTTGCCCATCAAAGCGGAAGCAACAAAGGGTCCGACACTGGCGCCGATACCGTAGACGAGCAGGAGCCCGCCGGAGACCATGACGTGTTCATTCGGTTCGGCATAGTCGTTTGCGTAAGCAACGGAAATCGAGTACAGCGGAAATGCCATCGCGCCCCAAAATGCACCGGCGATATTCATGAGCATGGTGTCCTGGCCCGGCGACAGCCAGGCGAGCGCGATGCCCGTCGCGGAACCGCCGAGTGCCACGAACACGAGCACCTTGCGCCGTCCTATCCGGTCCGACAATGTGCCCAGCGGCCACTGCGCGATGGCGCCCCCGATGACGGCGGCGGTCATGAAATAAGCGACGAACGCGACGCCGCCGATGCGCGTGGCGAAGACTGGCGCAACTGCCCAGAACGAGCCGTTGACGATGCCGGTCGCCAGCACGCCGATCGTGCCCGACGGCGATAGTTGATACAGACGGCGCAGATCGACCGTAGCGGATCGTGGCGGCTCGGGTGATGGCGAGATCGACAGGGCGACCGGGACCGCGCCGATCGACACGATGACGGATGCGAGTATGAAAGGCTCCGCGACCGACGGGCTGTACAAGAGAAACGACATCTGCCCGACTGCCATCATACTCAGGGTGATCGCCGTGTAAGTCGAGAAAACCAGGCCACGATTGTCATTGCTGGCGTGCGCATTCAACCAGCTTTCAATGACGACGTAGAGCGTCGCGAAGCAAAAGCCCGTCAGCATCCTGAGAAGCACCCAGGCGGCCGGGTTGATCGCCAGGACGTGGATGAGCGGCGACGCCGAAGCGATCGCAGTCATCGCCAGGAACACCCTGACATGCCCGACGCGACGAACGAGCTCGCCGCCTCGGAGGCAGCCGAAGGTAAAGCCCAAAAAATACGCCGCACCCATGATGCCGATCGAAACTGTCTGGAATTCTTCGATCGCGGCTCGCACCGGCAGCAGCGCGAACTGCAGGCCCTGGCCCGTCAGTAGTATCGCCACGCTCAGGAGAAGCGCGGCAATCGGCGCGAGCGTCTTTCTCATGATTGAGCCGCCGACGTCGGCATGTGGCTTACGAACAGAAACTCGGCAAGCGTCTCAGCCGCGCCCGTTTGTGACACCGAATGACTCATGGCGCGCATTATAGAGAAAAGCCGCCGGCTTACTGCAAATTGCCCCGGCATCGCCGCGGACGGCGGTGCAACTACGTATGGAAGTCCGCGGGAGACCAGAGTAGGCTATGCGATCCCGGTTATTGGTTGAAACTGCTCGCCTCCACCGGCGCCGCCAGTTTGCTGCGCACAGGGATTAAGCAGCGGTTCACCGTACATTGATATAACCGAATTTTCCGTTTGGGCAATTGAGGAGCAAAGCCGGCAATGGCAACGAAAGGTAAGACACAGCGAAAGACGACGGCACCGAAGAAATCGAGCAATCGGAAGGCTGATAAAACGGCGGCGAAGAAGAGCAAGGCAACGGCAAATGCGAAGTCTAAGTCAACAGTCAGCGTTTCGCGCGAGGCCCGGCATCAAATGATTGCGGAGGTCGCATACAAGATAGCAGCGATGCGTCAGTTTCGCGACGCAGATCCGCTAGGTGACTGGCTTGCCGCCGAACGCGAGATCGACCAGAAACTGGCGACCGGTGTCAGCATTTAGTTATTCCAAATTACAGTAATCGGGACTTCCGGCCGCGAACCCGGTTGCGAGTCGAAAAATGGCTGCCAAAGTAAGGACCGCTCATAAACGGTCCTTACCTTTATTTTCTACATAAGAAATATTCCCCAGAGTGACGAACCGGTAGGAAAATGTTCGGTCGAATTTTCATGTATGTAAATCCGTGCGTACAGTGATGAGACCTTTAACATCGTGAATCGCGTGGTCTGCAAACCAGGATTACGACGTTTACAGTAGCTGGCTTGCGGCTAACCAGGCAATGTTCGACTCACCATTTCAAGAGACTATCGCATGAAGCTACGATACAAAGTGACGAGTGTAATTCTGATTCTCCTGGTCGCGGCGAGCTTTTCGCTGGCATTCGTACTCAGCCATAACGCGGCCTGCACGCCGGCTCCGGCGCAACCGCAGGGTGCAGAAACCATGACAGCAATCGTGTATCGCTGCTACGGTCCACCAGATGTACTGCGACTCGAAGACGTCGCGAAGCCGGTCCCGGGAGATGACGACGTGCTGGTCAGAGTACACGCGGCCGCGGTCAACCCTTACGACTGGCATTTCATGCGGGGCTCTCCCTACATCATGCGCCTCGGGTCCGGAATCGGGGCACCGAAGGACACGCGTCTGGGCGTCGATTTTTCCGGGACCGTTGAAGCGGTCGGCAGCAATGTCACGAAATTCAAACCGGGTGACGAGGTGTTCGGCGGCAGAAGCGGCGCATTCGCCGAATACGTGACCGTACGCGAGGACCGTGCGATCGCTTTGAAACCGGACAATATCTCCTTCGAAGAGGCGGCGTCAGTCGGTATAGCGGGAATCACGGCGCTGCAGGCGCTTCGCGACGAAGGCCGTTTACAGCCCGGACAGAAAGTGCTGATCAACGGTGCGTCGGGCGGTGTCGGCACCTTTGCCGTGCAGATCGCGAAAGCGCTCGGGGCAGAGGTAACAGGTGTTTGCAGCACCAGAAACGTGGACACGGTACGCCGGCTCGGCGCCGATCAGGTCTTCGATTACACGCGAGAGGATTACACGGAAAGCGGGCAGCAATTCGACGTGATCATCGACCTGGTCGGCAACCGGTCGCTGTCGGCAAACAGGCGGGTCCTGGCGCCAGAGGGTAAGTTCGTCATCATCGGTGCGCCAAAAGGCAACTGGTTCAGACCATTGATGGGCCCCATCAAGGCGATGGTTTATTCACCGTTTGTCAGCCAGGAAATGGGCATGTTCATATCGCAGTTCAAGCAGGAAGATCTCAACGATATCGCGGATCTCATGCGTTCAGGGAAGGTGACCCCGGTCATTGACCGGATCTATTCATTGAACGAGACTTCGGCAGCCATACGGTACTCGGAAGAAGGGCATGCGCGGGGGAAGATCATCATCTCGGTGAACCAGGGTGCTTAGTAATTGGGTCATGCACTTCACTGATTTTTTCGCGGCTGCGAACGTCAGAGCAGGACCGAAGCAATGCCGAGCGTTCCGGCTGTGCCGAGCGTCGTGAGCACCGATACGTTGAATCGAAATACGATTATGGCAACGACCAGCGTTATTAATAGGACTGGTAGGCGCATCGTGCCGGGAACGGGAAGATCCAGCGTCGCCCCGGCAAATTGCAGCAGTGATACGTCGGAAAAAGTTGCGTGAATCGAAAACCAGACTGCGAGGTTGAGGATTACTCCGACTACTGCGGCAGTCACGCCGGACAAGGCATGTGACAACAAGCGGTTTTGGCGTAATCGTTCGACGTATGGTGCACCGACGAAAATCCACAAAAAACACGGCACGAACGTGACCCAGGTCGTCAGTGCGGCGCCGAGCAGCGCAGATGTCTCTGCGGCGAGTGTGCCGGGCTCCCGATAAGACGCGACGAATCCCACGAACTGCGTCACCATGATCAGCGGCCCGGGCGTGGTTTCTGCCATGGCAAGACCGTCGATCATCTCGCCGGGCGCGAGCCATTGGTATGTTTGCACGGCCTCTTGGCTAACATAAGCGAGTACCGCATAGGCGCCGCCGAAAGTCACGACGGCCATTTTGCTGAAAAAAACGCCAATGTTCGAAAACACGTTGTCTGGCCCGAGCGTTCCGATCAGCAGGATTGTCGGAGCAAGCCAAAGGGTGCCGAATACCGCGGCGCAGCGAATCACATAGCCCACGCCGGCATTCTCTTCGGAGTAGATTGGCTCTTCAGTCACGGTTGATTCGATTGTCAGATCCTTTGCAAAACTCGCGCGTCGTCCGAACAAAGTGCCTGCAAGCGCGGCACTGACAATGACGTATGGAAAGGGTATTCGCCAGGCGAACATGGCGAGAAAGGCGGCGACGGCAATGAAGACGGATGCAGTTGTACGAAGCGCTCGGCGACCGATGCGAATCACTGCTTGCACGACGATAACGATGACGGCGGCTTTCAGGCCTAAGAACAGCCCCTGTACCAGCGGTAACGTGCCACCGGTCACGTAGAGAAAACTTAAACCCAGAATGACGAGGAATCCGGGCAGGATGAAAAGCGTGCCCGCAATCAGGCCACCGCGAATGCGATGCAGCAGCCATCCGACGTAGGTCGCCAGTTGCTGTGCTTCCGGCCCGGGCAGCAACATGCAGAAGTTGAGCGCGTGAAGAAATCGCGTTTCATCGATCCAGCGTTTCTCCTCGACGAGGATGCGGTGCATCAGCGCGATCTGACCGGCCGGGCCGCCGAAACTGATGAGGCCGATCTTTGCCCAGACAAGCGTAGCCTCGCGAAGCGTCACTGAAGGCGCACGCTTGTCGGGCGACGACGGCGGTTCGTCGATGGAAGGTGTCAGGCGCGGTTCGCCCGGACTCACGCCTGCGCCGCCCCGAAGTATCGGTACAGGTCCGCGAACATCTCGCCGCCGCACTCGATGCGCCGTTCGTCGTCATCCGTACCGGTGACGATACCGGTCAGCAGATTGGCTATGCCCGCCGTCTCCGGGCGTCCAAACTTGCCGTCTTTCAAATCGATGTCATGCACGATTTCGCCGACTTTTCGCAATGCGTCGTCGTCGGGTCTGATGAGGCGTGCCAGCACTTCGAACGTGCACAGATCCGCTTCGTGCGTGAATTCGGCCTCGAACATGTCAAACCGCAACTCGTCCGGCTCGGGCGTGTAACCCTTGCCCGAAACGAATTTGAACTTCGCTCCCGGATCGATCCATTGTCGGATGAGCCATGCGCTCGCGATGCGATCCACTTTGACGCCGCGTCGCGTAACCCACACACGACCATTGAGATCCTGAATTTGGCTGGTTGCCATCTTTCCCGTCTCCTTGTCCTCGTCCGCGGCACGGTCCGTTACCCGGGTGGTGAGCTCACGCATTGCCGCTTCGACGGCATCGTGGCCGTCCGCGCCGAAAAAATCGATGGCCTCGATCTCCGCGATGCGGCGCCTGGCCCGTCCGAGGACGCGTCCCAGGTTGTCGAACGCTTCCGGTTCTGGGCTTTTGTCGCTCCGCAGCTCCTCGATCTCGCTGTCGATCTGCTCCTTGAGCTCCCGGTAGTCGGCGCTTCGAGCGGCATTGAAAAGCGCCTTGACCTGCTGATCGGTCATGCCGTCGACGAATTTCGATTCGAGGATGGCGCCCTCAGCGCCCAGGCTCTCGAGTTCGGTCAGCAACCAGGCGAAGTCTTCTTGCGACTGATCGTTGTCCGGCAGGATATAGACGGAATTCTTGATCGCGATGGCGCCGATCAGCTGCAGCCGGCGCCACACCTTGACGCGGCGCGCGTCAGGGCCCTTGGGAAACTGGTATGCCAGTACCAGCCAGCGGGCAGCGTCTTCCTCGCTCAAGGGCGTCTTATTCCTGAATTGATTGATACAGATGTTTACAGTAATGCTACAGTTGTAGCATGATTCGTGCAAGCCTTGTAACGACGGGGGTTCAGGCGCGATGGCGGGCACCAAGACACTGCTGCTGGGGCGGGCGGACATCGCCCGCAGCATGGCTTTGGCGGATTACATCGATGCCGTCGAGCAGGCGTTCGGGCGGCTCGGCGCGGGGCAGATGGCGGTCCCGCCGGTGGTGCACATCCCGGCCCCGGACGGGGCGTTTCACATCAAGTCGGCGGCTTTTGTCGGTGAACCGGCCTACGTTGCGGTCAAGGTTAACGGCAACTTTCCCGACAATCAGCGCTGCCACGGTCTGCCGACGATCCAGGGCGCGATCATCTTGTGTAACGGCAGCGACGGGTCATTGCTGGCCGTGATCGATTCGATCGAGGTGACGGCAATGCGCACCGGCGCGGCGACGGCGGTGGCGGCAAAACATCTCGCACCCAGGGACACCAATACCCTGACGGTCATCGGTTGCGGGGTACAGGGACGGGTACAGCTGCTGTCGCTCCTGGAGGTGCTGCCGCTGAGGACGGTGTTTGCATTCGACCTGGACGGCAAAGTCGCGGACGAGTTCGCGCGGCAAATGTCGGCGGATACAAAGATCAACGTCATCCCGGTAAAACACTTCGCGGACGGGACGCTGGCGAGCCGGGCCGTCGTCACCTGCACTTCGGCGCGCAGGCCATACCTCGGCCGCGAGCACGTTCGGCGCGGAACTTTCATCGCCGCGGTCGGCGCCGACAACGATGACAAACAGGAACTCGACGTCGAGCTGATGGCCGAGGCAAAAGTCGTCGTCGATCTTCTCGACCAGTGTGCCGGGATCGGCGAACTACACCATGCGCTCGATGCCGGTGCGATGGAACGAGCAGACGTCGTTGCTGAACTCGGCGACCTCGTCGCCGGCAAGGTGAAACCCGAGTTTACCGCCGACGATATCATCGTCTTCGACTCGACCGGCTCGGCGATACAGGATGTCGCGGCCGCGGGCATTATCTACGAGCGGGCACGATCCGCCAGCATCGGCCTGGCCATGGAATTCGCCTGAGCTCGTTTACCGGCGTGCAGCGCGGGGTCAGCGCGTCCCGGAGCGGTAGCTCAGATAATCGATTCGCCGCAACGTGTTGTCGCGAAATATCAGGACTGCCGGAAACTTTCCCCAGCCGCGGTCGTATACCCAGCTTTCGGTGACCGCAATGCCGCTCAGGCGGGAGAAGCCCGTCACGACGCGGCTCCTGACCGGCATCTCCTCGACGATCCGGGTTCGCGGTGTGCCGCAGAGGGCCAGCACCTGCGACATCGTCGCACCGGGCCTGATGATCTTGCCCTGACAACGCAAGGAGCCGTAGGCTGCTGCCGCCCCGCCATAAAGAAGGAGTAATACCAGCACGGCCAGCTTGACGGTCGTGTCAAATTTCCGGTTTTTCGACAGCGTGTGCATCACAAGCCGTGGAACGCGGTGTTTTCCTCCGCCTGCTCCACGACACCTGCCAGCACCGGATCACCGTAGAAGACGAAGGTCCGTATCGATCTTCCGCCGCAGCTCAGCAGGTCGATGCGCAAGCGCTCGTCGATGTTCCACGTCGTGCGCTCCGACGGCTTGTAGAAGCGGCTGCCCGGCAGTGAAAAATTCCAGCGACAGCCCATCGCCGCGGCATCGTTCTCACTGATCGGATTCGAGTAGCCGGCGCCGTATTTCCTTCGTATCTCGTCTGCGATCTGCGGCACCGTGTCCCGGTGTCCGAGGATCTCGTAGTGACCGCTGACCATGCCGAAGCGCTCGTGACAGTGATAGAACACGGTCGCCGGGATACCGAGGAGATTGACCTCGAGCTCGAGCGTGCCGGCGTAACGCTCGTCGAATCGGGTCAGCCCTCTGCGCCTGCTGCCGGGCAGCTTGCGCTCGTATTCAGTGATGGCAATATCACCGCAAGGCGAGCCGAAGGCAAAGCCGCGGAATTCTGCGCCGCCTGAAGCGATGTCCGTCTCCGTCTCCGGCGCCGTGGGCGGCGCCGTCCGTGGCCTGGGCGGGCGATGCATCGCGTGAAGCTCGCCCAGTCCGAGATTGACCTCGGGCAGGTTCCTGATCGCGGAAGCGGGCAAGGCGAAATTAATGTTCTGCGCGACTTCCAGCGTGGCGACCGTTACGCCGATCACGGCGCCGGTCTCGTCCGTGACCGGCCCGCCGCTGCTCCCGGAGCTGATCGGCGTCGAGATCTGCAGATAAGTCTGGCCCATGATGTCGCGCGGCACGCTGGTGAGCCCGGGCGAAATCGTGCCTTCGAGACCGTAGGGACTGCCGAAGGCAAAAACCTGCGTGCCGGGCCGGATCTCGGATCGAGTCGACAACGCCAGGCCCTCGACATCGAGCGCGCCGGTTTCCGCGAGCACGAGATCGATGTTGGCGTCGTAGTTGGTGATTCTCAGGATTTTCGCCGTCTGCTCGCCACATTTGACGTCCGCGTCCTCGAATCCGGCGAGCACGTGCGCGTTCGTCACCAGCAAGCGACTGTCTTTCAATATGAAACCGCTGCCGCGCCGCAGGAGATTCTCGTCCTGATCGACGGAGACGATCGTGCAGACCGAGCCGCTCACGCGCTCGTACAGTCTTTCGGTGGTGGAGGATGGCGTTATTCCCTGGGCGCGGGCTGTGCTTGCTACCGCGCAGACGGCGAGGACTGAGATCAGAATCGGCCGACCGGACATTTTTCTGTGCCTACCCAGTCAGGTTCAGGCTCAATAATAACACTGACCGTTTTGGGCGCCTGAAGTTCGGCGCAGCGTATGACGACGGGCGAACCGTCGGCCCATCCAGACCTGGCGGCTATGACCGTGTCGGGATCACGGCGAACGCGGGCGCAATGTGCTCACTGCTGCGGACATGGCCAGACGGATGAGCTTCTTCAGGTCTCCCTGCACCAGCAGCAGGCAGGGGAGGAGAATCAAGGTCAGCGGCGTGGCCAGCAGGATGCCGTACCCCATCGCGAGCGCCATCGGTGCCGAGAACGGGTCCGAGCCGCCAATGCCGTAAGCCATCGGCAGGAGGCCCGCGACTGTGGTGACAGAAGTCAGCAATATCGGGCGAAGGCGATGCTTGGTGGCGTCGACGATGATGTCGTTGCGCGAAACGCCCGGCCTCGCGTCGCGCATGTGATTTGCGAGATTCACGAGTATCAGCGAGTCATTGACCACGATGCCGACCAGTCCTATGACGCCCAGCATAGCCAGGAAGCCGAGCGACTGGCCGTGCAGTGCGAACGCAAAAATCACGCCGATAAGGCCGAACGGGACGGCGAACATGACGACTAACGGTTGCAGCAGCGAGTTGAACAGCAGTATCAACACCAGGTAAATGCCGACAGCCGCTACCAAGAAAGCGACGCCGAGACTGCTCATCGATTTTTCCGTCTCCTGGGTTTCGCCACCAGACACGATGCGCATGCCCGGCCAATCTCGTCGCATATCGATGGCATCCAGCACGGAATTCGTCGCCACGAGCGGCGTCGTCTTCTCCTTGTCTATATTGGCGGAAACCGTAATAGTCCGCTCATTGTCGTAGTGATAGATGTTTGCTGGTCCTGCCTCTACCCTGAAGTCGGCCACCTCGTGGAGCTTGATAAAGCGCCCGCTGCGATTCGGAATCACGAGGTTGCCCAATACTTCCACCGAGCCGCGTGCTTCTTCCTCGAGAATGACGCGAAAATCCACGTCCTCATCTCCGTAACGCACCGACGTCACGATCTCTCCGTCGTATGCCAGGCGCAGATTCTTGGCAACGTCGGCGACATTCAAATCCTGCTCGGCAAGGCGAATGTAATCGAGGTCGACGACGATCTGATCCTTGCCGCCTTTGTCGTCGCGTTCGATGTCACTGACGCCGCCGATGTCCGAGAGCTTGGCAACAACGGCACCCGCAAGGGCTTTTCGCTGCAGGTCGTCACTGCCGATGATGCGTAACTGCAGCGGCCGCCCGACAGGCGGGCCGCCGCTGTCGACGATGTACGTGAATTTCTCGAAGCCCTCGAGTTCGCCGGTGCGGGCCCTCAGCGTCTCGACAATCTCGTCGGCATTGCGCTCTCGCCGCGCAAATGGCGTCAGATACACACCGACGAGCGCCCAGTTTTCGTTTTCGCCGAGATTGTATATACCGTGGGTACCGATTCGCGTGGTATATGAGGCGAGTTCCTCGGACGGCAGCTCCGCGACGATCGCTTCAACCTCCGTTAGCTTCTCCGCCGTGAGATCAAGCGAGGAGCCGCTCGGCAATTCAGCAAGAATGTAGAACTCGTCCGCGGACTGCGTCGGAAACAGGACGAAATCCATATATCGCGCGGCATACAGGAACGCGGCCGCCATCAACCCGACAAACACCCCGACAACAACGTACCGCCTCGGCAATAGTGAGTGTAATACTGTGCCGAAGTAATCGCGACAACGGTCAAACCAGTCGCGTTTCTTCGTCGTCTCCGGGTTGCCGTGCGCATGGGCACGCGAGATCAGGTGCGCCGGCATGATGAACAAGGTGTCCGCCAGTGAAATCATCAATGCGATTATGACGACCAGTGGAATGACGTATATGAAATCCCCCAGCATTCCCGTCATAAAAAACATCGGAACGAAAGCAAGCGCTGTGGTAACGATTGTAGTAATCACCGGTTTCGCCACCGAGTAAGTGCCATCGACCGCTGCATCGAGAGCCGTCTTGCCCATTTCGCGAAATCGCCAAATGTTCTCGGCCACTATGATGCCGTCGTCGACGATGATGCCGATGACGAGAATCATCGCACCCATCGCAATCGTGTCCAGGAAAGCACCGAATACCGGCAACGCAAATATCGTTCCGAGCAGTACTACGGGGATACTGACGGCCACCCAGAAAGCGGAATGCCAGTCGAGAAACAGCGTCAGCATCAGCATGACTAACGCGAGCCCAATGAGCCCGTTCGAAATAACGACATTCAACCTGTTCGTGACCAGTCTGGACTTGTCGTTGGAGTACTCGATGCTGATCCCGTCGGGAAGCTGGTCGTGGCTATCTGCAACGAGCTCCTTGACGGCATTCACGGTACGGATGATGTCCGACGATTCTTTCTTGAAAACGACGAATGAAATCGCCGGCTTGCCATTCATTCGAGACAATACCTTTGCGGGCTCGAAATCGTCGCGCAGCACGGCCAGGTCCTTGACGCGAATCACCGAGCCGCCCCCGCTGATGCGCACGATGACTTCGGCGGCCTCCATCGGGTTCGTGAATTCGGCCAGTGTCACAATGTTCTTTTCGCTGGTGTAGGATTCGAACGACCCGCCGGTGGCGCGAATATTGCGCTTCTGGATCGCCTCGACGATTTCGTGCGACGAGATCTGGTACCGCTCCAGTGCGTCCTGCGCAATCTCGAGCTTTATCTCCCGGTCCAGGTAGCCGTACTTGGTAATGCTGCGAACGCCCGGCAATGCCTGCAGCGCCTTCTCTGCTCGCCGCGCGACGGTGCGCAAGAGCGCATACGGAACGTCTCCCGTGAGCCCGACTTCAATGATCGGAATCGCCGTCGACGTCGTTATTTCCTCGGCAACGGGATCCTCGTCTACGTCCACCGGCAAGTTCGAGACCCGTGACACGGCATCGCGAATGTCGGTCTTGACCTTGTTCGGGTCACGCATCTCCCGGTCGATCCAGATGTGAATGATGGAAATGTTTTCCATCGAGAACGACGTGTACCTGTCGATGCCGTCGACCTCCTTCAATTCCTCCTCAATTTCGTTGGTGACATTGAGTTCAACGTCCTCGGGCGATGCGCCGGGATAGCGCGTGGTCACCGTCATTTCCAGGAGGTCGACGCTCGGGAAATTGTCGCGCTGAATCACCGTAAGCGCGCTGACACCGAGGAACACGATAAGAAATGTCAAAACGTAAGCGAGCGTCGCCTGATTCGCAAAAAATCGGATGACGGATTTCATCGGAAACCGGGATCAGTGAGCGAATTGCGCTTTGCCGAACATGCCCGGGTACAGCTTGTCCTGCCGCGGAAGCGTCGCCTCGACCACGAATTCGTGTGTCGAGAGGTTGCCGGATGGAATGATCTTGCTTACCGTCGCGTCGAGTTCCAGATCGTCCAAGGCATCGATGGTCACCGTGATCGTCTCGCCCTTGTTGATCCGTGCAATGTCCTGTTCCTTGACGCTGGTGCGAAATTTCAGGGTGCTGTGATCCTCGATCACCAGCAATGGTTCGCCGGGCGCCGTAACGTCGCCGGTCTCGACGTTCTTCCGGATAACGACACCGGCAAAAGGGGCCCTGATCTTGGTCTCTTCGAGCATTGCCCTGGCGCGCGCAACCTCCGCCTTCGCATTCGCCACCATCTGTTCGCCGGCGGCCACTTTGTAATTGGCATCATCGAGATTCTCTTCCGACACGGTGGCCCGCTCCCGAAGGTTGCGCACGCGCTGAGCAAGTTTGTCCTGGTGCGACCAGTTGAGCTCTTCCAATCGGAACCGCGCCTCGGCTGCGGCCAGGCTGGCACGGAGTTCGGCGTCTCCTATGTCGACGAGAATGACCCCCGCATCGACCCAGTCGCCTTCCTCGACGTTGACGGCTTTGACCCTGCCGACGATTTTCGCTGCCAGGGTCACGCTTCGCGCCGGCATGACAACGCCAGTGGATGTCGGCATTGCCTGCACGACACGGTCCTGGGCCGGGGAGTGGGCGCCGAAGAGCAAAAGCAAAATGACAATTATCGCGGTTATCTTCATAACTGTGACCGACTGGTCAGGGGAAGACGGCCCGCTGCGCAAGAACGCTGCCCGACGGGACTGATGTGAAAACAATCAGGTACAGGGCGGCTGGAAAGTTCGACAGTCGTTCGCCTCTGATAGCCATTGGAACGCCGCCTGCAATGTACTCACGAATGTAAGACGCTACTTGTCGATCATCAGCGCCTCAATAGTGGCTTTCCCGTACGATGTGATTGAGTTTTGGTATCGCGTTGAGTATCAAAGAATTTGCGCAATTGTCATTAAAACGGCGAAATTCGGGTCTAATTGGTATCTGTAGCGTAGCGGCACTGGACAATGATCAAGTGGTTTGCGAGCAAGTTGACTGAGGCACTGGCCCGCTATCTGACGACCAAAGCGCGCAAGTACGAGCCCTTTGCCGTCAACAAGCCGGAAGTTCTCGAATCGGTCCTGCAGGAGGCCGATGTCATCCTGGTCGAAGGCAACCAGCGTTTCAGCACCGCGGTCAAATACTTGACTCAATCGACGTGGTCACACGCCGCTATGTATGTCGGGCCGGCAAAAGACCTGGACGATCTGCCTGATGGCACGCCGGCATTAATCGAGGCTGATCTGCAAAACGGCGTCATTGCCGTGCCGTTGTCGAAGTACGAGGGATTCAACACGCGGATTTGTCGCCCGGTCGGTCTCGACCGGAGCGAGCGTGAACAGGTCGTGCAATTCATGATCGACAGTCTCGGTATGAGCTATGACCTGAAAAACGTGATCGATCTCGCGCGATATCTGATTCCCACGCCACCGGTGCCGAACCGCTGGCGCCGCAGCATGCTGGCGCTGGGGAGCGGTGACCCGACGCGGGCTATTTGTTCGACCCGCATCGCACAGGCTTTCCAGTCCGTACGCTACCCGATACTTCCGCGTGTCGAGGAGCTGACGGAGAAGGAGTGCGAATACTGCCGCGAAACAGTGAGGGAGATCCTGCATATCCGGCATCACAGTCTTTTTACGCCGCGCGACTTCGATATCTCGCCGTTCTTCGACGTCATCAAACCGACCGTCGAGCTCGGTTTCGACTATCGCAAACTCGTCTGGAACGAGCCGGCCGATACATCACCAGCCTCGACCACGGCGGGAGAGCGTGACGCGGTTGCGCTCGGCGATTAGCTTCGTTGTCGGGCAAGCCGCATCGCAGCACCTGCGGCCGCGCCAGCATACGACGTTAACGGTTGTCAGTTTGCGCGCCCGGCGGAAATATAACGTCCGTCCGAGAAACTGCTGAAGAAAGCATCAACCAGGGGGTGCCGGATCGGCTCGTCGCTGTCGTCCCGTTCAAGATTCCGCTCGGCCACGTAGGTTTCGTGAAAGCCGTTGTGGACGAGGACGCGGTACCACGGCTTGTCCCTCGGCGGCCTCGAGCGTGCGACAGCCTCATACCATTCGTCGGAAAGCATCATGCGCGGATCCACGTCGACGACCACGCCGCGGTAATCGAACAGCTTGTGGTGCACGAGGTCACCGACTGCAAAAAGTGCTTTGTCCATCATATTCGTTGTTGCATTCCGGCATCGGAAAAGTATAGCAGCGTAACCAGCATGCGCCGCAAAAAAAGCTTCTGGGCGTTTCGCCAAGCACGATTGCCAGCCGGCTCTTGAACGTGGTTTGGCAGGCCAGACAACCTTCCATCATTTGGCGAAAATCGGCAACCGCCTGGCCACGGTCACGCTCCCTCGCGGCATCGGCTATCGACAGGGCCAGCTGGTGCACGAGATCGTCGAATTGTTTGAATGCCGCCATGTCGGGCCCCAGCTCGGCAGCGGTCAATGGCGCCTGCAAATCCGGAACAGGCGCATGGTCTGCTATGCTAGCAGCGCCCTGCACCACGCGCTCGAAATCGTCGGTCAGCAGGCCGTCGGTAATGACCACAAGATCGTCGCGATGGATTGTTTATACAGGATATTTTGTGCATGATCGCGATCGATAATTCCAATGGTACAGACCGCGTGACAGGCGTTTCGCCCGTTTATAAAATGTGACGTCCGGGCGCTGGCTGCAGAGGGTAAATGAATCCACACCGATAATGACTCAATAGCGTGTAAAACCGGTGCTACCAGAACCTCCCAGGCAAGTTTACGAAGAGCAGGACCTGCGAAGCCTATTCGATGCGGCGCCGGATGCGACACTGCTCGTCGATACTGACGGGCGCATTGAACGTGTAAACTCTCAAACCGAGTCGTTGTTCGGCTACCACAGGGACGAGTTGCTCGGCCAGCCCGTGGAGATGCTCGTGCCACAACGGTTTCGCGACGCGCATCTCGATCACCGCCGAGCTTTTACCGCCAAGCCAAGATTGCGGGCAATGGGTGGCTCGCTCGAACTCTATGCCTGCCGCAAGGACGGCACGGAATTTCCGATTGATGTCATGCTGAGCCCGATCGATCTTCGGGGTCGCATGGTTATATCGGCGTCTATACGGGATATATCCGAACAAAAAAATGCGGCAGCCAAATTGGCCGAGGCATTCGATACACTGCAGTTAGAAAAGGAGTTTTCGGAATCCCTCGTCACCACGCTCCAGGGAATCGTTCTCAACCTGGACGCGGAAGGCAAGATTACGCTCGTCAATCCCTATTTCGAGGATCTCACCGGATACGACGCGGACGAGGTCGTCGGACTCGACTGGTTCGATACGTTCATCCCGGAGGACGACCGCCCGACCATCAGGGAGGTCTTTTCGACGGTGATGGCAGAAGGGATTAACAGCGGCTACATCAACCCGATCGTCACGAAGAAGGGCGATCTCAGGACTATCCAATGGTACTCGAAGACCATCAAGGACAAGAACGGATCTTTTGTAGGACTGTTAAATACGGGATTCGACGTTACCGAAAAAGAAGCGGACGCAATGGCACTCCGCGAGGCAAAGGAAGAAGCCGACCGCGCGACCGCGATCAAGACTCGATTTCTCGCCGCCGCAAGTCATGACCTGCGTCAACCGCTGCAGTCAATCGGATTGTACCTGGCGATCCTCGCGCGACAGCTCCGCGAAACCAAGGCCCAGGAAATCGCCGGCAAGATGCGGCAATCGCTCGATTCCATGGGAGCAATACTCGATGCATTACTGGACATATCGAAGCTCGATAGCGGTTCGGTAGTGCCGGAGATCGTAGATTTCCCATTGCAGCAGTTACTGGATCAGCTAATCGCCGATAACCAGCCGCTGGCAGAGGCCAAAGGCCTGGCTCTCATCGTCGAACCGACCCCGCTGATCGTGCGCAGCGATCCTGCGTTACTGCAACGGATTATCGACAATTTTGTCGCCAATGCATTGCGCTACACCGAATCGGGCTCGGTCAAAATAGCGTGCTCGGGCGCAAACGAGAATGCCCTTATAGCAGTTACGGATACCGGCGTAGGTATTCCAGAAGACGCACTGGAGACAATCTTCGAAGAGTATATTCAGCTCGACAATCCGATTCGGGACCGTAGCAAAGGTCTCGGCTTGGGATTGGCCATCGTGAGGCATCTCGCGCGTCTGCTCGGTCATGAGCTCGACGTTCAATCGACCTGGGGCAAAGGCTCGACGTTTTCCGTGCATGTGCCGCTTCGCGGCGTTGCGAGCGTAACTGATACGGCCAGCGTGGTATCGCATGAGCAAGCTGGCACGATCGGTGTGGCGACGGTACTGGTCGTCGATGATGATCCGGCAGTCGCTGACGCTACCGGGATGTTGCTCGAAGTCGAGGGATACCACGTGCAGACGGCGCGTGACGGAAACGAAGCATTCTCCAAAATTCAAGGCGGACTGCGGCCGGATATGATTATCTCCGATTACCGGTTGCCCGGAATGAACGGCGTCGAGGTCGTGCGCCATATCCGGGACCTGGCCGGCAATGATGTTCCGTCTATCCTCGTCACCGGTGATACGTCGTTGAACGAAATTGTCGCGGCCGGGCTGCCGAGCTGTGCCGTGCTGCACAAGCCCATCAATAGCGAACACCTGATCTCCCTGATCCGCGAATCCTGCGGATTACCGGCTGGTCCCGGCTAGCCGTCGCGACTGCGCTGTCCAAAGTAAGTATTTTCCCGGGTTTATCCGTTTTTTCCGACCGAATATGGTGGCAGTTTCCCGGCACATATGCAGCCGGCCGCGGCTGCTTGAACCTTTTGATGACCGATTCGCGAACGCCTCGCATTGTCGTGATCGATGACGACGATACCGTCAGTGACGCTATTCAGCTATTGATGCAGCTGCGCGGATGGGAAGCAAAAAGATACAGGAGCTGCGAGGACTTCATAGATCAATTCGACCAGGAAGAACCGCCCGCATGCATGATTCTGGATCTTTACTTCAAGGGCATGTCCGGCGTCGAGTTACAACAGTTTCTTGCCGAACAGGGCGTGCAAATTCCGACGATCGTGCTCACCGCATGGCCCGACAAAGCGCTATCCCGACAGGCCGTCGAAGCGGGCGCCATCGAAGTCTTTACGAAACCGGTATCGAGTGATCGACTCTTGCAAGCTGTCGAATCCGTCATCTCGTCGTCGAGTGAATCACCCGTAAAAATCAAATAACGGACGCTAATCAGGCACGGCACCCGCCTGATAACAGAATATCGACCGGCCTTATTGGTTGGATGCTCATCTCCGTGCCGTCGCTGAGTCTGTAGCTGAAGCGAAATTCGGCGGTATTGATGTCGTTTATGGTCGTGTCGACAACGGACGTTCGAGTCTCTGTCACCTAGGAAGCGCCGTATTTGTTTAATCGGTTATACAGAGTCTTCAGACTGATACCGAGCGATTCCGCCGTTTTCTTCTTGTCTCCCTCAAAATGTGCAAGCGTCGACAGTATGTGGCGGCGCTCGACTTCGACTAACGGCGTGCCGACACTGATGCGCACGATCTGGCCGCTTCTCGGCATACTCGACGGTATACCGTCCGGCAAATCATCGACCTGTATCGTTTCTCCGGCCAGCAAGTGACCATGAATGACCGCGTTTCTCAGCTCCCTGACATTACCCGGCCAGTCGTGGAGCAGAAAAACGTCACGCACGTCCTGCGAGAATGACTTCTCGATGCCGGTATCCTTGTTTTGCTGTTTAAGAAAGTATTCTGCGAGAAGCAGTATGTCATCCGCTTTGTCGCGCAGTGGAGGTACGTGCAGCGGAAACTGGGCGAGCCGGTAATAAAGGTCCTCGCGAAGCTGCCCGTCATCGACTGCTTGAACCGGATCCTGGTTCGTTGCTGCAATAATTCGGGCGTCGATATCAAGGTCTTTTTCGCTGCCAATCGGCCGGATTTTGTTCACTTCCAGGACGCGCAGGAGTTTCGCCTGCAGCGCCGGGTCCATTTCCGTGATCTCGTCCAGAAAGAGAGTACCGCCACTCGCGCGCTCGAAGAAGCCCCTATGATTCTTTGTGGCGCCGGTAAAACTGCCCTTTCTGTGCCCGAATAGTTCACTTTCCATCAGTTCACTCGGCACAGCGCTACAGTTCACCGATACCATCTGGTTACCGCGGCGCTCGCTCAAATCATGTATGGTACGAGCAACCAGTTCCTTACCGGCTCCGCTCTCTCCGGTGATCAGGATTGATGCGTCGCTCGGTGCGCATTTCCGGATGAGCCTGTAAAGCCGTTTCATCGGTGGTGTTTCACCGATCAACAACCCGCGCGCGTTCTTCAATACGGTGTCGTCCTCTACGGCTTTGTTGAAATCGTCGCTGAGTTCGCGCAGGTTCTGGCTGAGATGATCCATGTCCACGGGTTTGTCCAGATAATCCGAGACACCGAGACGCATGGCCCTCGAAGCACTTTTGACGCTCCTCGAATCACTCATGAGATAGATTTCGACTACTTCGCCCAGGTCGACCTGTTCCAGCATATCGAGCGTACATTCGTTGTCGACGTGCTCGTCAAACAGGGCGACTTCCGGCATTCGTTTGAGCAGGATATCGCGTGCATGCTGCAAATCCTGAGCCGTTTCCGCCGAGTAGCCGTTGTCACGAAAGACTTCGGCGAGTGACATCAGGTTTTCCGCGTTTTGATCGACAATCAAGGCCGTGGGCATGATGAGATCGCGTTCACGATTTACGCGTCTCCTTTCATCTGATTCTATTACCGGCCAATTGTACAGGACCGAGGCCGGGGAGCGGCCCCGGCAGATCGCAGCGGCTAGCCGTTTACGGTCGACTTGCTCGCGCCAGTGTCACCAAAGCCGATTTGGCAACGCGAAGCTGCCAGGTTTCCCCGGACTGCTTATTGGCACTGATCGTCGAATAGGGCACGGTCACCTGGTTGCGACAATTTTCAACATCATGGCCGAGATGAATCTGTACGTAGGCGAGCCGACCATCCGCTTCGTCGACGAGAATTTCGGTCACATGACCGACAATCACGCCATGCGCGTCGGTAATCTGCGTACCAAGAAAGCGGGACAGCGGCGAGAAGCGATTTGACTGTATCATCTTGAGTCCTTGGAATTGCGCTCGCGACGACTGTCAAGCAGCGTTCAGCATCAGATTTGCGCGTGACACGCCCCGCAAACGGTATTCCACGTCTACCCAGTTGACGATTTCCCAGAACGCTTTCACCCATTTTTCCTTTTCGTTTCGATACTGCAGGTAATAAGCGTGTTCCCACATGTCGAGCACCATGATCGGGACCGTGGCATTGCCGACGTTTCCCTGATGATCATGCACCTGCTCGATCAACAGCCGCCCGCTCAAGGGCTCCCAGGCAAGGCTTGCCCAGCCGGACCCCTTAGTTGTCAGCGCACACTGTGAAAATTGCTCGCGCATGAAATCAGGAGACCCAAAGGCTTTTTCGATTTCATCGAGTAGTAATCCTTCCGGTTCGCCCCCACCGTTCGGACTCATGACCCGCCAGAACATCGAATGGAGGACGTGACCTGACAGGTTGAATGTGAGGTCGTGCTGTAATTGCTTAAGCTTTTCGTAGTCTCCCGACAAGCGACATTGCCACATGTCATCCAGGGCGGTATTTGCTCCTTTGACATAGGCTGCATGATGTTTTTCATGATGCAGCTGCAATGCTTCAGATGTTACGAGTGGTTCGAGGTCCGAAGTTTCGTATGGCAGGTCTGGCAAAGTGTAAGTCGACACGTATCTTCTCGTCCTTTTCAGTGTAAATCGGATGACCTGGTATATGCACGATGCGTGCCAGGCCGAAACCACCGAATTCCGTGTGCCGGGCGACCATGCAGTTGTAAAGTTTTTCAATTGCTTTGCAAGATTTGCAAAAACTCGTGACGAAGATCGCTCAGATAGGCGAATCTCCGGCATTTGCACAGTTGGCACGCGACTTGCATTTCAAGTTTTGAGACCAAGACCTGGAGAAATATACGATGCAGTACAAGGCAAAAATCAAAAAGGCGCTGGCAGTGCTTAGCCCGGATTTGATCGCGCCTGAAGCACCGATGCAGTCGGCACTGCTGAAACGAGCGGTTGCGCTGGCGAAAATCACCGGGTGTGAGCTCGAAATATTCCACGTCTGTTACGACGGTGGACTGCTGTATCAGTTGTTCGCGTCGGACGACGAACTGGAACGCCAGCGTATGCGGCTGACCGACAGCGCGGCCACACGCGTCGCGGAAGTCGCCGCACGTTTGAGGAATGAAGCTATCGACGTAAAAGACGAAGTACGCTGGGACAATCCACGGACTGACGCGATCCTGCGAAAAATCACCCAGTCCAGCCCGGATATCGTATTAAAGCAGGCGCGAGAACACAGTTTCGTCCTTGGAATTACATCGAATACTGACTGGGAGCTTGCGAGGCGCTCGCCGGCACATTTGTGGCTGGTCAACAATGGAGTCGACGACATCGACCGCATAGTGGCTGCAGTCGGCAACCAGCCGCACGACACCAACGAAATCACGTCGGCTGCGGACTACGATATTTTTCGAACTGCCGGACTCATCGGCGACATCTTCAAAGCGGAGATTCATCCGGTCAATGCCTACCAGGTGCCTGACACGCAAAGCTACGTCGCTGCATCGGCCAGCATGGGAGCACCCGTGCTGACAGAGGAGATTCCACGAGTTTCGAGGTCGAAGATCTTTAAAAAGCACAATAGCAACATCAGGGCCTTTGCGCAGTACTTCCAGATCCCGACCGACAACGTGCACGTATGCGAAGGGCACCCGACCGAAGTCATCCCCAATGTCGCCAGGTCGATCGACGCCGACATGATCGTCATGGGCTCAACGAACATCAGTCGTTTTGAACGCCTGTTTAGTTCTGTGACGGTCGAGCCGGTAATTGCAGATGCCGAATGCGACATGCTTATCGTAAGAGAGCACGAGCCGAGCAGCGTGCCGAAGGCCGCGGAAAGCCCCCATTACGGTGTACCGAAATACGACTTAGCGCGGGCGATTATCGAGCCGGAATCGACCTTCGAGACGCCGCAGGAAGTCGCTGGCATCGCAGACCTCAGCATTCCGCTGCGTGAACGGATCCTGCAAGCGTGGGAGTACGACATAAAAGCGGAAATGCGGGAGGAGGACGAGGGAGGACCTGCCGGGCGTGTCGATACCGACGTGCTGGATGACATTTATTCGGCGAAGGCCCTGCTCGAAATGAAGAAGGAAAAAGCTGGAAATGACAACAAGACCCTGAAAAGGCTCTCTGCCTGAGCAATCGGGCACGGACGTTGAGGGGTCATCACTGAAACGAACAAAGGAGGAATGTATGTCCGACGCACGAAATGAATTCATTAGCAAGGCAAAAAACAATCTCGACAAGTTAGACTCGAAAATTATTGAGCTCGAGGCAAAAGCAAACGAAAAGGGCGGCGAAGTTCGCCGCGAACTGAAGGACAAGCTCGGCGACATAATGGAATCCAGACAACAAATTGCGCAGCGGCTGGAGGAGTTGCAAGCTGCAAGCAAACCGGCCTGGGAAGACGTCAAACTGGGCGTAGAGCAGGCGTGGAACTCGCTTTCCGATGCCGTGCACCGAGCTGGTGAGAGGTTTCAATGAAAGAAGTCATCGCTCACACAATCAAGCATCAGGCGCCGACATCAGACGCTGACAGTTTATCGAAACATGGATATATCGGGAATATCGATGCGATCCGCAAACGGGCACGCGAGCACATCGAACAGGGTGCCGTCACGAGCGCTTACAAGGCCGACCGCAACGCAGTCGTGAGCTTGCTGAACGATGCACTGGCAACTGAACTGGTTTGTGTATTGCGTTACAAGCGTCACTACTTCATGGCAACTGGGCTGAATGCCGAACCGGCCGCTTCGGAATTCCTGGAGCATGCCAATGAAGAGCAGGCACATGCGGACGCGTTGGCTGCAAGGATCGTGCAATTGGGCGGCGAACCGGACTTTTCGCCGGACGAGCTGACAAGCAGGAGCCACTCGGAGTATGTGCCCGGTGAATCTCTTCGCGACATGTTGCGTGAGGATCTTATTGCAGAGCGAATCGCAATCGATACCTATGGACAGATCATCCGGTTCATTGGTGACGACGATCCGACCACGCGCCGCTTGCTGGAGGATATTCTCGCCAGCGAGGAAGAACATGCGGATGACCTGGCAAGCCTCTTAGACAAAGGTGAAGAAAATCGATGAAATTCAAAGTAGTTGACAATCGAATTATCTGCAGCCGTCAGGACAGCACGGCTAAGGACGATAACGTTTATCGGCATGTGGTGGAGTTTGATGCCCATGTCGATAAGGTGCCTCCTCATGTAGCGTCCCGCCTTACGAGCGGGGAAGTCGAGGAGTTGGAGCAATTCATGGCCGATCGCAGGCGAATTCGTGCCAATCCGGCCGAGCGGAACATGCTGGAAGCACTGCCTGAGCTCTTGCACGAGGCGACCGAGATAATTCGCTCGGTCGATCGGCTGAACAAGGCAATGTACGAAAAGCTCGCCGATTCCATTTCGGACATGCAGTCGGCGTTGGATAACGTCAAGCCCAGTGACGAGGGACAACTCACGCCAGTTAACAATATGCGAGACTCCGAGGCGCAGAAGGAGAGACTCGATGTGATCAGGCGGGAGTTGTGAAGCTCTGTATCCACAGTTTCACAAACAGGAGAAATATAATGTTGCAATTGACTGATGCCGCAAAGGAACGGCTGCATAAATCTTTGACAGCCGCTGCTTTGCCGAAGAATGAAGGTAAGTGCTACAGAGTTGTACCGAATGACGAAAAGCACTTGACCTTGAGACTTGCCAGACCGGCTCCCAGTGACGAGACATTCAGCCATGACGGTCGCGTTGTGCTTGCCTTACCCAAGGCATTGCGGCCGTATCTCAGGAACAAGAGTCTGGATATCGACAGCAGTGGCCAGCTGAAATTCTGCTAGCGAGGTCCGGACCGTTCATTCGCGATTAGGGGAATCATGCGCCGGTGCGCGGCTGCTGCTGTGTAATGCAATGAATGCCGCCGCCACCTAAGGCGATGTCGGATATATCAACCTGGACTACTTCCCTTTCCGGGAATAACTTCGCTACCCGTTCGCACGCATCCTGGTCACGATCGATACCGAAGCCCGGCATGACGATCGCACCGTTGGCGATGTAGAAATTGATATAGGAACAGGCGAAGATATCGCTGCGGCGCTCGGCTTCGTAGGCTTCCTCGATAGTCACGACATCGAAAGCATTGCCGCGTGCGTCCGTCGCATTGCGGACGGCCTCGAGGTTTGCCTGCATGTTGTCGTAGCGCGCCGTGCCTCGCGCCGGGCAGATTTCGACGAGAACCCTGCCGGGCTCGAGGAAACAGGCGATGCCATCGACATGCCCGTCCGTTTCCTTGTCGTCGGGATCACCCGGCAGCCATACGACCTTGTCCGTGCCGAGGGCTTCACAGAGTGCCTCGGTGGCTTCTTCCTTTGTCAATCCCGGGTTGCGGTTGTCGTTCAGTATGCACTGTTCCGTCGTGAGCACGGTGCCGCAGCCATCGACGTTGATCCCGCCGCCCTCCATGAATACGGTCGAGGTAAACGTCGGTATGCCGAGAAATTCGGCGATCCGATGACCGATGGCGGCATCCCTGCCCCAGGGCTTGTGCTTCTGGCCCCAGGCATTGAAATGAAATATTGATGCGGCGAGCTCGCCTTTGTCGTTGACGACAAAATTCGGCCCGTTGTCCCGCGTCCAGGAATCGTCAATCTCCACAGGTAATATCGAAACCTCTGCGCTCAACAACTGCCGCGCTTCAGCGACGTGGGCCGGTGGAGCGAGCATCGTCAGCGGCTCGAACGGGCAGATTGCATTGGCGACGTTCGCATACGCCTGTTGTGTCGCGGAGAGATTCTCACGCCACATATCTTTGCGGTACGGCCACGCCATCCAGCAGCGTTCGTGGGGGTCCCATTCGGCCGGCATGCGAAAGCCCGCCGATTTCGCGGTCGGAAACGCGTCGCTCGTCATGCCCCGCGGGCTTCGCCGCCGAGGCTCAACACGCCGGAGTAGAGGTCCGGCCGGCGATCGCGAAAGAGGCCCCAGGCTGTCCTTTCCCTGCGCATCAGGTCGAGATCCAGTTCCGCCGTGATGATGTCCTGGCTGTCACGGTCCGACTCGACTAGCTTGGCGCCCGTGTGATCGGTAATGAAGGAACTGCCGTAGAAAGTCACGTCACAGGACTTGCCTTTCTCGAGTCCGATGCGGTTCGACGCGACCACGGGAACGCAGTTGGCCGCCGCATGTCCCTGCATGACCCGTTGCCAGTGGCCGCAGCTGTCCATGTCGGGATAGCCGGGCTCGGAACCGATTGCCGTCGGGTACAGCAAGACTTCCGCGCCCTTCAACACCATGCTGCGTGCAGCCTCGGGAAACCACTGGTCCCAGCAGATCGCGACTCCGATGCAGGCGTACTTCGTTTGCCAGGCGTGAAAGCCCGTGTCGCCGGGACTGAAATAATACTTTTCCTGGTATCCGGGCGAATTCGGAATGTGGGATTTGCGATAGATCCCTAAGAGCTTGCCATCCGCATCGATGATGCCGATCGAGTTGAAATAATTGTTATTGGCCCGCTCGAAGAAGCTCACCGGTAATACGACCGACAATTCCTCTGCGAGCGCCCGGAATCTCTCGATCAGCGCATTGTCGTTCGCGTCGTGCGCCAGCTCGAAAAACGCGCTGTCCTGGTCCTTGCAAAAGTAAGGGGTTTCGAAGAGCTCCTGCAGCAATATGACCTGTGCGCCGCGAGCGGCAGCGTCTCGAACCTGCATGATCGCGCGGTCGATATTCTGGGCGCTGTCGTCCGTACAAGCCATCTGCGTCGCTGCGAAAGTTACCTTGCTCATCGGATCTCCGGATTGGATGGCTGGATGAGCATTATGCGCGGTAGCATACAGATCATGTCAACACTGACGCGACAACATGACGGGTGAGGCGATTCGCATCACCAGGCTCGCAATACTGGGTTCCATATCGGTATTGCCCCTGTTGATTCTGCCGACAATGGTCGGCGCGCTCGTCGATTACGCCGAATTCACCGAATCGCAGGCGGGCTGGGTTGCGGCTGTCGGATTCGCGGGCAATGCGCTCGCCGCGATCGCAGTCGGGCTTCGCGTCCGCCACCTGGACCCGCGCAGACTGACCGTCGTCGGGCTCGTCGTACTGGCCCTCTTCGATGGGCTGTCGATCCTCGTTCTGGATATTCCGACGTGGTTGTTTCTCGCCTTTCGTGCTCTGTCAGGACTGGGCGGCGCCGCGGCCTATGCCGCCGTCATGGCGAGTTACGCGGCGATGCCGAATTCGGAGCGGGGCTATGGCGTGTTCGTCGTTTTTCAGTTCACGCTGAGCGCCCTGGGTCTCTACGTCCTGCCGCTGGCATTACCGGTGATCGGCGCGGACGGAATGTATGTCGGCTTGGCGGTCGCCGCCGTGTTCGCGCTGACGCAGACACGTCCCGTCATCAGCCGCACGCCCGAAACGGCCGACGCAGCGATCGAGGTCCACATGCTGTTAAGACCCGCAGCTATCCTGGTGATGCTCGGCATCGGACTTTTCGAGGCGGCGAACAACATGCATTTCACGTATGCAGAGCGTCTCGGCATCGGTTTCACGCTGTCGCACGAGCGCACCGGTGAAATCTTAGGAGTAGCGACACTGCTGGGGATTCCCGCGGCCTTCGCCGTCGTCTGGCTGGGCGATCGCTTTGGCGAGCTCAAGCCCATCCTCGTATCACTGACGTTGTCGGTGTTCGGCCTGCTGATACTGCTCAACGGCTCGGGTACTGCGGTTTACAGCGTCGCGATGTGCGCATTGAGCATCGCCTGGGCCTTCGGCCTGCCCTACTTCCAGGCATTCGAAGCGCGTCTAGATCCCGGCGGCAGCGTCGTCGTCACCGGCGGTTTCTTTACCTCGATCGGCGCCGCGCTCGGTCCCGCGCTTGCCGCCATGATCGTTGCACCGAACGACTATGCCAATGTGCTCGTCGTTGCTGCGGCCATCTACGTAACGGTCGCCTGCCTTATGTTCGCCGCTGATCGTTTTAAGAATGGAGAATAACCCGATTTTACTTGTCAAAGTCCATGACTTGCCCGATCCGATTGTTAACAATTGCGCAGGAACGTGCCGATGCCCCGCATCAATAAGTAGCCTGCTGATCTGCAACATGAAGAGAATTCATCTCACTGCCCTGTTTCTTTCAACATGCGTTCTACTCGCCGCTTGCGGCGGAATGCGGGCGACGTCGACGGTATACCAACAGATAGACGAACAGGAGAAACAGCGACCCGACTTCAGAGAGGCGGCGCGCCAGGAAATCGACCGCGGACAAAAGCTCGTCAGCGAAGGACAGGCGAAAGTAGACGACGGGCGGCGCCAGGTGCGTGAAGGTCAGGCGCTGATCACAGAAGGCAACGATGTGATCAACAGTGCAAATCAGATGCTGCTTTCGTCGAACCAATCCGACATAACGGTACGGCGAATGCTGGACCGCGGAACGAAAATGATTCGTCGCGGCAATACGATGGTCAAGTCGGGTAATGAGGCGATTACGGAGGGACAAGCCATGATCCGCCGCGGACGCGAGCTAATTGAGGTTTCACTCGAGCAATTGCGCAGGGTCGCGCTTTAATGGTTCCCGAGCTCTACTCGCTCTTGCCGGCTTCCCGCATCTCCGTTTCGGATGCCGTCTCGCGCAGTTTCTGCGCGACATTCGTCTGCATCGTGCCGTGCACGGCGGCCGCGATGCGGGAGTGATCCCAGGCCGAGTTGACCTTCAGCACGTTGGACATCAATGCCGCGATGTAATGCAGCTCCGAGTCGCCGGACCCCTCGACGATGGCGACGGAATTCATCAGGTTGATCCTGTTGCCCATGTACTTGCCGCAGACGAAGCCCTCCTCGGGACGGCAGGAATAGAGTGAACCGCTTTTGAAAAACACGGCGGCGTCCGCGAGTTCCGGTGCATACGCATAACGGTAACGGCGCTTCGTCAGGTACATGTATTTCTTCATCTGCAGGCTAGACCATTCGTCGACGAGCAGTCCCTGTTCGATGCGAAAGACCAGGCGTGCAAGTTCCCGCGCCGTGCCGAAAGACGAGGTACCCGGTACAAACTGCTTCGAGTTCGTGGTCCAGAACGAACCCTGCCGCATCTTGTTCGTGTCGATGCCTGCATTGACAAGCGGTTCGTTGACCAGCGCGAGCGCCAGCGCGGTCAGTTCTGATTTGGGCGTGTCACGAAAGAATCGATCACGGTCCTCATCACTGACCGGGTATGCCGGACCGAAATGGCGGATCAGCATCGCCTCGCGCCAGATCATCGATCCCGCGCCATTGGCAGATGCCGAGATGGCATGATCGAGCCACTCGCTGAGGCGGAACCGGTCCGGCGGCGTGATTACCGCATAGGTATTGCGCTGCAATTGCTCGTTCCATCTAGGTACTTTGTGAATTTCGTTGCTGACCCAGCGACCGGCTTGTGAGACTGACTCGCGCAACACGCGCGCCCGGTCCTCGACTTCTGGGAAGGATTCTGCGAGCGCATGGAAAAGCGCGGCCATGCAAATGAGCTTGCCGACGCTGCCGGCGTTCTGCTGGATATCCGGCCGCAGCCCCGCCCAGCGCAGCGCCGCCGGGTCGGACATGTCCACCAGAACCATGCTGTAACTCGGGTCGCGCTGCCGTAAGTTTCCGGCGAGAAACTTCGCTAGTTCCGCGTCCTCCGGCAACTCGTCGAAATCCGGCCCACGATAATCCGTAAGGCGCAACCGGATATCCGCACTACGCCATAACTGGCCGGCAGCCAGCCGCGGTGCACCCGGGCGCTCCTGCTGCAGGCGGTAACCCTGCAGACGCCGGATGCCGGACTCCTCCTCGCCGTCGAGGGGATAGGCATGCGCGAGGCCGGCCACCAGCGACAGCGCGGCGCAACAAAGCATTGCAGTATTCAGATTCATGGCATCTGGGTCCCGGGGGGCTGGTTTAACGAAACGGAGAGAGCGGCATGCTGCGGTTTTGATCGGCGCGGCCGCAACTGGTTCAACAGGGCATCCGCATTCCGCGTGTTGCGCTCCACCAGCGGGCGAATCTGGAACAGGGTCAGCTCGCCGTCGACGAAGCCGAACTCGATATCCCACGGCCGCGGCCTGCCCGTATCATCCGGCACCGGCTCGTACTTTTGCGATACCTCCTCGACGAGCTCGCGCAGCGCGGCGATCTCGCGTTCGTCGAGTACGCGGCCCGCTTCGGCGGGAATCCACTCGATGCCGCCGGCGGCGGCCAATCGACGCTGATACGGCGACTTGGCTGCGGTCACGAGTTCCACGTCATCCGCCGTTATGACGACCGTCTCGGCCGCCTCACCGGCGACGGCACCACCAATGCCCCAGGCGGTGGAGGCTGTCAGGCCGGGCGTCCTCCGGTCGAACAGGTTGGCGGTGACCAGCACGCCCGATTTGGTTGCGGCAACACTTTGCATGAGCAACACCGAGGCGTAGATGCGCGCCGGATTGCTGAGCACGCTCGAGCGCCAGGCAAGGGCGCGCGGGCTCAGGACCGATGACCACACCCGTGGCACCGTCGCGAGTTGTGCCTCGAGTCCAACCACGTGCGGTACGGTTTCATTCAAGCCCGCGCCCGTAAACTGCGGCAAGTCCTCGACATTGGTATCGGAACGGACGAATACGCCGTAGCTGCCCGGTTCACCGAATTCTTCAGCCATCTCATCTTCGAGTCGCGCGCGAAGATCCGACGACAATTCGAGCGCTGCGACCTGTTTGCGCACATCCGCGAGCTCCGCATTCAGTTCGTTCGCGCTGAGCCGACCCGCGGCGTGACCCGCAAAGGCGTCGGCGATGCGACGATCGAGACCGGCAATTCGAAGGTGCGCGGCATAGACGCCGAACGGGATGGCGATGGCCGGCGCGACGCGACCCGGAAACAGGCGATTCAGCTCGCCGAGATTCGCAGCCTTCGGGCCGACCACGAGCCCTGAGAGCTCGCGCCCCAGCCTGGCGAGCGGCAGCAGCTCACGCAGGCCGAGATCCGGCATCGGCACGTCGATGAGACCTGTGACTCGAGGTGTGCGGCGCTCGAGCGTCTGCAGTGCCGATAACACCCGATCATCGACAGGTGCCAGCAGTACGTCGCCGCCGTCGTCGACGGCCAGAAGCACGTCGCGCCCCGACAGCGGCCGCAGGATGTCTACGGTTCCCTGGTCGATCGCCACATTGGGAATGCCGAAGTTTCGCGCCAGCAGCTGTACATGTGACAAGGCATTGCCTTCGCCGAGCGTCAAGATGCCTGCGACCGGAGACAGCTCGGCAATCGTTTCCGGCAGCACGACGATGTCACCCGGGGCCAGCGTTGCGTGTTCGACGGCCTCGATCGTTTCGAAGATTCGCAACGGACCGCGCGCGATGCCACCGTTCAGCGCGACCGCGGTATCGAGCATTTGTCCGTTCAGTTCGACGACGCTGCCGTAAAGCTGGTCGACGTCACGAGACAGGATCCTGAGTGTGTCGCCGAGGATCCACATTGGCGAGCTGCGCAACAGATCGTCTGCAAAGCGCGCTGCCCGCGGATCGAGCGCCGTGTAACGGATCAACGCCTCGGCGAAGGTATGGCGAATCGTGCCGATCGCCCAGCCCGGTGCGCGTTTGAGACGGTTGACCGCGTTACGATAGCTGTCGAGCGAAACGACGGCGCGGTTTGCCCCACTCAATGCTTTCCTTAGCGAATCCACTTCTTCGCCCGATAATAGTCCCGAGCCGTAGGCACAATTTAACAATGACTCGCTGAGGCTGAGGAGCTCGGACCGCGTCAGCGATTGCGTTGCGATCAGCTCCTGGTAACTGAGCTGCACTTCCGTCTCGACGCCAGGTAATGCGTCGATTAATGCGAGGCGACGATCCGGCGGCAATCGACCGAACCCTGTTCCCCTGACCACTGCAAGGCTATTGCAAAGCGAATCGATGCGATTCAAGGCTGACGCGTCGAGCGCGGTGATGATGGCGTTGCGAAAATTTGCTGCAGCGTCCGGCGATCGCAATCGGTTGAGTGCCGCGTGCAGCCGCTCACGCCGGCCGGATTCGCCGTACAGAGCGTCGAGATCGACAGCGATTCCTTCGCCGAGTCGTTTGACGTCGTCGCGTCGCTGTCTTGCAAGCCATTGACGCAGGCGCTGTGCAGTCGCCGCGGTTGGTGTGCCATGGATTTCCGCACGCCACGGTTCCGCCGCGGGATCCAGTTCCGCGAGCTCGACCGCGGCGCGGCGCACCGTGCGGGCGAGGTCGGTCTCTTCGCCGTGGGGGATGACCCGCGCGCTTTCGCGAATCAACAGGTAGTTGGCAAGCCCGAAATCGGTGTCGGAAACAAGCGACAGGAGCAATGCCCGCCCTGCGGCGTTTTCGTCCTCGACCTGCACCCGGCCTCGATAGCCGAGGGCACGTTGCAACACCCAGCCATTGTCGATGTCTATAAGGTAGCGCTCCAGCGCCAGCTCGCGCAGACGCTGCTGACGGGGCGCAGAATGCATGAGATCCGCGATTTCCAGAGGTGCGAAAATTGTCCCGACGGACCAGCCGAGCCGGGCCAGCCGCTCGCGGTCGGCGGAATATTCCGCATGCTGGCGGCCGCCACCGCGTTCGCGGCAGGCATAGGCAATCGGCGGCTGTGTGGTACCGTCATTGCAGTACCAGAGGATGCGGCTGTACGGGCCACGCGGATTGCGGATCATTTCCTGTACAATCCGCCGCGCTTCGGCCAACGTTTCTGGCGTCGGCTGGTCGAGCGGCGCGGCTTGGGCCGGCCCCGTAAGTAACACCAGGAACATAAGGCTTATCGGCGCGGCCGAACGGGCAACTCTATCCGGATTATTTTGATGGCGACTGATGCCGGGCATCGTAACGATTACTCCAGGTTTGAGCGCCTGCTCAAGCTCTTTGCCGATGTCAGGCCGAGAGAGGGCGTCACCTGCGTCATCTTAATAAGCAACATATTCCTGATTCTCGCGGCCTACTACCTTATCAAGCCCGTGCGCGAGGGCTGGCTCGCAATCACCGACATCGCCGGCTTTACCAAACTCGAGATCAAAGCGTACTCGGCGTTCGCGCAGAGCTTGCTGCTCCTCGCGGTGTTGCCGACCTATGCGCGCCTGGCCGCGAAATGGACAAGGCGTCAGCTGATCCTCAGAGTCGGTAGCTCGTTTGCGGTCGTACTGATTGGCTTCTGGCTGACACAACCCAACCTGTTACTCGGCAATGTGCCCCTGACCGGCATCCTATTCTATTTGTTCGTCGGAATCTTCAGCGTGACCCTCGTCGCCCAGTTCTGGGCGTTTACAAGCGATATCTACGGCCCGGAACGCGGCGCGCGCCTGTTTCCGGTCATCGCCATCGGTGCAGCGCTGGGATCGACGGCGGGCTCGTGGATGGGCGAGAGACTCATCAGGTTCCGTGTAATCGAAGCCTTCGATCTGCTCCTGATCGCTTTGGTTCCCCTCGGCGTTGCCCTGGCACTGGCAGCCTGGACCGACCGGCGCGGGTCCTACGGTGATCCCTCATCCTGGACCACGGATCGCTGGAGCGAGCCCGCGGCACCGGAGCAGGGCAGCCCTTATGACCTGATCTTCCAGCACCGATACCTGATGGTAACCGCGATGATGATCATGTTGTTCAACTGGGTGATAACCAGTGGAGACAACATTCTGTTCAGCATCGTGCAGGATAGGTTCGCAGCCGATCTCGCTGACTTGCGGGGCAATCCCAGTGCATACAATGTTGCGATTAACGAGGCGACAACCGGTTTCTACAGCGATCTCTATTTCTGGATCAATGTATTAACGCTGATCCTACAGTCCTTCGTGGTGTCGCGTATATTGAGCGCCGGAGGCATGCAGGCTTTGCTCTATACGACGCCGGTCATCTCGCTTGCAGCCTATGCGTCAATGGCGTTCGTGCCTATCCTGGGCCTTATCAAGATTCTGAAAGTTGCCGAAAACTCGAGTTCCTATTCGATCCACAACACGGCACGGCATATGCTGTGGTTGCCGACGACGAAGGAAATGCTGTACCGCGCCAAACCGACCGTCGATACGCTTTTCGTACGCCTGGGCGACGGCATGGCTGCATTGACCATCCTGATCGGCACGCGTGTTTTCGGGCTCGGCAACGTAGGATTCGTCTTATTCAATATCATACTGGTTCTCGCGTGGATATCGATCAGCACCTATTTGCACAAGGAGCACGATCGATGGAAGCGCACGGCCTTAACGCCGAAACCGCGTGTTTCCACCTGAAAGTTCGGGAGTTGAAAATCCTATGTGTGTCCGATTGATTGTTCTTTCGCTGCTGTCTCTGACGCTGACTGCGACGGCGCAGACGGAATGGCAACCACTCTATGACAGCGTCGACCCGGATCTGCAAACGCGACTCGAGCTGCGCCTGAACGCAAATCCCCAGTGGGCGCAGCTGATACGCCGTAAGAAAATGGCGATCGGGCTCGTCGACCTCAGTGGCGGACAGCCGAGATTCGCCCGCGTGAACGGCAACGTCATGATGTATGCGGCAAGCCTGCCGAAGATCGCGATTCTGCTCGCCGCGTACGTGTCGTTCGAGGACGGGACACTGCAGGAGACCGATGCGGTCCATCAGGATCTCTCCGACATGATTCGCATTTCGAGCAACGATGCAGCGACCCGGGTCATCGACAGGATCGGCATGGCGAAGATTCAGGCGGTTCTGAAAGACCCGCAGTACGGGTTGTACGACGAGAAACGCGGCGGCGGCCTGTGGGTGGGCAAACGTTACGCGCGCAGCGGCGCGCGCAGCGGTGATCCGATGCATAACATCTCCCACGGCGCCACTGCCACGCAGGTTTGCCGCTTCTTTTATCTGCTCGACTCCGGCCGCCTGATCAACGAGACGCGCTCCCAACAGATGCTCGACGACCTCGCCGACCCGCGATTGCATCACAAATTCGTGTCGCAAATCGAAGAGCGCGCGCCGAAAGCGCGGCTGTTTCGCAAGTCGGGTACCTGGAAGCAATGGCATTCCGACGCGATCATGGTGCGCGGGACGCTGTGGCGGGATTACATCCTGGTCGGCCTGATCGAGAGCGAGAATGGTGAAAGCATACTGCGCCAGGTATTGCCGACGATCGAGGAGATCATCGTGCCCATAGAGTACGCGGAAGGGATCGACGACGTCTGATTACCCGCCCTTAACGCGTTTCTTGCATTTTGACAAAAAAGCGCCGCAATAAGTGCGGCGCTTTCTTTGTCGATTCGAAGTCCGTTTCGGCCTTGCGTCTCAGAAGTTGGCCGTGAAGGTCAAACCGTAGAGCACGAACCCCGGATTCGGGTTCGCGCATTCCATGACGTAGTTCAGTGTGCCGAGCGTATTGATCTCGGTACAGGTCCGCTCTTCGGTAATATTGTCGGCCCAGACGGATAACTCGTATTGCTGGTCGTTGCCGAAGAGATAACTGGCCCTGGCGTTCAGGAAAAACGTCGAGTCGACCCAGGAGAATGACGCTTCATCCAGGCTCGAGTTGTACTCGTCCTTGTAGGCGAAATTCGCGAGGACGGACAAGTTGTTGTCGCCGATTTGGAAATCTTTCCTGACGAGGCCGTTCAATGTCCACTCCGGCGTGTTCTGCATGACCGAACCGGATTGGACCGTGGTCAGGCCGCCGTCATCCACGATGACGCCGTCCAGGTAACCCAGTCCCGCCGTGATGAGCCAGGTTTCCGCGGGCACCCACTGCAACTCGAAGTCCGCGCCGAAAATCTCGGTCTTCGGAACGTTCAAGAACGCCGGCCGGCCCAGCGAGTCGACGTCGAATACCTGCAGGTCTTCCCAGTTGTAAATGAACATCGCGCCGTTGAAGATGACGCTGCCGCCCGCGAGCGTCGACTTGAAGCCTGCCTCGTACGCAAACATGGTCTCCGGCGCAACGGGCTTGTCTGCTGTCCCGGAGAACGCCGCCAGCGCGCGCGTGTCGAAGGCACCCGATTTGAATCCCTTCGACGCCGACAGGTACCCCATCAGGTCGTCTGTGAACTGGTAGTTGAAAATCAGGTTCCAGCCGGTCTCCTCGAGATCCTGCCTGACCGGAATGTCGGATCGGCACGGGAAGCCGCCGACGGGCGGCGGGCACGGGCCGCTCGGGTTGGCGGTCAGCGCTTCGTACGCGTCGAGGCTGAGGTAAGTGTTGAGCGGAAACCGATTACCCGGCGGCGTGCCGGTATCGGTATAGGCGGCGACGCGCGCCACGCTCAGTCCGTCCTTGCTGTCGTCGGTGTAGCGCACGCCGAGCGTGAGCGTTGCATTATCGCCGATGTCCGTTTCGATCTGTCCATACAACGACCAGATCGTCACATCCTGGTCGATCGCGATCGAGGGCACGACGCCGAACGGCGGGGCGCCGTCGTCGGTGCGATAGATGATGGTCGCGAGGCGATCGTCCTCGGTGTTGTAAAACGCGCCGGCGATCCAGCGTAACCAGTTGTCTGAGGGCGATACGAGGCGCAGTTCCTGTGAGAAGATCTCCCACTCGCCCGATTGCCCGGGATAGAAACCAGTGCCGTGCGGCGCGAGCGCATTGCTGCTCGGAAAATCGATCGCCATCTCGTCGTAGGCAGTCACCGAGACCAGTTCGAAAATGCCGAAGTCATGCGTGATGTTGAGCATGACCCCCTCCAGGTCGACATCGGCCAGGACAGGGCCTGCATCCCAGATCTGGTTCCAGTCGGCTGTCGAAGGATTGGTCGACATGCCACCGCTGCGTGGCGTGAGGACAACGCAGTTGTTGACGCCTTCGAACTGCGCAATGCCGGCGTTCAGTTCCGGGCAGTCCATGACCGGTTCGATGATGGTCGCACCGGCAGCCCGCGCGGCGACGTAACTCATCACACCCATGTTCGTGACGACTTGCTGCGGGCCGGCCGCGTCCCAAAGCCCGGAGCCGCGCGCCGTCACGCCGCGGTCACCGCGGTTGTAGCCGACGTGCACATTAAACAGTACCGAGGTGTCCTCTGACGGCTCCCATAGCAGATGTGCGCGAGCAGAATTCCTTTCTATCTCGCCGAGGTCGGGAGCCGGCCCGGTAACCGGGTCGACGTACAGATTGTCCCAGATCGCGCCGCGATTCTGTGAATTCACGGCGACGCGGATTGCTGCCGTGTCTCCGAGCGGAAAATTGACGGCGCCCTCGAAGTCGAAGCGCTCTTCGTTGCCCGCTCTGACCTGGGCGTATCCACTCATTCCTTCACCAATGATCGGTTTGCGAGTGATGTAATTGACAGCACCGCCGGTCGTGTTCCTGCCGAAAAGCGTGTTTTGCGGCCCGCGCAGAATCTCGATGCGCTCCATGTCGAACACGGCGAGCTGGCTGGTGAACGGCGATACCAGCGTCACCTCGTCGACGTATTGGCCCACAGCCTGCTGGCCGGTAATGTGATAGTTGTTGGTACCGACGCCGCGGATCGTAAACCCGGAATTCAGCGCAGAGGCACCCTGCAGGTGCAGGTTCGGAAACAGGTGCACGATATCGTCGGTATCGAAGATACCCAGCGCCTCCATTTGATCGCCGGTCACGGCGTTGATGACGATTGGCACGTCCTGCACGGCTTCCGCACGTTTCGTTGCCGTCACGACGATCTCTTCGAGCACGATTCGTTCGGATTGCTGGGCGAAGGCCGTCGTGTCGGACAGCAGCGTGGTGACCGCCAGCAAGCCTGCCGTCATTGCCGACGCAAAATACCTGGCGTTAATCATTTCACTCCCCCCTTTTGAAGCGCAAACGGATCCGGAATGAATTTTCGCACAATTGGATGCGCATAGCTGACAAAACAGATAAGGAGTGACTGCGGGTCGCGTCACCGGTCATGGATTCTGCTTTCAAGGATATAGAATTCAGTAATGCGCGTTTTGTCCGAAATATTGCACGAGTCCCTGAGCCGGGGCCGCGCGGGGCCCAATTCAAGATTGGTATTCGACATCAGCGAGCGTTTTCGCGAAACTCGTTACTCATGAAAGTATTTCTCGCGGGCGCAACCGGGGCGATAGGGCGGCAACTCGTCCCTGCCCTGATCGAAGCGGGTCATCGCGTCAGCGGTATTTCACGTACGGAACCGGGTGCCGCATTGCTGCGCGCCCAGGGCGCAGACGCGGCAGTCTGCGACGTTTTCGACAATGAAGGCCTCGCTGCAGTCATGCAGGATACGAAGCCGGATGCCGTGATTCACCAGATGACTGCGATTCCGGCAATGATGTCTCCGCGCCGTATCGCAAAAGACCTGGCAGCGACGAACAGGCTCAGGGAATCCGGGACGACGTTGCTCATGGACGCCGCCGTGGCCGCCGGTGCGCGAAAATTCATCGCACAAAGCATCTCTTTTATATATTCGCCCGGAAACCCGACGCCAGCGACCGAGGATGAGCCGCTCTATCTGGATGCACCCCGGATGTATCGGCCAATGGTCGATGCGGTGCAAGCGTGCGAGCGTACGACGCTTGATACGCCGGGCATAGAAGGCACGGTCCTGCGTTACGGCTACTTCTACGGTCCGGGAACTATTTATGCCAGGGACGGCAGTTTTACCGAGGGCGTCAGGCGAGGACGCATACCGTTGGTTGGAGCAGGCAGCGGCGTCTACTCGTTCGTTCATATCCGCGATGCCGCCACGGCAACCGTCGCAGCGCTGGATGTGGCAGGCGGCACCTACAACATCGTCGATGACGAGCCCGCGCCGGTGAGCGAGTGGTTGCCGTATTTCGCGGCACTGCTCGGTGCCAGGGTGCCTGCGAGAGTGCCTGCCATCCTGGGCCGCATCGTCGGTGGTAGCTACCTGTCCTATCTGATGAATGAGCAACGCGGCGCATCGAATGCGCTCGCCAAATCGAGGCTCGGCTGGCAGCCACTGTTCCCGAGCTGGCGGACGGGGTTTCCGGCGGATCTGGAGTACGATCCGGAGCAGCGCAGTCGAATGCCATAGGTGAAAGGTGCGACTCGATTCGTTTTATCGATCATTGCGTCGTCTTTTGTTGTGTTGCATGGCCTGCTTCGCGGCCGCTTGCGCGCAGCCGGCCGGCGACGATGGCGGGCAGACCGCGGTCGACATCGTCATCGAAAAAGACGTTGTCGTGCCGATGCGCGACGGGGTCGCGTTGCGCGCTGATGTGTATCGTCCGTCCGGCGATGGACCGTTTCCGGTGCTCTTGTATCGCACGCCGTACGGCAAGCACCAGGCTGTGCAGTCCTACCACACACACAGGCGAGCGGTCGACCGTGGCTATGCAGTCGTGCTGCAGGATGTGCGCGGCAGGTATGCATCCGAAGGGGTGTTCGATCCCTATCGTCAGGAGGGAGCGGACGGATTCGACACTATCGAGTGGGCCGCCAGACAGCCCTGGTCCAACGGCAGAGTAGGTACATACGGCCTGTCATATCCGGGCGCAGCGCAATGGCTTGCCGCGGTCGAGTCGCCGCCCGCGCTGAAAGCCATGGCCCCGGCCATGACTTATGCTTCGCCGAACAATTTTTTTTATACGAACGGCATCTTCAGCCGTGCCTGGCTGCCGTGGATCTACCTTTACATCGCACCGCACGCCCGGGACCGTCTGGGCATCGCTGGCATCACCGACGAGGAGGTCGCCGCCCGCACCTGGGATTCGGTCGCCGCGGACTACTACAGTCATTTTCCCCTGATCGACCTGCCGTACCTGCGCGAGGAAGCGCCCTTTTATTTCGAATGGCTCCGGCATCCGCCCGAGGACGCCTGGTGGGACTGGGCCGATATCCGCGATCGCTACCACAAGGTCGATGCCGCCGTTCTTCACTTAAGCGGCTGGTACGACGATTTGTACGGGCCCGACGGTGCGATTACAAATCACGGCGGCATCGCCGCATCGCGCGAAGCGCCGGTGCGCAGTCACCTGATCATGGGGCCATGGACGCATGGCGTCCGGGCGACCGGGCAGCGGCAGGCCGGAGAGCTGGACTTCGGGGCGTCGGCGGCCATCAATTACGACGAAGTCATCCTGCGCTTTTTCGACGAGTATCTGCGCGGCCAGGAGACGGGACTTGCCCGGGAGGCGCCGGTGCGCTATTTCATGACCGGAGCGAACGCCTGGCTGGAGGCCGCGGGCTGGCCACCGCCGGAGGCCGTGATGAAACGGCTGTGCTTCTCCAGCAGTGGTCTCGGCGCCTGTGCCGCACCGTCGAACGCGGCGCAGCGTTCCTTTGCTGCGGATCCCGCGGACCCGGTGACGGATCTCTATGGCAGCTCCGGGCCGCACGATTACCGTGAGCTTGCACGCCGGCCGGACGTCCTGACTTTTGACAGCGAGCCGGTAAGCGGAGATGTGCGCATTGCAGGTAATGCGATGTTGCGTGTTTTCGTCTCCTGCGATTGCCGCGACTTCGATGTCTGGCTGCACCTCATGGACGTGCATCCGGACGGGCGGTCGATCAATTTGCGAAGTCCTGCCGCAGCGGTGTTGCGTGCGAGCTATCGCGATCCGGTCGCCGGACCTGAGTTGCTGCAGCCGGGCAAAATTGTCGAACTGCGGCTGGAACGAATAATGCTCGCGCATTCCTTTAAAACCGGTCACCGCATCAGGGTGCAGGTATCGGCATCGTTCGAGCCACGCTTGTCGCGCAACCTGCAAACCGGCCAGTCGGAAATTCATGCGCGGGACTCGCAGCGCGCGCGCATTACGATTCATCACGGCGCAGATTATCCGTCCGCCCTGGTACTGCCGGTCGTTATGCACTGATCTGCGCTAGTGGCAAGACTCGAAGCGGCGTTCGGCCGCGTCCAGGTTCCTGAGGATCAGCTCACGCTCCGCCGCATTATTGAAGTCCGGATGCCTGCCCGCCGCGTCGCGCAGCCGCCCGATCCAGGCGAGGAAATAATCCGCATCGTCCGCCGAGCGCGGCGGACGGCCGGCGACGCGCAGGTACACCGGTGTCGTCGTCGCATAGGGATAGAAATCGAAGATCAGCGGATGCGCGGATTCGTTCCAGGCCCGAAGCAGCAGCCAGCCGCTGTCGCTGACCACGATTTTCTCGTCGAAGGATGCCGCTGTTCGTGATTCATCGAGCGCAATGGTGCTGACAACCTCGCCGTTCATCACGAGTTCAAGGTGATCGACCGGCACGACCGAGCGCAGGAATCCCCGCACAGATATTTCCCGCGAGCCGGCGGGAATCTCGATGACCGATCCCGGGTGCCTGCCGTCGACCGTGAGTCCCAGGAGCGGCCCGTTGCTGGCCACCGTCGTGCCGGCCTTCAAACCGTCGAGCCAGGCGTCGCGGCGCGCGGCGGGATCGGCGGGTGCTTGCGGCACGCGCACGTATGTTCGATTGACGCCGACCGGCCCGCGTAGCGACGCATAGTTCGCCATCGCATCGGTACCGCCCGCCGCCGCGATGCGCACGCCGCAATTCATGAGGCGGTACCACACCTCTGCCGAGGCGCGCGGGTTCGCAAAACCCACGACCTCGTAGTAGTCGACGAGCCCCAGCGCCGCATTGACCGGATACTGATTGGTCAGTGGCGCATCCGAGAAGGGATCGGGCGCGGGTGCGTAAAAAGGATGCACGTAGCCGACGGCTGCGCCCTGTTCGCGTGCCAGCCTCGCGATAGTGACGTTGTCCGGGTGCAGGCTAGCCGCCGCCGTGCCCGGATAGGCGGCATAGTCCGGCAGCAACAGGTGGCTGCGGAGGCCCAGCAGTCCCATGTGACCCCAGAAGCTGGTGTGGAATTCCTGTCCATGCAGTATCAGTCGTTCGCTGTCCGACACCGCATCCGGCCGCGGCGTGAAATACGCGATGTCCGGTATGCGCTGTTCCTTGTTGACGATCAGGTTGAATACGACGTCGAGATCCTCCGCAGCCGCCTGTGCGGCCAGGCGCGCCGGCGTGTTGCGGTAGGTGCCCGCGTAATTCATGTGCACGTGCACGTCGCCGCTCAGCCAGTCATCCCAGCCCGCGGGCATCTCGAGCGGCGGTGTTTCGATATCGACCGCGTTGTTGCGGCCGGCAACGACATCGACCTGGACGCTCGTGATCAGATGCTCCATGCCGCGCCACACCGTGACGTTCGCAGGCCCCAGCGGCAGCGTCAGCGTCGCTTCTCCATCGATGTGAAAATAATGCGTTTCGAAATCAGCGTGGTGCCTGTCGAAGCCGTCGTCGGCATGGAACAACGCGTCTGCCGGCGCATGGCTGCGGCCGTCAGCGGCGGTTACTGATACGCGGGCCGCGACCGGGCGTCCGTTGCGATCGACAATGCGCAATGTCAGATCGGCGACCGTCTGCAGGTACTGCCGTTCGCGAACGTCGAGTCGCTTGGTCCTGCCGCCGGCCAACTCCTGGGTGCGGATTTCCGTGTTGCCGAGCTCGTTCGCGAGATAGGCGATACGACTTCCGTCCGGCGACCAACGCGGTGAGACGATGTCGAATGTGCCGTAAGTCAATGGGAACGGCTCGGCATTGCCTTCCGGCGTCGTCAGCCACAGCTGGTGCCACTGCCGGCCGAGATAGGATGCGTAGGCGATGCGATTACCGTCGGGCGACCAGTCCGGTCGTGCCCGCCACGTGGTTTCCTCCATGCGCACGAGCTTCGCTTCCGCATCGGGGCGCAAAGTGCGACGCCAGATGGCGCCCGTGCCGTAGGGGATTTCCGGATTCGCGATATAAAGGAGCTCAGTGCCGTCCGGCGACCACGCGGGGCTCAGTTCGTGATCGTAGGAGCTGTAGTAATAACGCGGGACGCTGCTCTCGCGCTCCTCGAGAAGCGGGTTCGCGATCAGGGTGTCTTCGACGACATCGCCGACGAAGACGTGAAAGCGGCCGGTATCCCGCGTCGACACAAAAGCGATTCGCGAACCGACCGGCGACCAGCGGGGATCGACATTCACGTCACCTTGCGCGGTCAACGGCGTGATGCTGCCGGATTCGAGATCCAGCAGTTGCAGTTCCATGGCGTCGTTCAGGTAACGGACAAAAACGATGCGCCTGCCGTCCGGCGACCAGTCCGGCTGGTAGTCGTAACCGGGCCCGGCCGTCAGTTGCCGCGCCACACCGGATTCGAGCTCCTGTCGCCACAGGCTGCCCTGCATCGAATACACGAGCGACCTCCCGTCGGGCGACCAGCTCAGTGAGCCGGGCCCGGTGGTCAGTTGCGGCAGGTACATCTCGCGATAGTAATAATGGTGCGGGACCTTGATCTGCTTCAAGACCGGTTCGCGGTCCGCCAGCGCGTCGGGGCCGGGGTGCATGAGCGCGGTTCCCAGCAGTATTGACAGCGCGTTCCTGAATATTCTTTTCATCCTCAATCCCCTGGACCGATTGTGCATCAACCCCGGGGCATACAACAGAATGGCCACGAGTAGTATAAGATTTCAGGCTACGCACTCCCGGATGCAAGCATGAGAAACCGACCGCTGGTGCTGGATCTCGTGAAATGGGTCGCCGTCCTGCTGCTGAGCGCTTATGCCGCCGCGACATCCGGCACGGAGCGCATTCATTTCCTGATCCCGGGAGGCGCCGGTGGCGGCTGGGATGCGACCGCGCGCGGCGTCGGCGAAGCGCTCGCACGCTCCGGCATCATCGAAGTCGCATCCTACGAAAACCTTTCCGGTGGGGGCGGTGCCCGGGCACTCGCGCACCTTATCGAAACCGCGAACCGGCAGCAGGACACGCTGCTGATCAACTCGTCCCCGATCATACTGCGATCCTTGCGCAAGATTTATCCGCAGTCCTTTCACGACCTGACGCCGGTAGCATCGGTGGTCGTCGACTACGGCGCGTTCGTGGTGAAGACGAATTCACCTTACGAGACCTGGCAGGACCTCGTGGCCGACTTCGCGAAGAACCCGCGCCGCGTCAACGTGGCCGGTGGCTCATCACGTGCAAGCATGGATCACATCGTTGCGGCACTGGCCTTCAGAAAGTCCGGGGTAGACGCGAGACAATTGAAATACATTCCGTATAACGCCGGCGGCCACGCGATGGTAGGCCTGCTGTCCGGGGAAACGCAGGTCCTGTCGACCGGACTCAGTGAAGCGATGTCGCTGTCCGAGCAGGGAGAGGTCCGCATCCTAGCGATGACCGCTGCGGAACGGCTTGCGCGTTTTCCCCAAGTGCCGACACTCGTCGAGCAGGGTGTGCCGGCGGTCTTCGCGAACTGGCGTGGTTTCTTTGCAGCCCCCGGCGCCAGCCCGGAACATATCGGAAGGTTTCAGGATGCGCTCTCGGCGATGTTTGCGACGAAGGAATGGCAGGTCATCCGCGAGAACCGCGGCTGGACGGATTTTTACGTGGCCGGCGATGCGTTCGTTGCCTTTCTGGAACGACAGGAACAGGAAATGGCGGAGATGCTGCGCGAACTCGGTCTGCTGAACTGAAGCGGCGCGTCATTCCGGCAATGCGATTCATCGACAACAAGGACCGATTGGGAAGCCTGCTCATTCTGGCGTTTTCGATCATCTACCTCCGCTATGCACTGGTGCTTCCTTTGGATCCCACCGCCGGCGTCGAATCGTTCACGCCGAGAACACTGCCCATCGGACTCTCGGTCTCCGCGATCCTCTGCGCGCTGCTGCAAATCTCCCTGTCCGCGCGACAAGGTGCCGAGAACCGCGTCAGCTCGGCAGTACAGAGGTTTGCGTGGACGCCGACGCTGTTACTGATAGCGACGATGGCAGTGTATGTCGCCGTTTTCGAGTTCCTGGGCTTTGCGTTTTCCAGCTTCCTGTTCCTGCTGAGCGGCTTCCTGATCCTCGGCGAGCGGCGCTTCCTGCTGAGCGCCGGTGTGGCGGCTTCGCTGGTGTTGTTTCTCTGGGCAATTCTCACGCAATTGTTCGGGCTTTACCTCGACGCCGGCGACCTGCACCGGCTCGTTTTCGGGGCAGCCCGGTGATCGACGGCATCATCACCGGATTGCACACGGCTTTTTCGCCGATCAACCTGATGATGGTGCTGCTCGGCTGTTTTGCGGGCACTTTTATCGGCATGTTGCCGGGCCTGGGTCCGGTATCCGCAATCGCATTGATGATTCCGATTACCTACGGCCTCGATCCGGCGTCCGGCCTGATCCTGATCGCCGGCGTATACTACGGTGCCGTTTTCGGCGGCTCGACCTCCTCGATCCTCATCAACGCGCCGGGCGTATCCGGCGCGGTGGCTACCGCGTTCGACGGTTATCCGCTGGCGCGCAAGGGCCAGGCAGGGAAGGCGCTCGCGATCGCCGCCTACAGTTCGTTCGCGGGCGGCACCATCGGCGCCATCCTGCTGTTCGTCTTCGTGCCGTTTCTTGCGCAAGTGTCTTTGAGTTTTCAGTCGGCGGACTATTTCGCGCTGATGCTGTTCGGTTGCACGGCGATTGCCGCATTTTCGGGAAAAGGGCAGGTCGTCAAGGCGATCCTGATGACGCTGCTCGGCCTGATGTTATCGACTGTCGGCGAAGACCCGTCCGGCATCCAGCGATTCACCTTCGGCAACGCGGACCTGTACGACGGCATCAGCTTCCTGCTGCTGTCGATGGCGACTTTCGCACTGGCGGAAGCGCTGATCGTGATACTCAGGGGAAAAACCGATTCGATGTCACCCGACGAATTGAACAAGGAAAGCCTGGGCTCTCTCAGGGTGTCGCGCCACGAGGCCAGGGACATCGTTCCCACGATCGGACGATCGTCGATTCTCGGTTTCTTCGTCGGCATCCTTCCCGGTGCCGGCGCGACCATTGCGTCCTTTCTGGCTTATGGCATGGAAAGGAATCTGGCCTCGGACAGGCAGAAAGCGGAATTCGGTCACGGCAGTCACCGCGGCCTCGCTGCTCCCGAAACGGCGAACAACGCGGCATCCACCGGCTCCTTCGTACCGCTGCTGACGCTGGGCATTCCCGGATCCGCCACGACAGCGGTCATGCTCGGTGCGCTGATATCCTACGGCGTGCAGCCTGGACCGCGACTGTATATCGAGAATCCGGCCGTCTTCTGGTCCGTGATCATCTCGATGTACGTCGGCAATATCGTGCTGCTCGTACTCAACCTGCCGCTGATCCCCTACATTTCACGTTTGCTGCGCGTACCGCGTCAGATGTTGACGCCGATCATCCTGTTCCTGTCCCTGATGGGCGTCTACCTGGTGTCGTTCAACACGGTCGACCTCACGATGATGGTCATCATCGGGGTGATCGCCGTCGTTATACGGGTCCTCGATTTTCCGCTGGCGCCATTACTGCTGGGATTCATACTGGGCGGGATGATGGAAGACAACCTGCGCCGCGCGTTGCTGATCTGGGACGGTTCATTCGCGTTTCTCTGGCAGCGGCCGATCACCGCGGCCATCATGGCAATAACCGTACTTACTCTTCTGGTACCGTTGGTGGCGACGATTCGCGGCAGGCGGCGCGCGCAGCACGTGGATCCGCTGTCGGAATGAGGCCGGTCAAACGTCGAGGAGGACCTCGAAGCCGCCGAAAATCATTCTCTTGCCGTCGAAAGGCATCGGGTTCGAGCCCGGTTGCATGCGCGGGTCCGCCATCATTTTCTTGACGCCCTCGTCGCGCACCTCGCGGGACGGCCAAACGATCCAGGCGAAAACGACGGTCTCGTCATCCTTGCATTTGACTGCCATCGGGAACGAGGTGATTTCGCCGTCGGGGATATCGTCGCCCCAGCATTCCACGAGCTTGAGGGCACCGTACTCCTTGAATACCACCGCGGCGTCCGCCGCGTGTTTCAGGTATTCCTCACGATTCGCGGTGGGCACCGCCGCCACGAATCCGTCGATGTAGTTCATCGCTGCCTCCGTTATACGGGAATTCGACTGTTATTCTGACAGGATCTTCGGGCGTTACATACTGCCGATCGACCGGACGCATTGCCGGCTACGGAGCCTCGCGGGTTTCCTGCTTCTCCTCCGGCGCCTCGATCAGCATCAGGCGGCAGCTGCAGCGGCTGAGGTGTGTATAGATCGGACGCGACCTGATTTGCGACGGCGCAATCAGGACGTTGTGCGCCGCATCCAGCAGCTCGGTGATTCTCTTCTGATCGGATTCCGATAACACTTCGAAGCCGAATGCGAGTCGGGCCTCTGTCGCAAGTTCCTCGATACGCCGCTGCATTTGCGTTACCGCTTCCCTGTTGAGCTCCTCTGCGCGCTGCGCCGTGAATTCCGCCACGGAGCCGCTGAGTTTCGAGATCTCGCGCGTGAAAGGCAGGCTTGCGGCGCGATGCCAGCGTTGATCATCGACAAAAAGCGCTATCAGATCGGCGGGTGATTCGCTCATGAGGTTCATAGCTTCACGCCACAGGTCCGGCAGCGGACTGGATTCGGTCACGGCGATGAATACGCGACGCCTCTCGTCAGTCTTCTTCGTCTTTCTCTTCGTCTTTTTCGGCATGTTTCCTTCGTAACTTTGCGTAAGTAATCAACTGCTGTTCTACCTTGCCGTTAATACTGTGTGGCGGGTATTTTCCTTCCTGATCCCGCTGGCCAGCTTCGGTACCGGTCATAATCGTAATCGCCTCGTCGATAGTCTGCACGGCGTATACGCTGAACTGCCCGCTTGCAACGGCCTCGACCACTTCCTCTTTCAGCATCAGGTGTTTGACGTTTTCACGCGGAATGATTACGCCGTGGGAGCCATCGAGCCCCCGCGTCTTGCAGACGTCGAAAAACCCTTCGATCTTCTCGTTGATTCCGCCGACGACCTGTACGCGCCCGTGCTGGTTTATCGAACCGGTCACGGCCAGGTTCTGCCTGATGGGAACGCCCGACAAGGACGACATGAGTGCGCACAACTCGGCAACCGATGCGCTGTCACCTTCCACGCCGCCATAGGACTGCTCGAACACCACGCTGCCGTGCATCGATAACGGCTGATTGGTCGCATAGCGGGCCGACAACGCAGACGACAGGATCATCATTCCCTTCGAATGGATGGCTCCGCCCAGCTCGACCTCGCGTTCGATGTCGACGACGTTGCCGGTACCAATCCTCGTCGTGGCCGTGATGCGCATCGGATGCCCGAAACTGAATTCCCCGAGAGCGACGACCGAAAGCCCATTGATTTGCCCGACCCTGGATCCGGACGTATCGATCAGCAAGGTGTCGCGCTTGATCGCGTCGACAATCTTCATTTGTACGCGGTTCAGCCGATGATTCCGCTGCTTTATGGCCATGACGACGTCGCCGACGTCGACCAGATCTGCATCGCGCTGCCGTGCCCAGTAATCTGACTGAATGAGCAAGTCGTCCAGTGACCGCATGTGCATAGACAACCGTTCACCATCCTGCGCGTGTCTCGCGCGTTGTTCAATGACGCGTTGAATAGCCGATTTACTGAACGATAACAG
>JBFHXJ010000007.1:0-67415 GCA_041598995.1 Woeseiaceae bacterium | reverse complement strand
TCTCGCCGCCGGCGAGGCCAGAAATGAATTAACCTTTGCTCGTCGGCCGGGACGTGCCGGCCTGGAGCACTCATGGAACGTGCGGGGCGGAAGCCAGTCCACCTGCCGCTACGGGCAGGTAATATAACACAGCATCGGTTCCGGGCAATGTGAAATAAGTCTTTGAGCCCACTAAATAAGTCGCAACACATGAAGTCGAGTTCCAGAGCGGCCACCCGGCAGACCCGGGTGCGAAAGATTCGCGTTGACCCGGAGCAGGCCGGACAGCGGATCGACAATTTCCTGCGGGGCCAGCTGCCGGGGCTCCCCACAGGAAGGCTGTATCGCATACTCCGGCGCGGCGAAGTGCGTGTGAACGGCGGCAGGGTGCGGCCCGAATACAAGCTCAGGGAGGGCGACGAAGTCAGGATACCGCCGGCAAGGGTTGATGCGTCACGTGATGCGCCGCCCTCTGCGCGTGTCAGGGACCTCGAGAAGCGCATCGTCTACGAAGACAAACGCCTCATTGTCATCGACAAGCCGAGCGGGCTTGCCGTGCATGGCGGTAGCGGTGTCAGTTTCGGTGTCATCGAACTGGCGCGGGCGGCACGTTCCGACCTGCGCGATATATCCCTCGTTCACCGGCTCGATCGAGAGACGTCGGGCTGTCTCGTACTGGCGAAACGCCGCAGCGCGCTGCGCGAAATGCACCAAAAATTCCGCGACAACACGGTCGAAAAGAATTACCTGGCGCTGGCGATCGGCGACTGGCAGCTCGGTGAGCAAGTCGTCGACGTGCCGCTCAAGGTCGAGCATCGCGCAAAAGGCGAACGACACGTAATCGTCAGTGCCGACGGCAAGCCGGCGCAAACCCGCATTCGCCTGTTGCGACCCTATGGCCGGTATAGCCTGTTGCAGTGCCAGCCGCTGACCGGCCGTACGCACCAGATCCGCGTGCATGCGAGCCACCTCGGCCATCCACTCGCCGGCGACGAACGTTATGGTGACAGCCAAGCGAACGGCGAGCTACGAAGACTCGGTCTGAAAAGACTGTTTCTGCACGCCCAGTCAATCTCGTTTCCGGACGACAGCGGTAACGAGCGACACTTCACGGCGCCACTCGCGGAAGATCTGCAGGCGTTTCTCGACCGATTGGAAAGACAGGAATAATCGCGACTGAAGTTGCTCCCACATGCCATCGGATGTGGAAGCGGCGTTAGCCGCGATTCGTTACGCCATCAAGGGATCAGATAACCCAGATCGAGCAAGCGGTCGGACAACCAGATCATCGGCATGCCGACGAGCGCAGTCGGATCTTCGGTCGTCACGGATTCGAACAACACGAATCCGGCGCCCTCGATCTTGAAGCTTCCCGTGCAGTCGTACGGCTGGTCGTGTTTCAGGTAGGCATCGGCCAGGCGTCGATCGAAACTGCGAAAGCGTACGACCGTCTTGTCCACATGCTCGTAGCGTCGTTTCTCGACCGGGTCGAGCACGCAAACGGCCGTCAGGAAGGTCAGCGACTTTCCCGAGGCCTGCAACAACTGTTCGACGGCTCGCTGGTGGTCGCCGGGTTTGCCCAGCACTTTGCCGTCGAGCACCGCGAGCTGGTCGGCGCCGATGATCAGTGCATTGCGGTAAGCGGTCGACACGGTCTCCGCCTTGTTGCGGGCGAGGTAGACGGCAAGTTGTTCCGGGTCCTCGATGTCGACGGCTTCGTCAATGCCCGGCCCCACGGTTTCGTAGTCATCGAGGAAGCGATCGAGCAATTGCTGGCGATACACCGAGGACGATGCCAGCACGATCTTGCCGGCCGAATTATTTTGCATAGGTTTCAATGCGTTGTAGATTTCGCACAGTGTACCTCAGGCGTCCGGCGACCCGGGCCTGCCCCCGTGCCCGTGCCGCGAACGGTCCTTTGACAGTGGCAGGCCCGGTCCTTATCATGCGCCCGCCATGGGCAATCCGCTCTGTGATCGCGCGCGCCCGCAAGAGCTGGCGCAGCGTGGCCAAGCGTTTGATTTTAAGGGTAAAATCAGCGATTTTCGTCGCCTGGTCGAAGTCATTGAGGCGGACCTCGAGCGGCTCTCCGGAGACGAGCTGCCGCGCGAATGGCAGAGTGCACCGGTAGACATTAGACTCGGGTTCGCCTGGGCGGATTCGCGTCGGGAAATTCCGGCCGTTGAGGGCGAGATTTCCACGGACATCGCAGCCGTCTGTCAGCGCTGTCTCGAGCCGTTCAGGCTGCCGCTCGGGACGACGTTCAGGATGCTGCTGATGAAATCGGGCGAGGCCCTGTCGGCGCCGGGAGATTTTGAAGTCTGGGAGATTGAAGGCGATGCCATCCGACCGATCGACATCGTGGAGGAGGCGCTCATCATGGCGCTGCCGATGTCGGTCATGCACGCCTCCAGGGAACTGTGCGGCCCACTGGCAAACAACGTATCGGACGACATCGAGGAGACCGTGCGGCCATTTGACAATCTGCGGTCGCTGATGAACGAAAGGAACAATTGATCGCCGGGCATCCGCCCGGCACCATGAACAACGATTACGATAGCCGGCCACCGCTATCACACATTGGAGATAAAGATGGCTGTTCAAAAAAGTCGAAAGACCCCAGCGAGGCGCGGGATGCGCCGCTCGCACGACAAACTGAAAGGCCCATCACTGTCGGTTGATCCTACGTCCGGGGAAACGCATCTGAGACATCGCGTGACGCCGGATGGTTTTTATCGCGGCAACCAGGTGATCGTGCCGCCCGAAGAAGAAGACGAGGCGTAGACGTTCTCCATCCGGGATCCGGCATTCCGATTGAAGAATGACCGATCCCAGGCATTCAGTGGGAACTCATTCGGTTATTTCAGTCGATGCCATGAGCGGCGATCTCGGTGCCGAGGTTGTCGTGCGCGCTGCCAACGCCTGCCTCGAACGGCATCCGAACCTGGAGCTGATCCTGGTTGGAAACGGCGCCGAACTGAATGGGCACATAACCCGCATCGTCGGTAGACAGCCGAGGCTCTCGGTGCAAAACGCAACCGAGGTCGTCGGCATGTCCGAGTCACCGGCGGATGCGTTGCGCAAAAAGAAAGATTCGTCGATGCGGGTCGCGATAGACCTCGTGAAGGACGGCAACGCGCAGGCCTGTGTTAGTGCGGGCAACACGGGTGCCTTGATGGCGACCGCAAAATTCGTGCTGAAGATGCTTCCCGGAATCGAGCGGCCCGCCATCATCGCTGAGTTGCCGGCCATCGGCGGCACCGTGCACATGCTCGATCTCGGCGCCAATACGGTCGGCGATGCACAGCTACTGTTTCAGTTCGCCTTGATGGGATCGATCGTAACCTCGGATATCCGCAACATCGAGCGCCCGCGTGTCGCGTTGCTCAATATCGGGGTGGAGGCGACCAAAGGCCACGACATGATCAAGGAGGCAGCAGCACTCCTCGATGCGAGTGGCCTGAATTACGTCGGCTTTATCGAAGGCAATGAAATTTTTTCGGGCAAGGCGGACGTCGTCGTCACAGATGGTTTCACGGGTAACGTTGCCCTGAAGACGATGGAGGGTACCGCCGGTCTGATCGCCCACGCGTTGCGCCGCGCGTTCACTCGCAACCTGATCGCAAAGCTCCAGGCATTCGTTGCGGCGCCGGTCCTGAAACGCTTTGCCGTCGAAATGGATTCGCGAAATTATAATGGTGCGTCATTGGTCGGCCTTAATGGTATTGTTATAAAGAGTCACGGCAGCGCGGATTCGCTGGCTTTTCAGCATGCGATCGAAACGGCGCTCGTGGAAGTCAAGAATCAGGTGCCGCAGCAGATTGGAAACCTGCTGCGTAAGGAAGCTGCATGATCTATTCAAGTATCGCTGGTACCGGCCGTTATCTGCCCAAGCGTATCCTGACGAATGCCGAGCTCGAGGATATTGTCGAAACCAGCGATGAATGGATTCGTACTCGCACCGGTGTGGAGCGGCGCCATCTCGCCGCGGAAGAAGAGACCACGTCCAGCCTGTGTATCGAGGCGGCCAAAGAGGCGATGAAAACGGCGAAGGTAAAACCGAAAGACATCGACCTCATCATTATCGGCACGACGACGCCGGACCTCGTATTTCCGAATATCGCAACGCTGGTGCAGCAGGCCCTCGGCATTCATGGTTGCGCGGCTTTCAGTATCGAGGCCGCCTGCACGGGCTTCATCTATGCGCTCGCGACGGCCGACAAGTTCATCCGCGCAGGTGAATCGAAGTGTGCGCTCGTGATCGGTGCGGAGATTATCACTAAGCTGGTCGACTGGACGGATCGTACGACCTGTGTGCTATTTGGCGACGGCGCCGGCGCAGTGATCGTCAAACCATCGGATGAAGAGGGAATCATATCGACACATCTTGGCGCCGACGGAAAATACAAGGAATTGCTGTTTTACCCGGTGGGCCCATCGAAAGACCTCAAGACCGCAGGTACGGACAAAGTCGGCATCATCATGCGCGGCAACGAGGTATTCAAGGTCGCGGTCAAGACCCTGGGCAAGGTTGCGGAGGAAGCACTCAAGGCAAACAAGATCGACAAGAGGGAGCTGGACTGGCTGATCCCGCATCAGGCCAACCTGCGCATTATCCAGGCGACGGCCAAACGCCTTGACCTGCCGATGGAAAAGGTGATTGTCACCGTACAGGACCATGGCAATACATCGGCAGCATCCGTGCCGATGGCGCTCGATGTCGGCGTGCGCGACGGCAGGGTCAAGCGAGGTCAGCTGGTGCTATTGGAAGCTTTCGGCGGAGGATTCACCTGGGGCTCCATCCTGATGCGGTACTGACAAGGGATCGATCCGAAAATAATTATTTTCGATGATTCATTTCGGTTCGATCCCGAACAATTACCAGAGTGCCGTGGATTTTTTCTCGCGCAGGTCTTTATTGAGTCGCCGCTCCATTCGCTGATGCAGTAACTTGCGTTTCTGCGCTATTCGGTGTCGGTAATCTGCGTCGCGCGGATGCAACTTGATTTTCTTCTTCAAGGTATTGCGGAATTTGCAGAAATCCTCATAGGCCTCGCGCACGTGCTGCATTTCCCTGACGATGAGTTCGATCATGATGACGTCGTCGAGATAGCCGATAACCGGCACGTGATCCGGAAGAATATCTTCCGGATCTCCGAAATAAATGAAAGTTGCGAGCAGCCTCTCGCGTTCGCGTTTCGGCAATGCCCAGTCATTGTCTTCCAGCATGCGCATCATCGATTCGAGTTCGGGCACCCGTCTGGCGACGAAATCCGGTAGCGGCTGCTCTTTCTTTATGTCGCGGATGACGTCGGCAACGGCTTCGATGATTTCCGTTTCGTCGGCATGCCGGACCGCGTTGCGCGACTTCCTCAGGGCCTGCCGAAAAAAACCGAGATCGCGGTCCGAAAGATTGACGACAAATCTCATACCCATGATGAACATCCGGACCTGAAGAGGATTGCAAGGCTAACGAAAATGAGTGGACAGTTCACTTGAATCATCGTGAAATTTGCGCTCCTCGGCCAGCATTCGATCATCGACGATCAGGTGAGCGGTCCCTTTTTTTCCGAACTGTGAAATAATGTGAAAGCCGCTGCAATCTAATTGTCATGCATCTGAAGCTCATCATCGGGAACAAGAACTATTCGAGCTGGTCGCTACGAAGCTGGTTCCTGTTGAAAGAGGCCGGGATCGAATTCGAAGAATACCGGATACCGCTCGACCAGGCGGGCAGTGCCGCGGAACTCGCGCGCTTCTCGCCATCGGGCCGCGTGCCGGTGCTGTTCTTCGACGGAATGCCGGTCTGGGACACGCTGGCGATTGCCGAAACCGTCGCGGAACGCTGGCCCGAGAAGGAACTGTGGCCCGCAGATCCGCAGGCCAGGGCCCACGCGCGCTCCATATCCGCGGAAATGCATGCCGGCTTTTGTACCTTGCGCGATGCAATGCCTTTGAATTGCCGGGCGATGGGGCGCAGGGTACCGCTCCCGGACGCACTCACGGACGATATTGACCGGATACTGGATATCTGGGCAGACTGTCACCGCCGCTACCAGGCTAGCGGAGACTGGTTGTTCGGCCGATTCAGCGTGGCGGATGCGATGTACGCGCCGGTCGTATTGAGATTCAGGACCTACGGTATCAACCTGCCGGATTCTGCGATCAACTATCCGCGGCGGCTGCTGGAAAGCAAGGCGATCCAGGACTGGCTGATGGCGGCCGAATCGGAAGTTGAGGTCATAAAGAGAGAAGAGATAGGCCAATGAAAATGAGTCCGCGCAAGCTGGCGCTGGTTTTGCTCATGCTGCCGCTCGGTGGCATGGCGGAGGTATACGAATTGCCACCGCCAGGTAACGACGTCATCGGCGCCGTTACGCTCGTCAAGGCGCGCGCCGACGATACCTTGATCGACATTGCACGGCGTCACGGCCTGGGCTACGAGGACATCGTTCGCGCAAACCCGCACGTCGACACGTGGTTGCCCGGAGAGGGCACCGAGGTGGTGTTGCCGACGCGTTACGTGTTGCCGCCGGGCGAACGGCGCGGCCTGATACTCAATCTCGCCGAGTATCGTCTCTATTATTTTCCGGAACCGCGTGACGGCGAGGCGGCTGTCGTCATGACCTACCCGATGAGCATCGGCCGCATGGACTGGGAAACGCCGCTGGGACTCACGAGCATCGTAACCAAAGTCACCAATCCGGCCTGGTATCCGCCGGAGTCGGTGATAGCCGAACATGCGGCTGACGGCGATGTGTTGCCGCGAGTCGTACCGCCGGGACCACAAAACCCGCTGGGCAAGCACGCGATGCGGCTCGGTTTGCCCGGATACCTGATACACGGCACGAACCGGCCGGCGGGCGTCGGCATGCGGGTGACGCACGGTTGCATTCGCCTGTTCCCCGAAGACATCGGTTTCCTGTTCGGCGAGGTCGGGATCGACACGCCGGTACGCATCATCAACGCGCCGGTGAAGATCGGCTGGGACGGTGACGAGTTAGTCATGGAAGTTCACCAGGCGCTGGAAACGCTGCCGCCGGTCGCCGCTGATGCGACCGAGGAGGGCGATACGGATGCGATTGTGGAGCCATCTCTCCCGCGCGACAAACTGACCTTGCTGACGGAACAATTCGTTGCGGCAACGAATGCTCGCCCGGGAATACTTTATTGGGACATTGCCGAGCGTTTGCTCGAGCGCGCGGATGGAATTCCCGCTTTGGCCGGGCGTAAAACAAAAGACGCCGCGACAAGCGCGGCGTCAGAAAAAGTCGTCAATAGCCTGTAGCTATTTACTACTTGGCCTGCGACCTCTGGAACATCCGCTCCAGGCGATCACGGTTTGCATTGCAGCAAGACTGCGCTTCCCGTGCAGCCGCCAGAGCCTGATCGGCCGTGCGCTGCGCGGCCGCAGCTGCCTGAGCGGCGCTGTCGGCTGCCGCGCGTGCAGCTTCAGCAGCAGATTTTGCTGCCGCTGCGTCTCTTGCTGCAGCGTCCGCAGTGGCTTGCGCCTGATCGCCAGTCGCGGCGCAGCCGGAGGCCAGGCCGAGAATGAGCGCGATGGCGCTTACTTTTATTACGTTTTTAATCATCATCCAATTTTCCTCTGTTGGGATAAAACTGCCCGCGCATTATTTCTTAAAGTGCTGCGAGCTTCAATGGAAACCTTGATTTTCGTCGGCTTGTCGCAAGGGCCCGACAGCGCTTTTTTGTTGCTCGTCGTGCACAAAATTTGACCGGGTTCGACGGAGATTCCTGTCGAAAAATGAGTGAGCTGTTCACTGTGCTTGCGATTTCACATGATGGTTACGGATGAAAATTTATCGCCAGATGACGGCGGTCGACCGGCAGGCGGCGTTGCCCGTGCGACGCGTTCGACCGCGGACCGGGGCGTGCCCGATCCGCGCCCCGTGCGCGCGTTGACGCAAGGCGCGAACTGTATATAATTGCACTACTGTTTATTCATACAGGTATCTTCGATGCGCGATCTGACCCCGAGGCAGAAGGAAATTCTTGAGTTAATTCAGTCATTTATCGCTGAGTATGGCATGCCGCCCACGCGCGCCGATATCGCCAGGGAGCTCGGCTTCAAGTCAGCCAATGCCGCCGAGGAACATCTCCGGGCCTTGCAGAAGAAGGGGGTGCTCGAGCTCGTGCCGGGCGCCTCGCGGGGCATACAGCTCAAGGACTCGCTGCGCGAGCAGATGGGCCTGCCCCTGGTCGGCAGGGTTGCGGCCGGTAGTCCGATTCTCGCGGAAGAGCACATCGAGACGCATTACAAGCTCGATCCGGCCCTGTTTAATCCCAAGCCGCATTACCTGTTGCGTGTGCATGGCATGAGCATGAAGGATGCCGGCATCCTGGATGGCGATCTCGTCGCCGTGCACCGCACGCCCGAGATACGGAGCCGGCAGATTGTCGTCGCCCGGGTCGACGACGAAGTGACCGTCAAGCGCTACCGGCAGGACGGTTCCCGGGTCTGGCTCCTGCCCGAGAACGAAGCGTTCGAACCGATAGAGGTCGACCTCAACGAGCAGACAATGGTGATCGAGGGTGTCGTGGTCGGCGTGATCCGTGACGGCATCCCCCTGCATTGATGGTTTTTCAGGTGTGCGGTGAATGATGCGCTTCGTCAACTGCTTGCAAACCCGCGTATCTGGCAGGGGCAGGCCGCAGGGCAAGGTTTGCCGGGTCTCGCCAGCGGCTATCCGAAGCTCGACCGGCAACTGCCCGGGGGTGGCTGGCCACAGAACGCCCTGACGGAGGTCCTGCTGGAACACTACGGCAGCGGGGAGTTACAACTCCTGATGCCGGCACTGGCGCGCTTGAGCCAGCCTTCGGATGATGTGTCCGAGGCGGGCTGGATTACCTGGGTAGCGCCTCCTTTCGAACCCTATCCCCCTGCGCTTCGGCAATGGGGTGTCAACCTGTCACGGGTGCTGATCGTGCGCCCGAAAAAATCCACCGAGACCCTGTGGGCTGCCGAGCAGGCCCTGTCGTCGGGTCATTGTGCGGCCGTCCTCTTGTGGCCGGACACACTGGACGATGCGGCCAGCCGGCGCCTGCAACTGGCGGCCGAGAAAGGGCAGAGCTGGGCGATTGCCTTTCGTTCGATACAGGCCCAGTCCCAGCCATCCGCTGCGGCGTTACGCATCCGGCTCAGCGCAGGGGAACGCGGTATCGATCTCGGAATCCTGAAAAGCCGTGGCGGCAGGCCGGTCATCGTGCGGGATTATGCGGGTTAGGCCATGGCTACTTCTGATAAATCGCCTGCCATGTCGCAGGAAGCCGCCCCGACTCCCTCCGCAAAAAGACGTCGTCCCGTAAGCCCCCGGCAACAGGCGCTGTCACTCGCGCCAGTCGCCGAACCGAAGCCGCCACCGCTCGAGATAAGCGCCATACGTTGCTTGTGGCTTTGCATTCATTTGCCGGCGTTGCCGCTCGAAGCACTGGGCGATACCGGCGAGGCAAAAGCCGTATTCGAAGATTTCAAGGGCATTCGCAGGATTCTCCTCGTCAATGCGAAAGCCCGCTCCGCCGGCATCAGGCCCGGCCTGTCGATCAACGCGGCACTCGCGCTTAAACCGACGCTTTGCCTCGAGGAACGAAAACCGCATTGTGAAAGGCAGGCTTTGCAGGAGCTCGCTGAATGGGCCGGGAAATTCACCTCGTTCGTCTGCATCGAAATACCTTCCGTGCTGCTCCTGGAAATTGCCGGCAGCCTGAAACTGTTCGGCGGCGTAAAAGCGCTGCGGCAACGCATCGTCCTGGGTTTGCAGGAACAGGGTTTCAATGCCGCCACGGCAATCGCGCCCACGCCACTGGCAGCGACCTGGCTTGCCCGGGCGGGACGCAAGGCCTGCATCCTCGATGCGCGGAACTTGCGGGGCAAACTGGCCCCGTTGCCGATTTCCTGTGCCGGCTGGCCGGATTCCGTCGAGGTGTCTTTGAAGGGAATGGGCGTTTCCTGCATCGGCGAAGTTTTAAGATTGCCCCGACAGGGATTTGCCAAGCGTTTCGGCGCCACGCGTTTACTGGAGCTCGATCGTGCGCTGGCTCGTTTGTCGGATCCGCGTGTGAACTATCGGGCACCCGAACGTTTCGCAGCAGACTACGATCTGCACGAGGAGCAAAGCGACAGCGAACGCCTGCTGAACGCCTGCGAGCTTTTGCTCGCAAAGCTCGAACGCTTTTTGCTGGTGCGACAGATGGCCGTGCAACACATGCTCGTCAGCTTTTTCCATTTGCAATCGGCCGCGACGCACCTGCCCTTGGGTTGCGTGCAGGCGGATCGCGCCACGCGACACTGGCTCGATTTACTGAAGATCAAGTTCGACCGTCTCACCCTGCCTGCACCGGTCATCGCTATCCGGCTGCAGGCCGGCCGGATGCAATATTTCTCGGCAGAGACGGATACCCTGCCTTTCGGCAAACCGGCAAAACGGCAGGGAAAGCTGTCGATCGCGCACCTTGCAGAGCGCCTGAGCGCGCGTATCGGCGATGAATCGGTGCACGGCATTGCAATGGTTGCCGAACATCGCCCGCAATATGCCTGGCGGCGTCAGGATGTATTGAGCGAGGTACCACATTGCGCGGGCCTGCCGGCTCATCATGCGGACCACGAAGCCTCCGGACTGCTCGAGGGCATACGATGCAATACGAGCCTGGTATTGCGAAGACCCTTGTGGATGCTCGATGCACCGAGACTACTGGCGACCCAAAAAGGTTTGCCCGTTTGCGACGGCGTCCTGGAGTTACTCGACGGGCCGGAACGGCTGGAAACGGGCTGGTGGGACGATGACGGCATTGCCAGGGACTATTTCGTGGCGCGTAATGCCAAAGGCATGCGCCTCTGGGTTTATCGTGATCGAAAGGAAAAAGGAGGTCGCTGGTTCTTGCATGGGATGTTCGGGTGAGCACTTTTGGTTACGCCGAACTACATGCACTCAGCAACTTCACCTTCCTGAGAGGCGCCTCTCACCCGGAAGAACTCGTGCAGACGGCCGCGCAGCTCGGTTACGCGGCGCTGGCGCTGACCGATGAATGCACCGTCGGAGGTTTAGTCAGGGCGCATGTCGCGGCGAGAGACTGCGGTCTCAAAAAGCTGATCGTCGGCTCGGAGTTGCGGCTCGAGAGTGGCCTGAAACTCGTGGTGCTCGCCAAAAACCGCGCGGGCTACGCGCAACTGTGCCGCCTCATCACCCTGGGGCGGCGTGCTGCCGACAAGGGCAGTTACAAGCTTGGACCTGAGGACTTCCCCGATGGCCTGCCCGATTGCCTCGTGCTGTGGGTTCCCGGCAAGCAACTGCTGCTGTGCGCCGAGGATGCATGGATCACGGAGACATTTCGTGATCGCCTGTGGGTTGCGGTGGAACTGCTGGCAGACGGTTTGCAGCGCCAGCGCCTGGACCATCTCCGTCACCTGGGCCGCGCGCTCGACCTGCCGCTCGTCGCGAGCGGCGACGTGCACATGCACTGCCGCGAGCGCCGCGCCTTGCAGGACACGGTAACCGCGATACGCGAGGGACTGACACTCGACCGGGCCGGCTTCGCGCTGTATGCCAACGGCGAGCGTTACCTGCGCCCGCGTAGCGTCCTCGAAAAAGTCTACCCAGCCGAATTGCGTGAAGAAACCTTACGCATCGCGAACGAGATTCGCTTTTCTCTCGATGAGCTCAAATACGAATATCCCGATGAGCTCGTACCGGAGGGAATGACGCCGCCGACGTACCTCAAGCAGCTGACAGAAGATGGCATGGGCAAGCGCTGGCCGCAGGGCGCGCCGCAGAAAGTCGAAACACTGGTCCGGCACGAGCTCGAACTGATACGCGAGCTCGAGTACGAACCCTATTTCCTGACGGTTTACGACATCGTGGCGTTCGCCCGCGGCCAGAACATTCTCTGCCAGGGGCGCGGTTCGGCGGCGAACTCCGCCGTCTGTTTCTGTCTTGGCATTACCGAAGTCGATCCGGAACGCATGGCGACACTGGTCGAGCGTTTCATTTCGAGAGAACGCAATGAACCACCCGATATCGACGTGGATTTCGAACACCAACGCCGCGAGGAAGTGATCCAGTACATTTACCGCAAATACGGCAGGGACCGGGCCGCGCTCGCCGCCACCGTCATCACTTACCGGCCGCGCAGCGCATTGCGCGATGTCGGCAAGGCGCTGGGCCTCTCCGGCCTGCAGGTCGATCGGCTCGCCAGGTCGTTGCAGTGGTGGGACGGCACTGAAGTCGACGAAAGCCGCGTCATCGAGGCCGGACTGGATCCCGATAGCCCGGTGATCAGGCGCCTGCTTTATCTAGTGCGCGAGCTTTTAGGGTTCCCGCGCCATCTCTCGCAGCACGTCGGTGGCTTCGTCATCTCCAACGGGCCGCTGTCGGAACTCGTGCCGGTCGAGAACGCCGCGATGCAGGACCGCACGGTCATCCAGTGGGAGAAGAACGACCTCGAGGACCTCGGGCTCCTGAAGGTCGATGTGTTGGGCCTCGGCATGTTGACGGCGATACGCCGCAGCTTCGATCTCATCAAAAAGTACGACGGGCGGGAATACACACTCGCGACGGTGCCGGCCGAGGATCCGCTGGTGTACGACATGATCTGCGACGGTGACACGATGGGCGTGTTCCAGATCGAATCGCGCGCACAGATGGCGATGTTGCCGCGGCTGAAGCCGCGCTGTTATTACGACCTCGTCATCGAGGTGGCGATCATCCGTCCCGGGCCGATACAGGGTGACATGGTACATCCTTATTTACGCAGGCGTTCGGGCGAGGAGGCCGTCGTCTATCCGAGTGAGGAAGTTCGGGAAGTCCTGCAACGCACTTTAGGCGTGCCGATCTTCCAGGAACAGGTGATGCAGCTCGCGGTGGTCGCGGCCGGCTTCACGCCGGGTGAGGCGGACCGGCTGCGGCGCGCGATGGCGGCCTGGAAACGCCGCGGCGGCCTCGGCCCGTTCGAGGAAAGACTGATACGCGGCATGCGCGAGCGGGGTTACGAAGAAGAATTCGCGCGGCAGATCTTCCAGCAGATCCTCGGTTTCGGTGAGTACGGCTTTCCCGAATCACATTCGGCGAGCTTCGCGCTTTTGGTCTATGTCTCCTGCTGGCTAAAGCGCCATGAGCCTGCCGCCTTCACCTGTGCGCTGTTGAACAGCCAGCCCATGGGCTTTTACTCGGCCTCGCAACTGATCCAGGACGTAAAGCGCCACGGCGTCGGGGTGCGGCCCGCCGACGTCAACCGGAGCGACTGGGACTCGAGCCTCGAACCCATCACCGATAAACAGCCGGCGATCCGCCTCGGCCTGCGCCAGGTCAAGGGCCTGTCGGAGGAAGCGGGGCAAAACATCGTCAGCAAACGGACCGCGGGCCGTTTCGACAGCATCCAGGCGCTGATCGAGCGCACCGCGCTGAACCGCCGCGAACTCGACGCACTGGCGGCGGCCGGTGCGTTGAAGTCGATCGCCGGCCACCGCCACAAAGTGCGGTGGGCCGTTGCAGGCGTCGAGAAACCCACGCCGCTCATTCCCTCGATGGAACGTTACGAGGCCATTCCGATGCTCAAGAAACCGACGGAAGGACAGGACATTGTCGCGGACTATCGGAGCCTGGGGCTGACGCTCGGGCGCCACCCGGTCGCGCTCATTCGCGAACATCTCGACAAGTACCGCTATGTCACAGCGGAACGCCTGAAAGACCTGACGAGCGGGCAGCCTATTCGCGTGGCAGGCCTCGTGATTACCAAACAGCGTCCCGGCACGGCCAGCGGCATCATCTTCGTCACGCTCGAGGACGAGACCGGCTGTGCGAACCTGATCGTGTGGAAGAAAATCTCCGAGGAACAGCGCGAAGCCCTGTTACACGCACGCCTGATGGGGGTCGAAGGCGAATTACAAAAGGAGGGGAAGGTGATTCACGTGATTGCGAAAAAACTCATCGACCACAGCGATCTCCTGGGCGAACTCACGGTGAAGCAGAGAAATTTCCGATAAAAAGTTACCGGGTTTATTTTCAAGAATAATGCGAGAATAAATCCGGTAACTTTTTTCAGGAGACCCCGATGCGCAGCTACGCCATGAACGTAGCGTTCGTACTCATGTTGCTGCCTGCGACTTCGTTGGCAGACGATTATGAGGTGCTGCGAAACTTCAAGACAGTACTGTGGCCACAGGCCTATCGAACTCAGGATGTCGAGTTACTGGATCGACTGTTGCACGACAGTTTCGAAATGATTGACGGCGAGGGTATTCGTTCAACCAAGGACGAAGAACTGGAATACATCAGCCAGAAAGAGTGGACCCCGGGAAGCTTCGAGTATCGAATTGAAAGGCTTCAGATCTATCAGGGATCATTCGCGGTTATTGCCGGTACCGGCATCGCGGAAAATTACACCTACAAATCGAGTAATTTTCTGATCAAGGAAAATGGAGTCTGGAGAGCTATCGCGTCACATGTTTCCGGTCGCCAGTCTAAAGGTCAGCCAGGAAAATGAGCATGTGCCCGCACCGGCTTCTATTCAAGACTTTCTGCACGACATCTAACTAAGGGCGGTGTTCGGCGACGACGGCCTGATATCGATGTCTGCACCTGCATCATTCCTGCTTGATTCCGGAGAAAACCGACGTGTCGTTAACGGCATTCGCGCCATCGGCATCACGCTCGTGATCTGTTTTCACGTGGTCGTCGGGCTATCCTCGCTCCTCGATGACGAACCTTTACATCGCTTCATCGGCTCGTTTCCCTACGTGTTCAATTTTGCCTGGCAGGCACTTGGGTCCGAGATCATCTTCCTGTTCTCTGGATTCCTGCTGTCTTACCTGCTGTTGCGCGACCTGATCCGCCACGGCAGCATCGACATCGGTAACTTCTACGTGCGCCGTCTGTCGCGCATCGTCCCGCTGTACCTTATCGGGCTCGTCTTCTACTGGCTGGTTCGCGGCTTCGGCGTGACGGAATTGAATGACCTGGTCATGAACCTGCTGTTCACTAGCAAGCTCTTCGGGTTCACGACGATCATCCCGATCGGCTGGTCGCTGGAAGTGCTCGTACAATCCTACCTGTTGCTGCCGTTTCTCGTGCTGTTGATGATTCGTAGCAGACGCCCGATCAAACTGACCATAGCGGCGCTGTTCCTGGCACTGGCGGCGCGTTTTCTGGCGCTCTACCTGGACCCGCCGAGTTATCAGACCCCGGTTTACGAATTCTTCTTCGGCACGGAACCGTCCAGGACGCAGTCCGACCTGTATTACCAGATCCACTTTCGCGCGAGTCCGTTCCTGCTCGGCTTCCTGCTGGCCTACCTCGTCACCTATAAAGCCGCACTGCTGGGTCGTCTCTTCGAGCGCCGGTGGTTGCCGGGGGCACTGCTGACTGTATCGCTCGCGCTAATCATCGGCAGCGGCTGGCTGCCGGTGCACGATCAGGACAGTCTGCTTTACAAAGTGGCGAACGACCGATTCTGGCTCTGGTTCTGGACCCTGCAGAGATTCGTCTTCGCGCTGGGCATATGTGGGCTAATTACCTGTGCCTGGTACGGCCGTTCGCGTGTGCTGCTGCCGTTCTCATGGGTCTTGAGGCGCGACTTCTGGACGAGCGTCTCGCACAACATCTATTCGATTTATCTTTTCCACCCGATTTTCCTGATTCCGGCCGCGGTCATTGCATTTCGCACCTACAAAGTGGAGGAGATCGAGCCGATCCATGCCCTGGAAATTGTTACCATCATCGCCTTGGTAACGGTCTTTTCGAATCTTTTCGGAAAATTGCTGACGAGGTTCGTCGAGGCGCCTGCGCAGCGCCGGGTCAGGGAGCGGCTGGACCGCCTTAGCTGGCGAAAGCAGGCATAGAATGGCCGTTGACAAGCGATGCCGGACTAATCGTCGAAATCGATCGCGTAGGTGTCCTCGAGCTCTCTTTCTTCGGCCAGTTCCTCGAGGCGGCGCCTGATTTCTTTCTTGCGCGCGGCGTCCTTGTCTTCGCAGGCTTCGAGTTCGGCGATCAGTTCCTCGACATTGATTTCGACCGATACGTCGCCGACGTTGTCGGTGAACGCGCCCGTTTCATCGAGAACTACCGTCGTGTCGTCCGAGTCGTCGGAATCGTCGTCGAAATCGTCATCGTCGAAAGCGTCGTCATCGAAATCGTCGTCGTCGAAATCTTTCTCGGCTCTTGACGGTTTTGGATTCCCGATTTCGCTGTTCATCATCACAAACCCCAAGACAGGATCAGACAAACGATCTGAAAGCCAACTTTCGCAGGCTTGTTTTTGCTGTATACCCCGATTCGTGAGGCCGCGCAAGCACACCATCGACACTTTTCGGATCTGCGAAAAGTGCCTAAAACCAATAGCTTGGAAGCAAGCGATCAGGCGATGAGGGAATTAATCTCGAAAATCGGCAGCAGGATTGCGAGGACTATTAACAAAACGACTACAGCCATGATGATGACCAGCGCCGGCTGCATGATGCCGAGCAGTGTCGCGATGAGGCTGTCGACCTCCCGTTCCTGATTGATCGCCGCGCGCGACAACATGTCTTCGAGGCGACCGCTCGCTTCGCCGCTCGAGATCAGATGGGTGGTCATCGGTGGAAACAGCCGGCTGGTCGCGAGCGAGCGGCTGATCATCGCGCCTTCCCGAATGCGCAATGCCGCCTCTTCCACGGCCTCGCGCATGGGCACGTTGACGACGACCTGGGCTGCTATGCGCAAAGAGTCGAGGATCGGGACACCGCTGCCGGCGAGTATGCTGAGCGTTTGGGTGAATCTCGCCGTATTGATTCCGCGCGTCAATTTGCTGACTACGGGCAGCCTTAGTAACAATTGATGGTATTTACGTTTTGGCCCTTCCTTTTTCAATAACTGCCGAATGCCGAAGAAGACGGCGATCACGCCGATGATCATTACGGCCCAGTAATCGCGTACAAAGTCGCTGGCGCCGATCATCATGCGCGTGAGAAGCGGCAACTGCTGATCGTAGTTCTCGAAAACATAAACGACTTTCGGGACCACATAGGCCAGCATGAAGCTAATAATTGCGATCGCAGTGACGACCAGGGCGACGGGGTAAATGAGCGCATTCCGAATATGTTGTTGCAACACCTGCCGTGTTTCCGTGAACTCGGCAAGGCGTTCGAGCACGGCATCGAGGTGTCCCGACTGCTCGCCGGCGGCGACCGTTGCGCGGTACAGCTCCGGGAACGCCTGTGGGAAATCAGCCAGGCCGTCCGCCAGCGCGTGACCTTCCATCACCCGTGATCGAACGCCGAGAAGAATGCTTTGGGCGCGCGGGTTTTCATTTTGCTGACTCACCGCGAGCAGCGCTTCCTCGAGCGGCAGTCCGGCCTGAGACAACGTTGCGAGTTGCCGTGTCAGGAGGGCGAGTTCGGCGGCCGACAGGCCGCGCCGCAGGGAGAAGCTCCGCTGGCGGCTGGATTCCTTTCGTGCGACCTCGGTAACACTGACGGGAAGCAGGTGGCGCTCGCGAAGAATCTGGCGAACCTGCCTGGGGGTATCACCCTCGAGCAGACCCTTGGATTCTTTGCCGCTCTTGTCGAGTGCTACGAATTCGTATGCGCCCACCGGCTACTCTCAGACCGCAAAACGTTAAGAATTATACCCGCCAGTACCGGCTAATCTTCGCGTGTGACGCGCAGAACCTCTTCGAGGGTCGTGCTGCCGCTCAGTACTCGTCGGCGGCCATCGTCGCGAATGCTGGGCGACATTGTTCTCGCATATTTCTCGAGTTCCTGTTCGCTGACGCCGTCGTGAATCATCGTGCGCATCATGTCGTCGATGCAGATGAGCTCGTAAATGCCCGTACGGCCGTGGAAGCCGCCGGCCTCATCGTCGCCGGCGCGATACAGTATCGTGTTCTCGCCCGGGTCGAGATTGAGCATCCGGCATTCGTACTCCCCGGCCTCGTAGGGCACCTTGGTATCGTCGTTCAGCACCCGCACCAGTCGTTGTGCCAATACACCGATCAGGCTTGACGACAGCAGGAACGGCTCGACGCCCATGTCGCGCAGCCGGGTAACGGCTCCCGCGGCGGTGTTGGTATGCAGCGTAGACAGAACCAGGTGCCCCGTCAGGCTGGCCTGCACGGCAATCTCCGCCGTTTCGAGGTCGCGAATCTCGCCGACCATCACCACATCCGGGTCCTGGCGCAGGATAGCCCGCAAGCCCCGGGCAAAAGTCATTTCCACTTTGGTGTTCACCTGGGTCTGGCCGATGCCGTCAATGAAGTACTCGATCGGGTCCTCGACGGTCATGATATTACGGCTCTTGTCGTTGATGCGTTCCAGCGCGGCGTAGAGCGTCGTGGTTTTTCCCGAACCGGTCGGGCCGGTCACGAGGATGATGCCGTGCGGCTTGTGGATGAGCTCGTCCATCAATCCCTGGGTCTTATCGTCCATGCCGAGCGAACCCAGGTCGAGGCGCCCCGCCTGTTTGTCGAGCAGTCGCAGGACTACGCGTTCGCCATGACCGGAAGGTATTGTCGACACGCGGACGTCGACGGCGCGTCCGGCGATCCGCAGCGAAATGCGGCCGTCCTGGGGGAGGCGTTTCTCGGCGATATCGAGCCGCGACATCACCTTGATGCGCGATACCACGAGCGGCGCCAGCGCGCGCCTTGTCTTCAGCCTCTCGTGCAGGACGCCATCAATCCGAAACCGGACGCCGAGCCGGTTCTCGTACGGTTCAATGTGTACATCAGACGCGTTTTCCTTGATTGCTTCGGTCAGCACGGCATTGATGAAGCGAATGATCGGTGCATCGTCGTCGCTCTCCAGCAGATCCGATGGCTCCGGAAGCTCCTGTGCGACCTGCAACAGGTCCGTCTGCTCGTCGAGGTCGCCGGCCATTTGCATGGCCATCTGGCTTCCCTGTTCATAGGTCTGCTGCAGGAGGCTGTCGAACTCGTCCTCGTTGACGCGTGTCAGGCGTAACGGCATGCCCGCGAAACGGCGCGCTTCGGCGATGCTCAGCGGCGAGGTACCCGCGCGGTAGACCGCGTCGGCGACAAGGCCGTCGGTAGCGCGTATCAGCACGCCGTGGCGATTGGCAAAGGAAAACGGCAATGCCCGGTGTTCTGCGCCGGTAACCGGATCGGACTCGATGACCGGCTCGGATTCCAGCACGATTTCGCTGTGTTCATCCATTGCGAAATCCAGTGTAGCCGATTACTTGTCCGATTCGGGTTCCGTATCGGGACTGTCGGAGCTGCCCGCGTCGTAAGGCTCGAGCGGCGGCAGCACCGGTCGTTCGGTGGAACGGAAGTAGCCGAGGCCGCTGCCTCGGCGCTGCACGTCACGGATCGCATTGTACTTGGCGTCGGTCTCGAAGGCCGTCTGCACGCTGTCTCTCAGGATCGTCGGACGGATGAAGACCATCAGGTTGGTCTTGACCGCGTCGACTCGCTGGCTGCGAAACAGGGCACCGAGCACGGGTATGCTGCCGAGGATCGGAACGCGCTGATTGCTTTCCCGCAAGGTATCTTCGAGCAGGCCGCCGAGCACCAGCGTCTGGCCATCCTGGACGATGACCGTGGTTTCGATCGTGCGCTCGTTGGTAATGAGATCGACGGCGCCGGCCGCCGAAGAGGCAATGCTGGAAATCTCCTGGAAGATGTCGAGGAGCAGCAGATTGCCTTCATTGATTTGCGGCGTAATCGTGAGTTTGACGCCGACCTGCTCGCGCTGGATGGTCTGGAACGGATTGACCGCGCCGGCCGTCGCACCGGTGTTGGTAAAGGAACCGGTGACGAACGGTACTTCCTGTCCGACGTTGAGGCTCGCTTCCTCGTTGTCGGTCGTGACAATGCTCGGCGTCGAGATGATATTGGTATCGGCGTCGGCTTCGAGCGCGCGAAGAATCGCCGCGAAGCTGGTGCCGTCGTCCTCGAGCTTGCCGACGCCGAAGGTAAATCCGTCGCCGATCAGGCCGGTCGGGTCCACGGTACCGGGATCGCCGACGCTCGCGGCGCCGGCCAGCTGAACCACGCCCGGGCCGAACCCCGGGAAATTGGTCAGGGCAATCGGCGAGGTGCTGCTGCCGAAGCCGGTCGTGGCCCAGGTGATGCCGAGTTCCGAGGTCTTGTCGGCGAGCACCTCGACGATGATCGCCTCGACGAGCACCTGTGCGCGCCGGATGTCTAGCTTGTCGACGATACCCATTAAGTCGCGCATCATCTTTGGTGGCGCATTGACGACGATGGCGTTCGTCTGTGTGTCCGCCCAGACGCTGACCTGGGTACCGCTCGACGAGGGCGTCGCTCCCTCGGCCGCTGCCTGCTGCGAAAAGTGTTGCTGCAGCGTCCCGGCCAGCTCCTCGGAGTCGGCGAACCGCAAATAGCGAACCTGCGTGTCTCCGCCTTCCTCGAGCGGTGTGTCTAGATGCGCGATCAGGGCACGCAATCGCAAGCGCTCACTCCGGTCGCCACCGATCAGGACGCTGTTGGTCCGCGCATCCGATACCATGCTGATGGTCACCGGCACGCCATCAGCACGCGGCGCCTGGGTCAGGGCGGTCAGGACACGCACCACTTCGGCGGCAGAGGCGTGCGTCAGCGGCACTACCTCGATGTCCTCGTCGTTCGACTGATCGATCCGCCGGATGATTCGCACCATGCGATCAACATTGAGCGAACGGTCCGAGATGATCAGCATGTTGGAACCGGGATGCGCTGCCAGGTGGCCGTACTGCGGGATGAGCGGCCGCAGGATCGGCACGAGCTGCGCCGCGCCGACGTTTTGCACCTGGATGACCTGGGTCACGATATCGTCGGCGCCGGCACCATCCGTGCTGAGGAATCCCGGGTACTGCCGCGCGCTCGCATTGGGCAGAATCTTCGTCACTCCGCCCGTATCGATGGCGATGAATCCGTAGACCTCGAGGATCGAGAGAAATGCCTCGTAGAAAGCGGCGGGCGACATTGGCGTAGACGACAGCATGGTGACATTCGCGTTCACGCGCTGGTCGATGATGAAATTACGGCCGGTAACCTCGCCGACGGCCTCAATGATCTGCCGGATGTCCGCTTCCCGGTAATTCGGCGTGATCGTGATTTGCTGCTGCGCAATAGCCTGCAGAGTCATCGAAAGCAACAGGATCGTCGCCAGGCCTGCACGAAATCCTCTTTGACAACGCAATGTGGGCACCGTTTTCAGTTCCTTCACTGATCTTCGTCGAGATCCAGCTGGTCCGTTCTCAGCACGAGAACCTCTGGCTGGCCGTTACGCTCGACAGTGACGGATACCTGTTCCGCATTGCCGAGGTTTTGAAATATCTCTGTTGCCTGCTGCGGGTTGGTGAGCGCCGCGCCATCGATGTCCTTGATCAGGTCACCCGGGCGCAGGCCCAGCGCCGCAAACTGCTTGCGATCGCGCCCCGGGTAGACGCGGTAGCCCTGCATCTGACCGGATACGTAATACGGCGTCGGCCGGATCACGTCGGCCAGTCTCGTGGCATTTTCTGAGACGAGCGACTGTATGCTCTGCGGATTCTCAGTCATGCGGCTTACGCTCGTCGTGTTGCGGCGTGCCATCGGCGTTCCCTTCGGAAAGTCCTTCGGCAGCTTGAGAACTTCCAGGGTGCCGCCGCGATTGAGGACGACGCGGTCGACATACACGGCATGCAGCGTGGTGCCCGCCGCAACCGTGTCGCCGATGTAATAGACTTTTTGTTCGCGGCGATTGTCCTCGATGATCGCGATCGCTTTTTGCCGGTCACTGTTCGCCACGAGCCCCTTCAGTATCAGGCTGAGGCGCGTCTCGGCCAGGTCTTCGAAACTCTCCGGCACGGCCTGGACAACCGCTTCGCCGCTCGCCTGCCCGAACATGTGGGCGCCGGCGATCGACTGCATGTCGACCTGGCCCGAGGTCTGGGTGCCCGGCCGGGTGAGCTGGCTGGGCGGCGTGATGCCGGAATCGCCGGTGGACGAGCCCGGAATAAGGAGCCAGATGATGCGCGCGAGCTGCCAGGCGATGGCCACGACGAGCACTAAGACGATCCACTTCGGCAACAGATGGTTGGCCGCCGCCAGCGTGCGCTCGGCATCTAAGCTACTGAAATCAGACCATTTTGCTTCGGTAGTCATGCTCGGCTCGGAGCCAACCCATCTCCGATCACAGGCTCAAGGTTCACCACGTACCCAAGTATTAACGCAGCCAAGAGATGATAAGGGCTCACGGGCCCCGCAAACAAGCCCAAGCGGCGAAAAAAACCTATATACAGCAAAGATATACCTGTCATTTGTTACGCGCTTATTACTCGCAACGATCTTAGGCCGACGCGGGGTTATGAAAAATGTGCGGACGGGCTTTGAGAACCGCTAAATGGCTCAATATATAATGACAGTCGTCGGCAGCGAACGACGAACCGCTTTGCCTGTCCGAAGTAAAAGGCAGTCCGTTAAACTGAAGGCAATGACTGAACGAAAGACATCCAGACCTGACGGCGGGAGCCACGATCTCGCCGTAGAAGAGGCCAGACCGAAGCTCAAGCGGCCTTCGTTGTATCGGGTGATCCTGATCAACGACGATTACACACCGATGGAGTTCGTGGTCGATGTCCTGCAGTCCGTCTTTTCCATGGAACGCAACAAGGCAACCCGCGTGATGCTGGAGGTGCACACGAAAGGCAAGGGGGTTTGCGGTGTCTTCACCTACGAGATTGTCGAAACCAAGGTTGCCCAGGTAATGAGCCTGGCACAGCAACAACAGCACCCGTTGTTGTGTACGATGGAACAATCGTAAGCGCGGCATGCCGTATTGTCGGAATAGAAAACATGTTGAGTAGTGAGCTTGAATTCTGTCTTAACGAAGCGTTTCAGAACGCCCGTGAGCGCCGCCATGAATTCATGACGGTTGAGCACCTGCTGCTTGCATTACTCGATATTCCTCAGGTCCACGAGATTCTGAAGGCCTGCAACGGGAATGTCGGCCAGCTACGCCGTCAGCTGATTGAGTTCATCGACGAGGCAACGCCGTTGATGCCGCCCGATGAAGAGGGCGAGGTACAGCCGACGCTCGGCTTCCAGCGCGTGTTGCAGCGAGCCGTTTTCCATGTGCAGTCGAGCGGTAAAAAGGAGGTCACGGGCAGCAACGTACTGGTTGCCATCTTCAGTGAGAAGCAGTCACAGGCGGTGTACTTTCTCGGCTTGCAGGATGTGACCAGGCTCGATGTTGTGAATTACATTTCGCATGGTATGCCTCAGCTGCCGGGCGAACCCGCAGAGGACGAGCAGCAGATTTCGCTGGATACCGAATCCGATGCGGATTCGACCGCGCTCGAGAAATACGCAACCAATCTGAATCAGCAGGCGATCGACGGCAAGATCGATCCCCTGATCGGCCGCGAGATCGAGATCGAAAGAACGGTGCAGATTCTGTGCCGTCGCCGTAAGAACAATCCGCTGTATGTCGGCGACGCCGGGGTGGGCAAGACGGCGCTGGCGGAAGGACTCGCCCGGATGATCGTCGAGGAGCGGGTGCCCGAGGTACTGCTCGATGCGACGATCTATGCGCTGGATATGGGGACGCTGATCGCCGGCACGAAGTACCGCGGCGATTTCGAGAAGCGCCTGAAGGCAGTCATCAAGGAGATCCGCGAGGATCCCGGTGCGATCCTGTTCATCGACGAAATCCACACCGTCATCGGTGCGGGAGCCGCGTCCGGCGGGGTCATGGACGCATCGAACCTGATCAAGCCGGTACTTGCAAACGGCGAAATTCGCTGCATTGGTTCGACCACCTACGGCGAATACCGAGGCGTCTTCGAAAAGGATCACGCGCTCGCCCGGCGCTTCCAGAAGATCGACGTGCCCGAGCCGAGTCTCGAGGAGACCGTTGCGATCCTCCGCGGGCTCAAATCGCGATTCGAGGAGCATCATGGCGTCAGCTACGACGTCGAGGCGCTCGAAGCGGCGGCGGAACTGTCGGCGAAGCACATCAACGACCGCCGACTTCCGGACAAGGCCATCGATGTGATCGATGAGGCGGGCGCCAATCTGCGCCTGAGACCACCGGCCAACCGTGGGGATCGTGTCACGGTCAAGATGATCGAGGACATCATCGCGAAAATGGCGCGCATTCCGGCGAAGAGCGTATCGGCCTCAGACAAGGACGCGCTGAGAACGCTCGAGCGGGATCTCAAGCTGACGATCTTCGGCCAGGACAAGGCGATAGAGGCATTGAGTTCTGCGATCAAGATGTCGCGCTCGGGCCTCAATGAGGAAGAGAAACCCATCGGCTCGTTCCTCTTCGCCGGCCCGACGGGCGTCGGCAAGACGGAAGTGACGCGGCAGCTGAGCATGGTCATGGGTGTCGAGCTGATTCGCTTCGACATGTCGGAATACATGGAGCGTCACACGGTCTCGAGACTGATTGGGGCGCCGCCGGGCTACGTCGGCTTCGACCAGGGTGGTTTGTTGACAGAAGCTGTTACCAAGAATCCACATGCAGTCGTGTTACTGGATGAAATTGAAAAAGCGCACCCGGAGGTATTCAACCTGCTTTTGCAGGTCATGGACCACGGTACGCTCACTGACAACAACGGTCGGAAAGCCGATTTTCGAAACGTCATTCTTGTGATGACGACCAACGCCGGCGCGCAGGAAATGAGTCGTGCGTCGATCGGCTTCACACAGCAGGATCACAGCAGCGACGCGATGGCGATCATCAAGAAGATGTTTTCGCCGGAGTTTCGCAATCGCCTCGACGCAATCATTCAGTTCGCGTCTCTGGATTCGCATTCAATCGCACGTGTCGTCGACAAGCTTGTGGTCGAGCTGGAGAGCAAGCTCGGGTCGAACAACGTCACGCTCGAACTCGACGATGCCGCCCGGAGCTGGATCGCGGAGCGTGGCTACGATGCCAAGATGGGTGCGAGGCCAATGGCCCGAATCATCCAGGAGCACATCAAGCGGCCGCTGGCCGAGGAACTGCTGTTCGGCAGCCTGGCCGATGGCGGTCATGTGCGAATCGGCGTCGGCGAGGACGGTAATCTGGAGCTAAAAGCGGAACCGGCGCGCAAAGAGCTGGCGCACCTTCCAAAAGAATAGGGGTCAGACCCCGCCGGGGTCTGACGCCCGCCTGTTCTTATCTGCCTCTGTAGACGATCCGACCCTTGCTGAGATCGTAGGGGGTCAGCTCGACCGTCACATTGTCGCCGGTCAGAATGCGAATGTAATTCTTGCGCATCTTGCCTGAAATGTGCGCGGTCACGACATGGCCATTCTCCAACTCGACGCGAAACGTCGTGTTGGGCAGTGTTTCGATCACTACGCCTTCCATCTGAAGGGCTTCTTCTTTCGCCACGCCTGAAGTCTCTTACTGTACGGCTCGCGAATTGTGCAGAATCAAAAGCGCTATTGCAATCAGCCAGCGGCGGGGTCAGTTCAGGAATTCAAGTATTTGCATGCGTCTCGCGGGCCAATCCAGGAATCGCGACTCATGCTCGCATGCGCGTTGTAATTCGGCCGCAAATTTCTTGCGTGCGATAAGCTTTGCTCCGAGGCTCATCAGGTGCGGCGATTCCAACTGACAATCGAGAAGCAGGAAGTCGTGCGCCAGCATCTTATTGCAGAGTACGAGCATTGCGGCTTTTGAGGCATTGGTGCTGCCGCTGAACATGGATTCGCCGAAAAAGGCCTGACCGATCGCGAGCCCGTAGAGCCCGCCAACGAGCTTGCTACCCTTCCATACTTCGACGGAATGCGCCCATCCGTCCGAGTGCAGTCGCGTGTACGCGTCCTTCATCTCATCGGTGATCCAGGTACTGCGCTGGCCGACTCGCCGACGGGCGCAGGCTGTGATGACGTCGCCGAATGACCGGTTGAAACTGACTTCGTAATCACTCTTCCGGAGCCAGCGAACAAGCCGACTGGGCACACGATACTCGTGCGGCCTCAATATGCAGCGCGGGTCGGGTGACCACCAGAGGATCGGCTGGCCAGTGTCGTACCACGGAAAGATACCGTGGCGGTAGGCGTACAGCAGACGCTGCTGCGACAGGTCGCCGCCGGCGGCCAGCAGACCGTCGGGTACGTCGAACGCGGTCTCGATGTCGGGAAACGCCTCGGGCGGATCGTCGCTGCTAATCCAGGTGATACTCGGCGATCTCATGGTTCTAGTCCGACCGATCCGGCCGCGGCTCGCGATACGGGCTGTGCTCGTCGGCCGCCGCAATATAGCGATCGACATGCCTTTCCTCGGCCTCCAGATAATCGGCGATGGCGGCGAAGAATTCCGGTCGTGCCAGCCAATGTGCCGACCATGTCGATACCGGAGTAAAGCCACGACTGATCTTGTGCTCTCCCTGGGTGCCGGGCTCGAAGATTTTCTTATCGTTTGCAATGCAAAAATCGATGCCCTGGTAATAGCACGTTTCGAAATGTAGCGCGTTGTAACGGGAGTTGGTGCCCCAGTAACGGCCATACAACGTGGTATCGCTGACATAGAATACAGCAGCAGCGACGGGTTCACGGTTATGCTCCGCGAGCACGACGAGGATACTCTCGGGAAGCCGTTTGGATACTTCGACGAAGAAGTCATAGCTGAAGTAGGGCATCGAACCCCGTCTCAGGAATGTCAGGCTGATGAGCTCATAGATGTCTTTCCAGACGGCGCTGTCCAGTTCCCGCCCGGTCAGCCAGCGGAAGCGAATGCCGGCCTCGCTGACATGACGCCGGTCGCGACGCGCCTTCTTGCGTTTCTTCGAACTGAAGCTCGCCAGAAAATCGTCGAACGAGCGGTAACCACGGTTGTGCCAGTGAAACTGGCAGTCCTTGCGAAGCTTGAGGCCCGTATCCTCGAGTACGTCGAGCTCGTCTTCGCGCGGGAACAGTATGTGCAGAGATGAGTGTTTGTGTTGCTGCGCATATGCCAGCGCCGTTTGCAGTAGCACGGGTTTCAGCGCCGGATCAGCGACCAGCAGGCGGCTGCTGGGGGCCGGGGTAAACGGCGCCGCCGATACCAGCTTCGGGTAGTAGGCGATGCCGGCCTGGCGGTACGCCTGTGCCCAGCTCCAGTCGAAAACGAATTCCCCCCAGGAATGCGTTTTTTCATAAAGGGGCATCGCCGCGATAAGTTTGTCCTTCCCGTCGTAGATACCGATATGTCGGGGCGACCATCCAGTGCCGCGGGATACGCATGCCGTCGTTTCGGCCGCGAGCAGGAATTCGTGCCGCAGGAACGGATAGCTGTCGCCGGCAAGCGCGTTCCACATGCCCGCGTCGAGCTGATCGATGCCACCTGTAATTACGACACGCTCGGGCACACCCGCGCCTCAAGCGGCAGCGTCGCTCGCAGTCTTGTTCGATTTCTCCGCATCCAGGAATTTCTCCGCATCGAGTGCGGCCATGCAACCCGAGCCGGCGGACGTGATCGCCTGGCGATAGACGTGATCGGCGACATCACCAGCGGCGAATACGCCGGGCCTGCTGGTGGCCGTCGCATCGCCATCGAGTCCCGCCTTGACGACGATATAGCCGTTTTTCATGTCGAGCTGGCTTTCGAACAGCCCGGTATTGGGCGTGTGGCCGATCGCAATAAATACACCGGATAACTCGAGCTCTTTGGTTTTCGATGCGTCCTTCGTACTGCGCACCCGTAAACCGGTAACCCCGGATTTGTCGCCGAGTATTTCGTCGACGACATGGTCCCAGAGTATTTCGATCTTGCCTTCTTTCGCTCTCTTGAAGAGCTTATCTTGCAAGATTTTTTCCGAGCGCAGCTCGTCGCGGCGATGCACTAATGTCACTTTCGATGCAATATTACTCAGATAGAGCGCTTCCTCGGCAGCCGTATTACCACCACCGATGACTGCGACCTGTCGGTCTCGAAAAAAGAATCCGTCACAGGTCGCGCACGCGGACACGCCGCGTCCTTTGTACGCCTCCTCGGATGGCAGGCCGAGGTATTTTGCCGTCGCGCCGGTCGCGATGATCAAGGCATCCGTTGTGTATGTACCGTAGTCACCGGTCAGCGTGAATGGTCGCGAGGACAAATCCGCCTTGTTGATGTGATCGTTGACGACCTCGACGTCATATCGCTGCACGTGTTTCAGCATACGCGCCATGAGTTCAGGACCCTGCAGGCCCTCGGCATCGCCGGGCCAGTTGTCGACATCGGTCGTCGTCATCAGCTGGCCTCCCTGCTCGACACCCGTAATGATCACCGGGTTCAGATTTGCCCTCGCCGCATAGATTGCGGCGGAATAGCCGGCTGGCCCGGAGCCCAGGATCAGAACGCGGCAATGTTTCGATTTGCTCATGTATAATTTGCCTTCAAGATATTCGCTTGATCGGCTGAAAACCCATCTCTACGAGACCCTTTAGATGCTTCCCGAACGGACGTATTCAAGGTCCGGGCAAGTGTAGGGAAAAGGCAAACTGCGGGCAAAGGCGTCGCGAGTGGGGAGTTCGGGTGTCGCCGCCAGCTTCGTGGGCCGTCCTCACGGTCCGGATTGGATGACAATCGCCGAATAAAGGTATATTAGATTCAGTATCTTATAATGGTTTCATTTTACATTACTTTAATATGGCGAGATCGCGGCACGCAGTGAGGCGCCAGGCAGGGCACGGCTCGAGGCTCTCGGAGCAGCTCGCCGGCACGCTGCGCGAGAGCGCGCTCTGGGTTTTCGGTGCCCTGGCGTTCATGCTGTGGCTCGCGCTCTTCAGCTACGACCCGGGCGATCCGGGATTCACGCAGGCGAGCGGCGACGGTGAGATCAACAACGCCGTGGGCCGCGTCGGGGCGCTCGTTGCCGACCTGCTTTTCAACCTGTTCGGCCGCCCGGCCTACCTGTTTCCACTGATGGTGTTCTACATCGGGTGGATGATCTTCCGCGAGCAGCGCACGCACCGGGAACTGACCAAAGCGGACTACGGGTTCAGGATCGCCGGATTCCTGGCAACCCTCGTGACGAGTTGCGCATTGGCCAGTCTGCACTTCTCACCGGCGGGATTCAGGGAAACGGCGGGCGGCATCGTTGGCCAGGTTGTCGGCGGGGTACTCGAATCCCTGATGAAGCTCCTGGGTGCGAGTGTGCTGCTGTTCTTTATCTGGGTAGCGGCGGTCTCGGTATTTCTCGGCATCTCCTGGTTCACGGTCATGGACCGCATCGGGCACTGGTGCTTGAGCGCCTGGGACTACCTGATGGCGAAGCTGGGTGAATTCCGCGACCGGGCTGAGGGACGACGGCAGCAGGCGGCGCGGCAGAACGTGTTCGAGGCAGAGCAAAAACGCACCGCGGGTCGCGAGCCGCCGCGCATCGATCCCGTCATTGCAACGCTCGAAACCAGTGCGCGCGCCGAGCGCGAGCGTCAGGTGCCCTTGTTCGATCCGCCGTCTGCTGGTGAGCTGCCGCCACTGTCATTGCTCGATGATCCGCCGGAGCAAAAGAAGGGCTACTCGGATGAATCTCTCGAGGCCATGTCACGCGTGGTCGAATTGAAGCTCAAGGACTTCGGCATCGAGGTGCAGGTCGTCAAGGTGTCGCCGGGCCCGGTCATCACGCGCTTCGAGCTCGATCTGGCGCCCGGCGTCAAAGTCAGCCAGATATCGAATCTTGCCAAAGACCTGGCCCGCGCACTCTCAGTCGTCAGCGTCCGTGTCGTGGAGGTGATTCCGGGCAAGTCCTATGTCGGCCTCGAAATCCCGAACGAGAACCGCGAGCTCGTTACGCTCGGCGAGATTCTGCGGAGCCGCCCCTATGACGAGCTCGCATCGCCATTGACACTGGCGCTGGGCAAGGACATCGGCGGCAATTCGGTGGTAGCCGACCTGTCGCGCATGCCGCACCTGCTGATAGCCGGCACCACGGGCTCCGGCAAGTCGGTCGCCATCAACGCCATGGTGTTGAGCCTTTTATACAAGTCGAAACCGGAGCACGTCAGGCTCATCATGGTCGATCCGAAAATGCTGGAATTATCGGTCTATGAAGGCATTCCACACCTGCTGACGCCCGTCGTGACGGACATGAAGGAGGCGGCGAACGCGCTCAGGTGGTGTGTCGGCGAAATGGATCGCCGCTACCAACTCATGGCGTCGCTCGGCGTGCGAAACATCGGTGGCTACAACCGCAAGGTGCTGGCGGCGATCGAGGCCGGTCGTCCGATTCCGGATCCCACCTTTACGCCGCCTGATTTCGAGGATCCGGAACGCCCCGTCGAGCATCCGACACTGACACCGCTGCCGTTCATTGTCGTCATCATCGATGAGCTGGCAGACCTGATGATTGTCGTCGGCAAGAAAGTCGAAGAGATCATCGCGCGGCTCGCGCAGAAGGCGAGGGCGTCCGGCATCCATATGTTACTGGCCACGCAGCGACCGTCGGTCGATGTCATTACGGGTCTCATCAAGGCCAATATTCCGTGCCGCATCGCGTTCCAGGTTTCGGCCAAAGTAGATTCGCGAACCATTCTCGACCAGATGGGTGCCGAGAATCTGCTCGGACACGGTGACATGCTGTATCTGCCGCCGGGCACGTCGGTGCCCATACGCGTGCACGGTGCGTTCGTCGCCGATCACGAAGTGCACGAAGTCGTGCGCAACCTGAAAAAGAGCGGCAAACCACGCTATATCGATGAAATTTTACAAACGCCAGCGAGTCCAACTCCGGGACTGACCGGCTTGGAGGTGCTGCCCGGCGACGACATCGATGCGGAACAGGACCCGCTTTATGACCAGGCCGTACAGATCGTGATCGATACTCGCAAGGCATCGATTTCGGGCGTGCAACGTCGATTGAAGATCGGCTATAACCGCGCGGCGCGCATGGTTGAAACGATGGAGCAAGCCGGGCTGGTCGGGCCGCTCCAACCGAACGGTACGCGGGAGATTCTGATTCCCGCGAGTAGCGACAAATAATCGAGCAATGGCAACGAATCGAAGAAACAAGTGCATCTGCGGCGGCGTGATTCTGGCGCTCAGCGTCCTCGGCACGGCCCGTAGCATGGAACCGGCTGACGGGCGTCAGTTGATTGAAGATTTCGCCAACGATATACAAACCTTGTCGGGCAGGTTTGAACAGCAACTCGTCGACGCCGATAACATCGTCGTCGACAAATCGAGTGGCATGATTGAGATTCAGAAACCCGGTAAGTTTCGCTGGACCTATCTGGAGCCGTACGAACAGATTCTGGTCGCGGACGGTGTCAACGTATGGAGTTACGATGTCGACCTCGAGCAAGTCACCGTGAAACCGCAGGCCGATGTGCTCGCTAGCACACCGGCGCTGTTGCTCGGTGGATCGCAAAACGTACTGGAGGACTTCGACTATATCGGCAGCTTTACCGAACGCGATACGGTCTGGGTCAGGCTGCGGCCAAAATCGACGGAAAACGGATTTACCAGGGTGGAACTCGGGTTCAGCGACGGACGGCTCGATCGCATGATCTTTTCGGACAATCTCGGCCAGACGACGCTGATAGCGTTGTTCGACTTGTCGCTCAACGAAAATATCGATGCACAGCGTTTTAGCTTCTCGCCACCCGAGGGTGTCGATGTGGTCGGCCAGCCGGTGACTCCGGGCCCCGCGGCCCGCTGAATGTTGACGCTGCGTTACGCCCGGCGTTGGCAGATCGCCGGAATCCTCTTGCTCGTCACGGTCCTCGCCCTCGCGCTGATCCCGCCGGACTGGCTGTGGCGAGATGGCCGCCACCTATCCGTCGTTTCCGACAAGTGGCTGCATGGCATCACCTTCACGGCGCTGGCGATTTGGTTTTCCGGCCAGTACGCTCCAAGGGCTTACTGGCGCCTCATCGCCGGGCTTGCTGTGTTCGGCTTGCTTATCGAGTTGACGCAACGGATGCTGACGTACCGCACAGCAGACTGGATGGACCTGATTGCGGACCTGATCGGCCTCGGTGTCGGTATGGCCATCGCGCTGGCCGGCGCCGGCGGCTGGTGTCTGCGCTTCGAGGAGTGGCTGGAAAATCGTCGTGGCTGATCTTTTTGCACAGGATCTGGAACCGGGTAGTCCGTTTGATGTACGGCATCGCCCGCTGGCCGATCGCATACGTCCACGCTCGCTCGACGAATTTTTCGGCCAGCAACACTTGCTTGCGAAAGGAAAGCCGCTGCAGCAGGCGATTGCGCAAGGACGAATTCATTCAATGATCTTCTGGGGACCGCCGGGATCGGGTAAGACCACGCTTGCCAGGATGATCGCGTCGACTGCCGATGCTCATTTCCTTGCACTGTCCGCGGTGATGGCCGGCGTCAAGGATATTCGTGCTGCCGTCGATGAAGCAAAGCTTGAGCGTTCCTTGCGCCGACGCGCCACGGTGCTGTTTCTGGATGAAGTTCACCGCTTCAACAAGTCGCAGCAGGACGCGTTTCTGCCTTTCGTCGAGGATGGCACCCTTACCTTTATAGGCGCTACGACCGAGAACCCGTCTTTTGAATTGAACAACGCACTGTTGTCGCGTGCGCGGGTTTATGTATTGAAGACTCTCGATAAAGATGCACTTCGCAAAGTGATTCAGCGCGCACTGGCCGACCGGACGATGGGACTGGGCAGCCTGTCGGTTAGTTGCGACGACGACGCGCTTGAGCTGATCGTTCTTGCGGCAGACGGCGATGCGCGCCGCGCATTGAACCTCCTCGAGCTGGCTTCAGACCTGGCGCCTGAAAAAGATGCTGCGCGACGCATCGACAGGAGCATCGCCGAGGATGTCGTGCAGGGTGGCCGGCGTCGCTTCGACAAGCAGGGTGAATATTTCTACGACCAGGTCTCTGCATTGCACAAGTCGGTGCGCGGATCCGACCCGGATGCGTCGCTTTACTGGTTGATGCGCATGCTGGATGGCGGCTGCGACCCGCTGTATGTCGCCAGGCGCCTGATTCGCGTCGCATCGGAAGATGTCGGCAATGCAGATCCGCGGGCACTGCGCCTGTGTCTCGACGCCTCGGAGACGTACGAGCGGCTCGGCAGCCCGGAGGGCGAACTGGCCCTCGCCCAGGCGGTCGTGTACCTGGCCTGTGCGGCGAAAAGCAATGCCGTCTATAAGGCCGCAAAAAGCGCGGCCGATGATGCCAGGGAATTCGGCTCTCTCGAGGTACCGTTGCGTTTGCGCAATGCACCGACGCGCCTCATGAAGGAACTCGGCTATGGCGAGGAATATCGCTACGCACACGACGAAGAAGACGGTTTCGCGGCGGGCGAGACCTATTTTCCCGAGGACATGCCACAGCGCAGGTATTATCATCCTGTGCCGCGCGGTCTCGAGTTGAAGATCGGCGAGAAGCTGGCCCAGATGCGGGAAAGAAACAAAAAAGACAAAGATTCGCGAGATGCTTGACCCCAAACTCCTCCGACAATCCGCAAGGGAAGTAGCGGAAAATCTGGCGCGACGGCATTTCAAATTCGATGCTGACGAATACCTCGCTCTGGACGGCAAACGCAAATCACTGCAGGTTGAGGTGGAAACGCTGCGCGCCGAAAAGAACAATAGCGCCAAAAGCGTGGGGCAGGCAAAAGCCAAAGGCGAGGATGCGCAAGCACTCCTCGCCGCAGTGAAGGAACTCGGCGAGCGATTGAATGAATCCGAGGCGGATTTGCGAGCCGTGCAAGACAGATTGCAGGATATCGAGCTCGGATTGCCCAACCTGTTGCACGATGATGTGCCGACGGGTTCGGATGAATCAGACAACACCGAGGTTCTGCAGTGGGGTGAGCTTCCCGAATTCGATTTCGAAGCAAAGGATCATGTCGATCTCGGTTCTGGCCTCGGACTGCTCGATCTCGATGCGGCCAGCCGCATGTCAGGCTCGCGGTTCGTGGTTTTGCTTGGCGATCTTGCTCGCCTGCAGCGCGCATTGGTTCAGTTCATGCTCGACGTGCATGGCGGCGAGCACGGCTACGTTGAGACCTATGTGCCGTACCTGGTTCAGTCCGACGCCCTGCTGGGTACCGGACAGTTACCCAAATTCGAAGCCGATCTCTTCAAGACCGTGGGTGATCCGACCTTTTTTCTGATTCCGACCGCTGAGGTTCCCGTTACCAACCTGGTCCGGGAGCGCATCATCGAAGCGGACGAGATGCCGCAGAAATACGTGGCGCATACGCCGTGCTTCAGATCGGAGGCGGGCTCGTATGGCAAGGACACCCGCGGCATGATTCGACAGCACCAGTTCGAAAAGGTCGAACTGGTGCAACTCGTAAAGCCGGAGTGTTCTGATGCCGCGCTGGAGGAATTGACCGGTCACGCCGAGGTCATCCTGCAGCGGCTCGGACTCCCCTATCGCAAAGTCATTCTTTGCTCAGGTGATATCGGCTTCGGCGGGCACAAGACCTATGACCTGGAGGTGTGGCTGCCCGGGCAAGAAAGGTATCGGGAAATCTCGTCGTGCACCAACTACCGGGATTTTCAGGCGCGCCGCATGCAGGCACGCTGGCGTAATCCCGCATCGGGCAAGCCCGAGCCGCTGCATACGCTGAACGGCTCCGGCGTCGCGGCCGGACGTGCGCTGATCGCCGTGATGGAGAATTACCAGCGGGCCGACGGCAGCATCACCATACCCGAAGTCCTGCGACCTTACATGGGCGGTGCCGACGCCCTGCGTCCGCAATAGCAGATTCGCGCTAGTCGCTCTCGGACATTCGGTCGTCGACCCGGGCATCCTGCCCTCGGCCCTTCCGGGACAGGTAGGACCGGCTTTAGCCACGAACAGATGCAACCCCTCGGGGTCAAAGACCCTCGTGCACAATGACGAATTTACGACGGGGTCAGCCCCGGGCGATTAATTCCTGCAGCTCCACCAGACCGTTTTGCCAACGATCCTCGGATCGCCGGTAATCTTCTTCCCACTCTTCGGTTGCGGGTATTCCGGCAACAGCCACGCTGAGGCGCGTCTTCTTATCGTCTTCGATGAGTGAGAACTCGACCGTCATAGGACCGCTCGCCAATGGTTCGTCACCCTCGCGCACGTCGAGCACCAGCCGCATGCGGCGCGGCGGCAGGAAGATGTCGATGCGTCCGGTCATTTCCGTTTCGTCGCGCAGGGATAACGCGAATTTACCGCCGATGTGCGGCGCAAAATGACCTTCTTTTGCGAGCCATTGTTTGATCGATTCGATGTCCGTGATGGCTTTCCAGATATCGTTGATAGCAGCTGGCAACACGATCTCCTCCCGATGAGATCGCGTAATACTGTCCGGCTGCGCGTAGATGCCGCTTCTCGAAATTTCCTCGTCTGTCTTCTTCTCTGGCACGACTTGCCTTTGTTCTTCCGGATAGGAGACGAGATGCAGGTCGCGTTGCGGGAACGGAATCGTAATGCCAGCGTCCTTGAACGCCTGATTGATCGCGAAATTAAGATCGCTCTGTACGGAGAAGCGCCGATCAATGCGTGTAATTCTGACACGCAATTCGAAATCGAGCGAGCTGTCGCCGAATCCCATGAACAGGGCGCGTGGCCCGGGTGCACGACCATCTGTAATCACTTCCGGATGATCGTGGGCGACCGACTCGAGAATCTCACGAACTTTCTCGACATCCGAGCCGTAGGCGACACCGACAGTGACGCGCAAGCGCCCGAACGTATTGCGCAGGACCCAGTTCGTGACACGTCCGGATATCAACTCGGAATTCGGTACGAGCACGTTCTGGTTATCGAGCGTTTCGATTTCGGTGGCTCGGATGCGAATGCTGCGAACGAATCCTTCGATGTCGCCTACAGTCACGAAATCGCCGGAGCGGATCGGTCGCTCGAACAGCAGGATCAGGCCGGACACGAAATTATTCGCAATCTCCTGCATGCCGAAACCGATGCCGAGTGCCAGTGCGCTGGTGATCCAGACGAGTCCACTGAGTTGCACGCCGGCCTGCGTCAGGCCGATCAGCAGCGCGATGATGAAGCCAACGTAGCCGAACAGCGTGGTCAGCGCTTCGCGAGCGCCGCGCTCCATTACGATGTGTTGCAGCCAACGTCGATCGATCCACCGCTTCATCCAGCCGATGACGACGAGCAGGGCGGCGAACACGAGAATGCCGTAAATAATTTCAAGCGGTACGAGCTGAATGTTGCCGACCGTGCCACCTAATACGACGATTTCCAGCAAGCGATCGAGCGTCGTCCCGGATTCATCCCATACGTAGATCAGGTAGACGACGAACCCGATCCAGACGACCAGGTCTGCGACGAGCTGCATGAAGCCGAGCCCGGTTCGCGATAACCTTTTTGGAACCCCGAGGCTCGACTGCAGCTTGCTTGCACCGGGCGAATCCTCGGCCGACAGATAGTCGAATGCGACCTGCGCCAGCCACAGCAGGATCCAGAGCATCGCCAGCGCCAGCAGCGTACGCGTCACGCCATGGACGAGGTAGCCGGCAAAATTGGTGTAACCGATGAGTAAAGCGAAAATGCCGACAATCAGTGCGAGGGCGCTCGCGTAACGAACGAGTCGAATTCGACCGCGCACACCGGGTATGCGCCCGAGATAACTGATGACGTAAATGAGCGAGGCGGCGACCAGAAAGATCATAGCGGAGCGGCCGCTGACGTCGGGATCCACCCTGCGAATCGCAAGCCACTCGGTACCGAGAAAAACGAAACTCAATACGAGCGTCAGCAGGAATAACCGCAGGCGCACTCGTAGCGGTTGCACATGATTGGGAATCAGACCCTTGACGCGCGCCGACGGGGACAACGGACCGGTGGCCCAATCGATGATGACGCAGCCGAAACCGAAAAGCAGAAAACTGAGCGCAATCCTGACCACGGCAAGATCCGGCGGGTGACTGTCAATTGCAAGATACAGGACCCCGGACAAGGCCAGGCCGAACAAAAGCAGTGGAGAGTATTCGGCGAGCGGCTTCGGAAACAGATATTTCAACTGGTCTTCCATCTCATCGCCGCCGGCGGTCTCGTACCACCCGTAGAACCGATGTCTCAGCCAGATGCCGGACCCCGCACCGATCAGGCCTGCGGTTACCAGAATCCAGAGCAGGATCGCCGGCGTGACGCCCTGCACGAGGTCGAGGTCGACGGAACGTCGAAGTTGAGAAGGCCATTTCGCGGCGCGATCCGGAAACTCCTGGAGTGAGACGATGACGGACTCGCCACGACTCGAGAGGAATTGTTGCGACAGACGGTTTTGCGTTTCCGTGATTCGGGTAAGCAGTGCTTCGGTGTAATCTTTCACACTGTTGCAACGGCTTTGCCGATCTAGTGCTTCGTCGAGTAATCTTCGGATTTCAATGCGTTGATCGAATACCGCCGGTGCAACGTCTTCCGTTATGTCCTCGAGAGGCTCGAATCTTGCTTCCAGGCGCTCACGCTCCGCAGTTGCATCCTGACGACACGCTGCGGCAGCCGCATCGATCGTGACCACCGTCGCCCGGGCCTGAGCCAGAACTTCCGTCGTAACGTCTTCGGTGCTGACTTGCCCGCTGATCTCATCGAGTTGCGCGTTGATCGTGATCGGGTCGAATGCCTGTTCTTGCTGGGCGACAGATTGCGTTGCCCGAAGCGAGGTAAGCAGGACAATGACGGAGAGAAAAGAAAGCCGCAGGACATGACGGCGGTCAGTCAACGGGGCCTGTCTCATCATTCGTTCCCAGCGAAGATACGCCGAAGTATACAGAGTATGGCGCCCATAAAAAATGCGGGGACCGGAACCGATCCCCGCATTTCGTTCGGATCTTGGCCGACGTTAGTCTCTGCTCATAAACAGCCGCAGTATGTACCAGAACATCAGCGCGATCGAGGCAAACAATTGCATCGACGCCGCCACGTATTTGTCCTGCGGATAGTGATGCAGGATGTTGGAGGTGTCATAGAGCACCGCGGCCCCCGCGAACCCGATCATGGCCACCGAAAACCAGGTGCCGAGCTGGAAGCCGAATAGCAGGCTGCCAACAATTGCGGCCATCGCCAGAAAGAAGCCCCAGACGAGCATGCCACGCAGGAACGAAAAATCCTTGCGCGTTACCATGGCGGTGGCGATGAGTCCGACGCAACCCAGTATCGTCACGCCGGCGGCACTGTCGATGATGCCGGGTTCCATCAGGTAAGCGATGAACAGCATTGGTGCGAAAATCAATGCCTCGATGACGACGAATACCGCGAATGCGGCGTATTGCGCCTGAATCGATTGTACGCGGTGTGCAACATGCGAGGCTCCCCAGCCGGCAAGTATGAAAGCGCCCAGCACCATCCACCAATTGTTGATCATCGGCTCGGTAATGGCAGCGGCGATACCGGACTGGAACAGGTAGACCTCGATTGCGGCGAACGCGAGGATAGCGCCGACTACATGCGCATAGCATTTCCAGATAAAGGTAGAGCGATCCTCTACCGATAGCGCGGAAACGGGCGCCAGATAATTGACGTTATCATTCATTTCGTTCTCTCCATGGGAGTACTGATGGTCGCGGATATTACCATCTTTGACCATGTCACGGACCTACCGGTTCCTCATAAAGCAATACGGTAGCTGCATCGCCCGGAATCGCTCGATATCACGCCGAACAGCCCGGACTCGGGCGCAGGGCCGCATCCGGCAATCTATTTCCTGACGTATTTCTTGACCGCTCGCGGGCCGACTTCGGCGCCGTAGATATTGCCCTCCGCATCCACGGCGACGCCCTCGGCCGCGCTCGTCCCTGAATTGTCCTGGTCGGGCTCGGGATCGGGGATGAAGGCGGTCACGAAGCCGTCTTTGACGCTGCCGATTCGAATACCTCGTTTCCAACCGGTATTACGCCGCGCATTGGATTCGGAATCGGCAGAATACAACATGTCGTTGTCGTCGATATAGAGGCCGCTCGGGCGACCGAACTGGGTCCAGGTCGCAAGGTGCTCGCCGTCCTGGGTGAAAATCTGTATGCGGCTGTTGCCACGATCGCCGACGAAAAGTCGTCCCGCGGAGTCCAACGCCAGCGCGTGCGGATCGCGAAACTGGCCGTGGTCGCCCCCGGCCTCTCCCCACTGCATCAGGTAATTGCCTTCGCTGTCGAATTTCACGATGCGATTGTTGCCATCGGGTTCGTGACCGTCGGCAACAAAAATATCGCCGTTCGGTGCAACCAGCACGTCGGATGGCTTGCTGAAAACATCATTGCCGTCGCCGGCGACGCCTTCCTTGCCGAGCCTCATCAGAAGCTCGCCATCAGGGCTGAATTTCATCACGGTGTGGCCGACGCCGTCGGGCACCGGCGCATAGCCGACGGCATCGGCAATCCAGACATTGTCATCGGCGTCGACAAATATGCCGTGCGGCCAGGTAATCATGCCGCTGCCGAAACTTTTCAAGACATTGCCTTCCTGGTCGAATAGCATGACCGGATCGAGGTCGCTGTCGACGCACAGATTCGCGCCGCAACGCTCTGCGATCCAGATGGTCTTGCCGTCGTTCGCGGGAAAAATTGCGCTGGTAGCGCCCCAGATACGGCCGGCAGGCAGTTTCGCCCAGTTTTCGACCGTCCTGTATGGATTCGGTGCGCTGTTCTGCGCGTGTGAGACGCCGCCCAACAGCGACGCGAGTGTGATCAAAAACAGAGGTACTGGCAATGCTTTGGTCCGAGACATCAAGAATCCTCCCGACACTTTTTTTCTAATGATTACTCTCTTTGCTTGTCGGCGACTACCCGGTTCCGCAATACACCGACACCTTCAACTTCCACTTCGACGACATCGCCCGGTCGCATCGCACCGGTCGCGCCTGGAGTACCCGTGTAAATAATGTCACCGGGGAGCAAGGTCACGTACTGACTGACGAAAATCAAGATCGCGTGAACGTCATGAATGTGATCGCGTGAGCTCTGCTTTTGCCTGGTCTCACCGTTCAAGCGGGTCTGCACCTCGAGATCGAGGTAATTCAGACCGCTGACGACTGCCGGACCCAACGGTCCGAACGTATCGCTCGCCTTCGCGCGCAGCCATTGCAAATCGTTTGCCTGCCAGTTGCGCTCGCTGACGTCGTTACCGGCTGTTACGCCAAAAATATACTCTTGTGCCCGGTCCGTGGGCACCTTGCTGGCTTTCTTACCGATTACGACAACGAGTTCGCCTTCGTAATGCAGGTCGGTCGCGTCGCTTGGATAAACAATGTCGGCGTCAGGGCCGGTCAATGAACTCGGCAGCTTGAGAAACAATGGCGGGTGTTCCGGTATCGGCCGTGTTTCCTCGTGCGTCATGTCCTCCCGGTGACTCAGGTAGTTGTAACCGACCGCGATTACCTTGCTCGGCTCCGCCGGGGCGAGCAACCTTACATCGCCTATGGACACGATGACGCCTGTCGCCTTGCCGCCATGCCAGGGCGCTGCGTCCAGTTCGCGAATCGTCTCGCCGTCCTGGATCCCGTAAGCGACCGAACCATCGTGTGAGTAACGCAGATACCGTGTAACTTCCTGTGCCAGGACTGAAACTCCGATGGTCATGCTCAGAATAATTCCCATTACGCTGGCAACGCGCAAAACGTTCATCGGGCGTCCCCCGGGGGCGGCGAGCGGCTTGTCGTACGCCGCTTCGTTTTATCGAATTCGAAGTCTCCAAGTCTTGACACGGTAATGCAAGCGGCGGGGATCGCCAGGCGAAACGCCGTTGTATTCACTCGGGAAAAGCTGCATGGTAGCGCCGCACGACGCAGGGGATGACACGATGGGATGGGATTTTGACCGCGAGATCGAGCGCCGCGGCACCGACTCTTATAAATGGGACGCCAATGAGCGATTGTTCGGACGGCGCGACATACTGCCGTTCTGGGTCGCCGACATGGACTTCGCAGCGCCGGACGCGGTGCTGGCCGCGATTCGTGAGCGCCTCGATCATCCGGTATTCGGCTACGGTATTCGCTCGGACGAATACCTGATGTCGATCCGGGATTGGCTACGCGAGCGCCACGCTTGGGAAGTGCCGGCGGAATGGCTCATGTTTTGCCCGCCAAGCTCGATCGTCGGCATGTACGGTGTCATCTCGATACTGACGGAACCCGGGCAGTCGATCGCGGCCCCGGTGCCCACGTACGGACCGCTCCTGGGCCTTATCGACAACAACCAGCGTCGGCTGATCACTAACCCGCTTTACGAGCAGGACGGGCGATTCATGCTCGATACGAATGCCCTGTCGGCCAAGCTCGAATCCGATACGAACGTAGTTATTTTCTGCAGTCCGCACAATCCCACCGGACGCGTGTTCACGCGCGCAGAACTGGAATCGCTCGCGAGGCTCGCCGAGGAAAGGGACTTGATAGTGATTTCCGACGAGGTGCATTGCGACCTGGTCATGCCGGGGCATCGGCATATTCCCTACGGCAGTATCGGCGGCGAACGATCGGTCACCGTGATTTCACCGAACAAGACGTTCAATACGGCCGGCATTCCGCAGGCCACGTTAATCATTCCCGATAACGGACTGCGTGCGCGATACCAGGAATACCTCGACCTGATGCAGCTGAACCACGACAGCAGCTTCGGCGCCGCGGCGATGATAGGTGGCTACCGCCACGCTGCGGCATGGCTCGACGACCTGATCGAGTATCTTCTCGGCAATCATCGGTTCGTTTCCGATTACCTGCAACAGCACGTGCCGACGGTCAGGAAGACCGAAGCTGAAGCAACCTACCTTGCGTGGCTGGATTTCCGAGCGACCGGGCTCGGCGAGGACGATATCATGCAGCGGCTCGTCGAGATCGGCGGTGTAGGGCTTTACGGCGCCTCGGAATTCGGACTCCCGGACCAGGCGTTCTTCCGCATGAACCTGGGCTGCCCGCGCTCGAGGCTCGAACAGGGGCTCGAGGGAATCCGGAAAGCAATCGCCGGTATCTAGCTGTCCGCAGCCGAACCTTCCAGCAACGGCTCGAATTTCTCGAGCCGGGCTCCGTTTTCTGTGCACACCGCGAATTGTGAGCGATCTTCCGGCGCGTACATGCCGACACCGGCGTAATTGCCGACATTGTTGATGACGTAAAAGTTGATATTGAAGTTCGGCATGCCGCGATCGTTCAGGAGGCGCGGTTCGATCGTATGGTTCCTGATGCGGCGTAGCGCCTCCATGCCCGCATCTTTAGGATGCTTGCCGCGGCGCATCTCCTCGACGATCAGGAAAGAAAGCAGGCCATAGAGATTGGCCTCACCGCGTCCGGTGGATCCGGCTGCGCCAACGTTATTATCGACATACAGGCCGGCGCCGAGAATCGGCGAATCGCCGACACGTCCCGGGATCTTCCAGGCGAGCCCGCTCGTGGTCGTCACACCGCAGACCTCACCACGCCAGTTCACGCCATTGCAGTTGATCGTGCCGTAGTAGTCGTGCTCGTCGATCAGTCCTTCACGCACCATGTCGAGCCCGGCTTTCGCACCAGCCTCGAAGCGTTTCTCCGGATCAAGGTAATGCTCCGGATCTATGCGGCGTTTCCAGTTGAGCCATAACTGGCGCGATTTCTCGGTGTTGAGATCGGCCTCGATCTCGAAGCCCATATTGCGGGCGAAGTGCTGCGCGCCGCGTCCCACCAGAAGGTGATGATCTGTGTGGTCCATGACGGCTTTCGCCACCAGCGAGGGCGTGCGTATACCTTCGATGGCCGCCACGCCGCCGGCCTGCTTCCGGGGTCCATGCATGCAGCATGAATCGAGCTGTACGATCCCGTCGGCATTCGGCAGTCCGCCGTAGCCCACACTGGTGTCTTCGGGGTCCAGCTCGACGATATTGACGCCGGCGATCAGTGAATCGAGCACATCCTCGCCCTTTGCCATGCGCTCGAACGCCGATTCCACACAGGAGATTTCGCCGCCGTTCTTCATCGTCAAGCCGTTTCGTGACGCGATGACGACGGGCTTGACACCCGGTCTTATCTTGGTGGCAGGTGCCTGGGCATTCGCCGATACGGGAGTCGACGCTGCAATCCCGGCCGCCGCACTCGAGATAACGAAATCACGTCGGCTGATTTTATTTTTCATTATTGATTCCCACGATTATTGCCGGACCCGGACGGGACCACGACTCGATTGTGTCTGACAACAATGCATGCGGCAAGTGCAAATACAAAAAAAGTTTTCACTTTTTATCAATCAGCGAAAGATCGAGCGACACCGTGGCAGTAAAATACGAAGAACTATCAATCACTAATTTCGAATCGAATGTCACTCCGGTTCGAATCATCATGAAGCACGACAATGACAATGTCCGCTCGGCGATACCATGGACTGGTCTTGTCGGCGCGCTGGGGATTCATGTGTAGGATGAAGCGGTAACCGGTTTTCTGTTATTTTACAATTCGATTATCCTTTTTTGTAAGAAAAACTTACGCGTGGGTACCGTTCCCGACATTCGAGTTTGCTACCTGGCTTCGCGGCCTCGTTACATTGATCATCATAATATTCGCGCTGACGTCGCTCGTGGCTCGCGGCGAACGGTGGCTTGGAGGTTTGTCGTATTTTCTTGGCGCGTTGATGCTGGCGAACGCAATCTGCAGGAATTCGCACCGGGCGTCTATTCGTCGCCCGTTCTGCTGTTCGCGGCAATCATGCTCATGGTGACGACTTTTCAGGCGCGACGTGCGATCAGAGGGCTGTAACGGGGTTTCCAAATGAAGGCATTCTTGGCAAGGCACAGATCGATACTGCTGATGGTCATCGCCGCGGGCGCGATCGGCTGCGCCACGCAACCAGTGCCATCAGGGATCGATCCGCCCGGATTCTGGATGGGCCTGGTGCACGGGTTTCTTATAGTGTTCAGCATGATAGGCAGTTTTTTCGGTGATGTACGCATCTACGCGTTTCCAAATGCCGGCACCATTTACGATCTCGGCTATCTGATCGGCGCCATGATGTCGCTCGGTGGCACCGGCGCCAGCGTGCGCTAGTCCCACCTGTCCGGCAGGCCGTGCCGGTGCCGCAGCGCGACACATCAGTAAAAACCCCTATTTCTGCCGGGCCGGAACTTGCGCTGGCTCACAGGAACGGACAGCGAAAAAGGGGATAATCAATGCGCCGGCAGGAATATCGCGGAAATACGCGTGTGGCTCAAGCTATGCGAGACGTGCCCATCCAACGAATCATGACGACGGACCCGTCAACGGTCGGACCCGACGATCCGGCGAGCGCGGCGGAGTCATTACTCGGCTCGGGCGACATCCATCATTTGCCGGTTGTCGAGGACAACAAGGTCGTCGGGATCGTATCATCGGCCGATCTCTTGAAGACTCACTTGTTTGATAAGGAATCCGAATCGCTGAACGATGTGACCGTCAGCCAGATCATGACCACGAATCCGGTGGTTCTGGATTCTCGGGCAAACCTTCGCGATGCGGCAAAAAAACTGTCCAATGGTGGATTTCATGCATTACCCATCGTCGATCCGGACCAGGTTTTGGTCGGAATCGTGACTTCGAGCGATCTCATCGATCACCTGTTGCACCAGATTCCGACCGGCGATGGCAGCATCGAGACGCGCACACCAGCGGATTCCACGCGCGAGCCGGACGACAACGAGATCACCGACGCCCTGCGTGAAGCCGAAAAATCCGTGGACCGTGGTGAGGAATACGCCAAGTTGGCGCAGCTGCTGGTGCATATGCGAAAGCGTAATCGCCTGCTGCAGGATGCGTGCAAGGCAGCGGAGCTGTATGTCCGCAGTGGCCACGGCGAGCACGAGCACGCCGTTCTTGTGAAACGCCTGTCCGACTTACAGGCAAGGGTCAGGAGAACCGACCTGTAATATCGCTACGACGGAGCTTCTTTCGGGCGGAGCGGGGCAACCTTTCCATAGGTCAAGCAGCGCCAAATCCATTCTATCGGTCCGAAGCGAAAATGCTTTAACCACCAGGTACAAAATACCGCCTGCATCGAAAAGAACAGGATGGCGAGGGCAGACGTCTTTGCCGGACCAATCAGAAATAACTGCCCGAATCCGTAGCCATAAAACAGCAATGTAAATAGCAGCGTGCCTGACAGGTAGACCGTCAACGCCATTCTGCCCATACGCTGCAGAACTCCAAGCGCATTCTTCCATATTCCTTTTCGCATCAGGAGCACGATCCCGGCGCCATAACCCAAAGCCAGCATGGTCGAGCCATAGGCGAAGAGGATGTCGCCGAGTAGCTGGACTTGAATCGAAGCCGTGTTTTGGCGGAATACGGCATAACCGAAATGTCGGCTCAGAACCCATTCGGTCATCGCAGACGCGGCTCCGAGTCCGATACCCCAGGTAAAGACCTTGCGAATCAGCGGCAGATGTTGCTCGACATCGTGCAGAATCCGGGCGCGCCCCGCATAGAGACCGAGCAAAAACATCGCAAATATCGCCAGGCTGGCCTCCGGCCCATGCAGATTTGACCAGATATGTGGCGGAATAGCCGGAGCGTTCGCTTTGAATACATCAGTGATGTCACCCAGGTACGGATGGCCGTCTCGCCGTTCGGTCAGCGTGAGGTTTTGTTCATCTTCTGCAAACGGTTGCTCCATATTTGCAGAGACATACAGATTTCCGAGTGGAAATGCCGACAGCAGCAGGATGGCCAATAAGGGCAGGGCGGGTTTCGGCACCTTATAAAACGCAATCAGAACGAGTCCGAGCATCGAATATTCCATCAATATGTCGCCGTCGTAGAACAAGGCATGTCCCATGCCGAAAATGAACAAGATCAGCAATCGCCGGAGGTAAAACCACATCGAAGCATCCGGCTTCCTTTGCAGCTTGATCATTTGCAGTGCAAATCCGAACCCGAACAGGAACGAAAACAGGCGCCATGACTTCGTCTCGAATACGGCATGCATCACAGAGAATGCGATGCGATCGCCTAACCCGGTCCACTCATCGGAATAAGCGCCGAAGTTGTACATGTTGACGAGCAGTACGCCGAACAATGCGAATCCGCGCACAGCATCGACAGACGACAGGCGAGCCCGCGGATCCGTTGGGCCGATTGAAGCGCTGTCAGGCATGGGATATTTCTGTCGACGACGTATAGCAAAAAGGACGCGGTGCTCGCTCCGCGTCCGACGGCACGGACTCGAATAGGCCTGCAGCCTTGCGCGAGTCGAACAAGGGTTCTCCTCCTCCACCACAGCCGGCGACTAGATCAACCGTGCCTGCAAGGGGCCCGTTTGTTCTACTGGCGGAGAGGGTGGGATTCGAACCCACGAAGGGCTATTAACCCTTGCTGGTTTTCAAGACCAGTGCATTCAACCGCTCTGCCACCTCTCCGACATTGTGCCTTCGATCCAACGCGACCAGTGCATTGACTCGCGCCGTCCGTGGCGCTCGCCCTTCGGGCGCGCTTCGCGCGTCCAAATCGTCCGTCCTGACGATTTGTCAACCGCTCTGCCACCTCTCCGGGATTGTGCGGGCGCATTTTGCGCGCCGGGCGCCGCGGATTCAACCGTGACTGCGGCGAACCATGGGAGATTCCGTGGGTCTCATTACACATCCGGCCCCGGATCAACCACGAATTGCAGAGAGATGCCGTGAAATCCCCGATCACCCTGACGATAGGCGTCATCGTGCTGGCGATCGCCGCCGGCCCGCTCATCTATTTCGACTCGATCGCTATGGATGCGAAGTCTGTCTCGAGCGAGTTCGCGAGGCTCGAGAAGGCGGGCAGTGAGGATCCGCAGGAGTGGTTCGACCTGGCCGCCGCTGCACGCGAAGCGGGAGAACTCGAGATTGCCGGGAATTCACTCGACATCGCGTCAGGCTACGGACTGTCGCCCGTTCTGGCGTCGCTCGAGAAAGCCCGCATTCTCGTTATCAGCGATGAACCGGACGCCGCGACGGCCGAACTGAGGGACGTGTTCGCCAGTGGATTCACGGGTGTCAGCGTGCTGCTGAATGATCCGCTCATCAACTCGATGGCAGGGCGCGAAGATTATGATGAACTCGTCGCGGAGATGTCGGTGCAGGCGTTTCCCTGTGAGCACCAGGAAGGCTTTCGCGATTTCGATTTCTGGATCGGCGAGTGGGATGTGCATCTCGCGAACGGAACTTATGCCGGAACGAACGTCATCGAACCGGCTGAACGTGGTTGCGTGATCACTGAACGCTGGATTGGTGCCAGCGGCGGCACCGGCATGAGCATCAACTATTTCGACAAGTCGAGCGGTGAATGGGTACAGGTATGGAATGCCGCGGCTGGCAGCCAGATCGTCATTCGTGGTGGACTGAGGGATGACGGCATGGCGCTCGAGGGCTATATTCACTATGTGGCGAACGGCACAACGGCAGCGTTTCGCGGCCTCTGGACGCCACTACCCGACGGGCGCGTCAGGCAGTACTTCGAGCAGTCGAATGACGACGGCGAAACCTGGACGCCATGGTTCGAGGGTTTTTACAGCCGCCGCCCATAGGCAAGCGCGTGACATGATCCAGCACTTGAGACACAAGCAGTTCCCGGCCAGCAATCCGCTGGCAAACGCGCTCGTCATCATCGTCGGCATACTGGTGATCGTCGTGTCATTCGTCGTCGGCGTGGTGGCTTTCGTCGCGCTGCTCACCGCGGCTATTGTCCTGGCAGCCGTCATCGGCGTGCGCGTCTGGTGGTTGAATCGCAAATTCCGTACCGGGAAAAAAAGCCATATGAATCAGCGCTATACGGCGAGCGAGACGGCCGAGATCATCGAGGGAGAGTTCCGCGTCATCACCCACGACAAGGCGCAGAAGCCCGGCGATTGAGCCGTAGTCAAACGCGCTGAAACACCGTAAGCTCGCGCCTCATGGCAAATGCGATGACAGACAAAGACCGCCGCAGGCGGCGGCGCCGTCGGCGCATTCTTGCCATCGTCATCTACACCGCCATTGCGGTTGGCCTCGCCTGGTTCTTCGAGTCGCAGGCGACCACCACGATGATTTTCGTGCGTCATGCGGAACGGGCGGGGCCGTCCGAGAATGATCCGGGCCTGACCCTGGCGGGGCAGCGGCGCGCCGCCGAGCTTGCGCGGCAGCTCGTCGACGCCGACGTGGTCGCCGGCGTCGACGCGATTTATTCGACGGCGACCCGTCGTACCAAGGAAACCGTGCAACCGATTGCCGAAGCGCTGAATCTGCCGATCAATATCTACGAGTCAACGGAAGACTTCGAACCGATCGTCGACAAGATGGTCAAGGATCACAAAGGCAAGATTATCCTGGTCGTCGGGCACAGCAATACTGTGCCAAAGATGATCGCCGACCTCGGCGCGAGCAAGAAGGTGCCGCCCATCGCCGATGATGAGTACGACAACATCTATATTATTTCCATTCCGTGGTTCGGCAAGACGAAGACGATTCGGCTGCGCTACGGCGAGCCCTACACGGGCGAACCGGCGAGCGAAGACGACAAGGGCATGAAAGTCACGAAGTAGCAAGGGCGCCAGGGGCAGCGGCCCGCCATGATCAGGCAAGAGGAAATCAGGATTTCGACCGGCGGCAGGGGGACCTATGATCTGAGTCGGCAGATCCAGCAAGCCGTCAGATCCTCAGGGATCCGCACCGGCATGTGTCATGTCTTCATACGTCACACGAGCGCGTCGCTGATGATCTGCGAGAACGCCGACCCGGCAGTGATGCGGGACCTCGAGGCTTTTATGGCAAGGCATGTGCCAGACGGCGATCCGATGTTCACACATACCGCCGAGGGGCCGGACGACATGCCGGCGCATGTCAGGAGCATACTGACACAGACCGATCTCAACGTGCCGGTCAGCGATGGCAAATGCGCGCTCGGCACCTGGCAGGGGATCTACCTTTGGGAGCACCGAACCTCCCCGCATCAGCGCAAGGTCTTGCTCACGATATCCGGCGAGTAACCCGAACGGATTACCTCAGGCGGTGTCGGCAGCACCGCCACCGCTGAGTCCGGCAGACTCCCGTAACACGATGGCTTTCTCGATGAACGCCTTGTGTTTGCTGATGTTGATATCCGCCTTGACGGCATCCTGTATCTTCTGATTTTGCGAGACGAGATAGGTCACGCGTCTGACGCCTTTGCCGAACGGGCCATCGACGTCATACATCTTTACCGCGACTTTTTCCGGATCACAAATGAGCGAAAACGGCAGCTCGTGTTGCTCCTTGAACCTGGCGTGACTCTCTGCGTCTTGCGGGCTGACGCCGTAGACGCGGAGTCCTGCCGACAGAATGTCGTCGTGTATGTCGCGGATCGCGCATGCCTCTTTGGTGCATCCCGGCGTGAAGTCGGCCGGGTAGAAATACAGAATGATGGGTCCGTCGCGCAGCAGTTTGCTTAATGCAACCTCGGCGCCGTTTTCATCGGAGAGAATAAATTCCGGCGCGAGACTTCCGGGCTTGAGCATTCTCGTCATCCCCCCTCTCAGGAAACAGAGCTTGCGTCACTTGTTACATCTTGTTTGTTGTCTCATTGCAATTCTACCTGCCGTCATGCAGACAAGAACACCCCTCGACCACGAATATTGCGATTGAAGCCGTCGAAGATATCGATCACGCTTCTGCTAAAATCACCGCCGTAAATAAGCCCCGGTAGCTCAGCTGGATAGAGCACCAGATTCCTAATCTGGGGGTCACAGGTTCGAATCCTGTCCGGGGTACCACAACAAAAACGGGGCCTTTGGCCCCGTTTTTGTTGTGGAAGTTCGGGCTAAGGATTGGAACCTTCGTTCGACAAAACGGCAGGATTGCCGTTTTGGAAGCGCGCAGCGCGCCGCGCAGTGGTGCCGCACAGGGATGTGCGGCATCAATCCTGTCCGGGGTAACAACATAAAAAGAGGCCATAAGGCCTCTTTTTATGTTGGCATCCTGGGCCTCGGCCGCACCGATCTCAATCCGGCCCGTGATTCCGCAGACAAACGATGCTCAAGTCCTTCACAGACCAGCTATTCCGAGCCGTCGTCCGGCATGGCTCGCCGGCACTCGAGAATGCGGCCTGCCACGCATTGCCGTACCTGCCTCCGGGAATCCGGAACTCCAGTTCCCGGTCGGACCCGTTGAGGAAAATCGCGACATGACTGCTCGTCGAGGCCGCGGAGCCTCGGCGGCCGGACAAGACGACCGTAAATGCTCGAGCGTGTGGCCAGTCCGCCTCCGCCAGGGTCGTGCCGTCCGGGTGCATCCAGTCGATGCCGTTTGGAGCGTCGCTGCCGGGTTTCTCGTGAACGAACTCCGCCTGGCGCAGTAACGGCGTTTCCCGGCGCAGCCTTATCAGCGCGCGCACGAGATCGAGAAATTCTGAATCTTCCGTCGCGCCGGCCCAGTCGAGCCAGCCGATCGCATTGTCCTGCGCGTAGGCATTATTGTTGCCGCGCTGGGAGTTGCCGAGCTCGTCGCCGGCGAGCAGCATCGGCGTGCCCTGCGACAGTAACAGCGTCGCCAGCATGTTTAGGCGCTGCCGCCGCCTGATCGCGATGATCTCCGGGTCATTGGAATCGCCTTCGAGGCCATAATTACAACTGTAATTCTCTGCGTGTCCGTCGCGGTTGTGTTCGCCATTGGCCTCGTTGTGGCGCCGCTCGTAACTGACGAGGTCCGCGAGCGTAAAGCCGTCGTGGCTGGTCACGAAATTGATGCTTGCAGATGGCTTGCGACCGCTTTGTTCGAACAGGTCCGACGAACCGTGCAGGCGCTGCGCAAACTCGGCAGCCGAATTCTGATCGCCGCGCCAGAATCGCCGTACGGCATCGCGGAAGCGGTCGTTCCATTCGGCCCACTTCGCCGGAAAGCTGCCGAGTCGATAACCGCCCGGGCCGGGGTCCCAGGGCTCCGCGATGAGTTTCACGCCCTGCAGGGCAGGGTCGCCGCCTATCGCCTCGAGCATTGGATGATTGCTGCTGAAATCATGCTCGTTGCGGCCCAGCACGGTGGCGAGATCGAAGCGAAAGCCGTCGACGCCCATGTCCGTCGCCCAGTATCGCAGGCTGTCGACAATGAGGGCACGAACCACGGGATGATCAACATTGATCGTGTTGCCGCACCCCGTGTCGTTGACGTACTCCCCGGGGTCGTCGCTGGTCGTCCGGTAGTAGGCCAGGTTGTCGATGCCGCGAAAGCTCAACGTCGGCCCCAGCCGATCGCCTTCGCCAGTATGATTGAACGCCACGTCGAGGATGACCTCGATACCTGCGTCGTGAATCGCATCGACCATCTCGCGAAAAGCATGGATATCGTCGTCGCCCAGGTAGCGCTGGGCCGGCGTGAAAAAATTGATGCTGTTGTATCCCCAGAGGTTACGCAGGCCGCGGTGGTGTAGATGGTATTCGTCGATGAATGCGTGCACCGGCATGAGCTCGATCGACGTAATGCCGAGCGCTTTCAGGTATTCGAGGATGGCACCGTTGCACATGCCGCGAAGGCGACCGCGTTCCGCTTCCTTGAGTTCCGGATGATGCATCGTGTAGCCCCTGACGTTGGCCTCGTAAATGATCGTCTCGGGCCAGGGTATGCGCGGCCTGACTGCGCGTTCCACGGTAGCGTTACCAACGACGACGCATTTCGGCACGAATTCGGCACTGTCGGCATGGTTGTGCCGCATTTTTTTGGATTTCGCATCGTTCACGAAATCGAACACCGCCGGCGCCCAGGTGAATTCGCCACACAGCTGACGTGCATAGGGATCGATGAGCAGCTTGTTCGGGTTGCAACGCAGTCCGTCGTGAGGATCGTAGGTGCCATGCACGCGGTAACCATAGGCCTGGCCAGGCCCGCAGCCGGGGACGTAAGCGTGCCACACGTCGTCGCTGCAACCTTTCAATTCATAGCGGCCCGACTCGCGAAGTGCTGCATCAAACAGACACAGCTCGATGCGTTCCGCGGCCGATGAATAAATCGCGAAATTGACGCCGGCACCGTCCCAGGTCGCGCCGAGCGGGGCGGGGCGCCCTGTTTCGATCATGTTGGATCCAGATCGATCGGCTCGAGGTGCCAGATATCCGCGTTGTATTGATGCATGGTGCGGTCCGTGGAAAACCGGCCGGAAGCCGCCGCATTGTGAATGCTCATGGCCGTCCAGCGGTCGATGTCCCTGTAGCATTCGTTGGCGCGCCGCTGTGCATCGACGTAACTCCTGAAGTCCGCCGCCGTCATCCATGGGTCGGTTGGAGAGAGTATCGAGTTCAGGATGCTGTCGAATGCGTCGGAATCGCTGTATCTGAACGTCTTGTCCTGCAACAGCGCGATGACGCGCGCCAGGTCGCGATCCCCTTCGACAATTGTTTCCGGCTGATAGTTCGTCCGCATTTCGCCAATATCATTGACGTTCAGGCCAAACAGGAAAAAGCTTTCGTTACCCAGCGCCTCGAGGATTTCGATGTTGGCGCCGTCCAGCGTGCCAATCGTGATCGCGCCGTTCATCATGAGCTTCATATTGCCGGTTCCGGACGCTTCCTTCCCGGCGGTGGAAATCTGCTCAGACAGCTCGGCGGCAGGACAGATGATTTCCATGGCGGAGACGTTGTAGTCAGGAAAAAAGACGAGCCGCAGCTTGTCCGAAGTTGCCGGATCGGTAAGGATTACGCGGGACACGTCGTTGATACATTTGATGATGTTCTTGGCCATGACGTAACCGGGTGCCGCCTTGCCGCCAATGATGATCGCGCGCGGTATCAGGTCATTCGCCTCGCCACGCAAGATCCGGTCATACAGGTGAATGACGTGCAGCAGATTCAGGAGCTGGCGCTTGTACTCGTGAATACGCTTGACCTGCACGTCGAACATCATTGTCGTGTCGATCGAGATCGCCGATCGTCGATCGATTTCCCTACCTAGACGAGCTTTGTTGGCGAGTTTCACCTCGCGCCAGCGTTTTTCGAAGTCGCGGTTGCCGATGTATTCCTTGAGGCGCTCGAGCTCGCCGAGATCCGTGATCCATTTGTCGCCGATGGCGTCGTTGATGAGTTCAGCGAGCTTCGGATTGCAGCCCACCAGCCAGCGCCGTTGTGTGACACCATTTGTCTTGTTGTTGAATTTCTGTGGCCACAGTTCGGCAAAGTCGCGAAACAGCCCTTCACGCAACAGTTTCGAGTGCAGTTCTGCGACACCGTTGACCGAGAAACTGCCGACGATGGCCAGGTTGGCCATGCGAACCGATGAGACGCCGTCCTCATGTATCAGTGACATGCGAGCAGCTCGCTCGGTGTCATCGGGCCAGCGCTCTCGTACCTCCGCGAGAAATTCCGAATTGATCCTGAAAATGATCTCCAGGATGCGCGGCAACAGGCGACGTATCATATCGACCGGCCAATGCTCCAGCGCTTCGGGAAGCAGCGTATGGTTCGTGTACGCCATCGTCTGGCGTGTGATATCCCAGGCACGATCCCAGCCGACACCATGGACGTCCGTCAGGAGGCGCATCAGCTCGGCAACCGCTATCGCCGGATGCGTATCGTTGAGCTGGAAACAGTGTTTGGTTGCGAATGCGTCGAAGTTGTCGCCGTAGCGCGATATCCAGCGGCGCAACACGTCCTGCAAGCTCGCCGATGCCAGAAAATATTGCTGGCGAAGCCGCAGCTCCTTGCCGGATTCCGTCGCGTCGTTGGGATAAAGCACCATCGTGATGGTTTCGGCCGCGTTTTTTGCGGCGACCGCGTCGGAGTAACTGCCCGCATTGAACTCGTCGAGGTCGAACTGATCGGTCGCGTCTGCCGACCACAGCCTGAGCGTATTGACGATGCCATTGCGGTAGCCGGGAATCGGCACATCGAAGGGAATGGCAAGCACGTCATGCGTATCGACCCACCGGTGTCTGACATTTCCGTCGCTATCTGTTTCGCTGATCGTGTTTCCGCCAAACTTCACGGTTTGCGCGAACTCGATGCGTTCGATCTCCCAGGGAAAACCCTCGCGCAGCCAGGCATCTGGCTCCTCGATTTGCCGCCCGTCTTCGATGCGTTGGTGGAACATGCCGTATCGGTAGCGGATGCCATAACCGATGACGGGAAGGCCGAGCGTCGCGCAGCTGTCAAGAAAGCAGGCGGCCAGTCGCCCGAGGCCACCGTTACCCAGGCCTGCGTCAGTTTCCAGTTCACAGACGTCAGCGAGTTCGAGCCCGAGCCGACCGAGTGCCTCACGCGTCTCGTTTTCGATGCCGAGCGCCAGGAGCGCATTGCGCAGCAGGCGACCCATCAGGAATTCCAGCGACAGATAGGAGACCTGACGCATGCGGCCGCGTTGCGAGGCAATGCGGGTTTGCGCCCAGCGTTCCATCAACCGGTCACGCGCCGCGTACACGAGCGCCTGGTACAGGAATGGGGAATTCGCCCGTATCGTGCGCCGCCCGAGCATGCGCACAAAGTAATGCGTAAAGTCCTGCAACACCGCGTCTGCCGTCATTGGCAGCGCCGGTCCTTGCAACAATTCGATGTCGCCGATGCCCCCGGTGTCATCAGAACGGGTCGCCATCAGTCGGTCTCCGTCACGCTGCTGCTTCTTTTTGTGGATGGCGCCAGCACGAGTGTTGCAAGAGGCGGCAAGGTCAATTGCAGGGAATACGGCCGGCCATGCCAGCCTTGGTTCGAAGCCTTGATCTTGCCCATGTTGCCTACGTTGCTGCCCCCATAGTCAGCGGCATCAGTATTGATCAGCTCTTTGTGCGATCCGCCCGCCGGCAGTCCGAATCGGTAATCGTAACGGACAACCGGCGTGAAATTTGCAACACAAACCACATAATTGCCATCCCGGTCCCTCCGCAGCCAGCAGTAAACGCTGTGGTCGCGGTCTTCGCAGTCAATCCACTCGAAGCCCTCCCAACTGCAGTCGAGTGCATGCAAGGCCGACCTGGCGCTATACAGGTGATTCAGGTCACGGACGAGCCGCTGCACGCCCTCGTGCATTGCGCCCTCCAGAAGCTCCCAGTCGAGCGCACGTTCGTGGCTCCACTCGCGCATTTGCGCGAATTCACCGCCCATAAACAGGAGTTTCTTGCCGGGGTAGCAATACATCGCGGCTAAATACGCGCGCAGGTTCGCGATCGCCTGCCATTCATCGCCGGGCATCTTGCGGAGCAATGACTGTTTCCCGTGGACCACCTCGTCGTGCGACAGGGGCAGAATGAAGTTTTCGGTGAATGCATAGGTCAAGCCGAAAGTGATCCTGTCGTGGTGATATTTTCTGTTAATCGGTTCCTCGGCCATGTACTTGAGCGAATCGTTCATCCAGCCCATGTTCCACTTGTAAGTGAATCCGAGGCCACCATGGTCAACGGGGTGTGATACGCCCGGCCAGGTCGTCGACTCCTCGGCAAATGATATTGCGCCCCTCGCGTGAATAGCCGTATTGAAGCGCCGCAGGAAATCTACCGCTTCGAAATTTTCGTTGCCACCGAATTCGTTCGGCAACCAGTCACCGTCCTGTTTCGAGTAATCGAGGTACAACATCGAAGCGACTGCATCGACGCGTAGCCCGTCGATGTGAAATTCGCTGACCCAGTACAACGCGCTGCCGAGAAGATAATTGACTACCTCGCGCCTGCCGTAATTGAAAACGAGCGTGCCCCAGTCGGCGTGCTCGCCCCTGCGTGGGTCCTCGTGCTCGTACAATGCAGTACCGTCGAAGCGCACGAGCCCGTGCTCATCGCGCGGAAAGTGTGCCGGTACCCAGTCGATGATGACGCCAATGCCCGATTGGTGACACTGATCGACGAAATACCGAAAGTCGTCCGGAGTCCCGAATCGTTGCGTGGGTGCATAAAGACCGATCGGCTGATATCCCCATGAACCGTCGAATGGGTGCTCGCTGACCGGCAGCAATTCGATGTGCGTGAAACCCATTTCTCGCACATATCCGATCAGTTGCTCGGCCAGTTCGCGATAGTTGAGAAAACGATTACCGTCCCCGCGACGCCAGGATCCAAGGTGGACTTCATAAATGCTGACGGCACGCTCGAGCGGGTTTCCCCGGGCCCGGTCTTTCATCCAGTCTTCGTCGGCCCATCGGTAATCGCTTTGGTATACGATTGCCGCATTGCCGGGCGGCGGCTCGTAGTAATGAGCGAGCGGATCCGTTTTCAGCGGCAGGAGCCTACGTTGGGCGTCGAGCAGCTCAAACTTGTACAGCGCACCACGGCCGACGCCCGGGATGAATATATCCCAGGTGCCGTTTCCCGGATGATGACGCATCACGTGCCGTCTGCCGTCCCAGTCATTGAAGTCGCCAACCACGCTGACACGATGTGCGGCAGGCGCCCACACGGCAAAGCGGGTGCCTGCAATGCCGTCCTGCTCGATACAGTGCGCACCGAGCGTTGCATAGATCTGCTCATGTGAGCCCTCACCGAGCAGGTACAGATCGGTCTCTCCGAGTGAGGAGGAGAAGCGGTACGGATCCTCGAGATCTATCACCTGCCCGCCTCTCGATGCGACTCGCAGCCGATAATGCTTCGTACCTGTTGCCAGTAACGCTGCAAATACGCCCTCGTCATGGACGCGCTGCATCGGAGAGGAGGTATTCGAGTTCGTGTCGAGCAAGGTCACGGATTCGGCTTGTGGCTGGAAGGTTCTGACGATGCGCATTTTTCCCCGGTGATGAATGCCGAGCAACGCGAATGGATTACGATTGTGTCCACGCGTCAGCGCTTCGAATGCTTTCGCATTCTCGGCGCGGTCCGCGGCCAGCTCATCACGCATCTTTATCAAAGCTCGCCGATTAACGCGTAAAGTGCAGGTCCTGGCCAAGCATGTCCGGCGTCACCAGCGTCAGGCCGCTTTCGGTGACGCGAAAGCCGCGCTCCCTGTCGGCATCCGGGTCCATGCCGATGACGTCGTTGTCTTTAATCCTCGCGCCACGATCGATGATGCAACGGCGTAAGTGACAACGCTGGCCGATGTCGACCTCGGGCAATACGACTGAATGTTCGACCTTGCTGTAGGACTCGACCCGGCAATGGGAAAACAGCAACGATCTCTTGACGAGTGCGCCGGAAATCACGCAGCCACCCGACACCATCGAGTCGACGGCAATGCCGCGGCGCTCGGTTTCGTCGAAGACGAACTTCGCCGGTGGCGCCTGACGCTGGTGCGTGAAGATCGGCCAGACGTTGTCGTAGAGGTTGAGTTGCGGCGTTACCGAAACCAGTTCCATGTTGGCCTCCCAGAATGCATCGAGCGTTCCCACGTCCCGCCAGTAAGCCTGCTCCGTCGAGCCAGGATCACGAAACGGGTAGGCGTAGACCTGGTACTTGTCGATGATCGACGGGATGACATTGCGCCCGAAATCGTGCTGGCTGTCGGGTGTATCGGCATCCTTGATGACCTGCTCGTAAAGAAATCCGGTGTTGAAGACATAATTGCCCATGGATGCGAGGCATAGGTCTGGCTTGCCCGGGATCGGCGTCGGCTCTTCGGGTTTTTCATCGAAGGCAATAACTCGGCCTTCTTCGTCGACCGTCATTACGCCGAGTGCCCCGGCGGCCTCGCCGACCGGTACCTCCATGCAACACACGGTCATATCCGCTTCTTTTTCCATGTGCGCGACGAGCAGTTGACCGTAATCCATCTTGTAAACATGATCCCCGGCGAGAATCAATACCAGGCGCGGCTCATGAGTGCGGATGATGTCGAGGTTTTGATAGATCGCGTCGGCGGTTCCCTGATACCACTCGCCGCCGACGCGTTGCGATGCAGGCAGGATTTCGACGAACTCGCGGTTGCCGGCTTCGAACCAGGACCAGCCGCGCACCAGGTGGCGAATCAGCGAATGTGCCTTGTACTGCGTAAGCACGCCGATGCGCCTGACGCCGGAGTTGAGGCAGTTCGACAGCGCGAAGTCGATGATGCGGAACTTGCCGCCGAAGTACAGCGACGGTTTGGCGCGCCACTTCGTCAGTTCATACAAGCGTGAGCCCCGACCGCCGGCAAGGATCAGGGCAAGTGTTTCGCGTGTAAAGCGGCTGACGTAACGGCCATAATCGCTGGGGTTGTTCGATGCCATTGTCTCTTGGTGTCAGCTGGCGGCAAAGCTTGCAGTGTAACCCGATCCTGAGTCGTATAGGGGGTGTCCGCCGGCCGCTCAGCCCCCTGCCGCGCGGCCGGTTGCCCTGGCGAGTTCCTGCACGGTCGCACGTACCTTCGTGGTCAGCTGGTGCGCGGAAAGGCGCCAGCGCCAGTTATCCTTGCTCGTGCCGGGCGTATTCAATCTGGCCTTCGTGCCGAGGCCGAGAACATCCTGCATCGGGGCGATCGCGAGCTTGGCCCTGCTTCGGAAGGCAAGGGCGACGAGATCGATGGCAACTGTCCGGGCGGTTCCGCCGGTAATACCGAGTACCGCTTGTTTCGTATTCCTGATCTTTGTTTTGCCGCGTCGCACGCCGCAACCTGCCTCGAACCAGCCGCGCGTCGTGTCGTTATCGTGCGTGCCCGTATAGCAAACGCAGTTCTCGGGAATATCGCCGAGGTCGAAATCCTTTCTTGTCACTTCGAATTGCAGCACTCGCATGCCCGGGAAATCGTAGCGCTTCCTCAGAGCTTCGACTTCCGGTGTCAATATGCCGAGATCCTCGGCGACGATCGGCGGGCAGGGTATGGATTTGCGTAACGCATCGAACAGCGCTTCGCGCGGACCGCGCTGCCAGCGGCCCCGCCGCGCAGTCCTGGCGCTTGCCGGGACGGCCCAGTACGACTCGAAGCCGCGAAAATGGTCGATCCTGACCAGGTCGAATTGCGCGAGCGCGTGTCGCAGCCTGGCGCGCCACCACGAATATCCGTCCGCAGCCTGGCGATCCCAGTCATACACCGGGTTGCCCCATAGCTGACCGCTGCGACTGAAATAGTCCGGAGGAACGCCCGCGATATACTTCATTTTGCCGGCGCGATTGATGCGAAGAATTTCCGGATGCGACCAGGCGTCGGCGCTGTCGAGCGCGATGTACATCGGCATATCGCCGAACAATCGCACGCCGCGCATCGAGGCGTATTTCCGCAGCTCCTGCCACTGACGCGCAAAAAAGAATTGACGCACTTTCCAGGATCGCATTTCCGCCCGCGCATCGTTTTCGAGCTTCTTGAGCGCTGCGGGCTGGCGGCGGGCGTAGGATCGTTCCCATTGCGGCCACGGCTTGCCATCGTGCATGTTTTTCAAGACGCGAAACATGGCGTAATCGTGTAGCCATGCCGCATCGTTTTGTTCCAAGAAATCCTCGAAATTCGATCTCATAGTTGCAGCCGCGATGGACTCGAATGCGGCCGTGGCGGTTGCCAGCAGCGCATGCTTTAGCGGAATGAGCCTGCCGTAATCGACCGCTCGACGTGGCAAGCGGTACAGCCGTTTCACGGCATCGCGCGGCAGGAGATTCAATTGCACGAGATCACCGGTATCGATCAGCAACTCGTTACCGGCGAAAGTCGACAGTCCCTGGTAGGGCGAATCACCGTAACCGGTCGGTCCCGTTGGCAGGAACTGCCATACGCCGACGTTCATTGATGCCAGCATGTCGATGAAATGCCTGGCGCTTCTGCCGATCTCGCCAATGCCATGCTCGCCCGGCAACGAAGTCAGGTGCAGGCAGACGCCGGCCTGCCGTGCCGGCAACGCGGGAATATCCTTCAGGTGCTGCATCTGTGGCGTATTTGCTGGCAGGCGATGGCCTCGAGTCCGGTTCCGGAACGAGAGTGCCACAATAGATTGTGTGCCGTCAGCTCCGTACTGCTTGCCACGCGACCACGGAATTGGTTTCCTAATAGGCCATGACACAGCACGTAATCTTCGTTGCGCCGTTTTTCATGCCGGCGACCCTCCGTTTCATCGAAGGCGCGACCAAGCTGCCACGCACGAGGCTGTCACTGATCAGCCAGGATCCGGCGGACCGGCTGCCGGAGGTGCTGCGCCGGCAACTGGCGGGCCACTGGCGCATACCGGACGGACTCGATCCGGAGCAGATCGTGGCCGGTGCGCGGAGGCTGGAGCAGGAGCTGGGTACGGCAAGCCACCTGTTCGGACCGCTCGAACAGCTTCAGGTACCGCTGGCCATCGCCCGGGAACGCCTGGGCAAGCCGGGATTGAGCGTGGAAGCCGCAAGGAACTTTCGCGACAAGTCGCGCATGAAGACCGTATTGCGAAAGGCCGGTGTGCCCTGCGCGCGACATGCGCTCATCACCGGCAAGGATGCCGCCATGGCGTTCGCATCCGAGGTGGGATTTCCGGTCGTGGTAAAACCGCCTGCAGGCGCCGGTGGCAAAAGCACTTTTCGACTGGAGAGTGCGCACGATCTCGAGGCCTTCCTGCGACGATTCCCGCCGGATCCGGCGCGGCCTACGCTGGCAGAGGAGTTCGTTTCCGGCAAGGAGCATTCCTTCGACAGCGTCATGATTTCGGGTCGACCGGTCTGGTATTCGATTTCCCGTTATGATCCCTCGCCGTTAGAGGTCCTCGAGAATGCGTGGATACAATGGTGTGTCGTGCTCCCGCGTGACGTCAGCGGGAAGGAGTTTACGCCAATCGTCGACGTCGCATTCGCCGGACTCAAGGCGCTCGGCATGGAGACAGGCTTGAGCCACATGGAATGGTTTCGCTTGAAGGATGGTCGCATCGCGATTTCTGAGGTGGGCGCTCGCCCGCCGGGCGCCCAGATCACGTCGCTGCTTTCTTATGCACACGACACGGATTTCTACGAGGTGTGGCCGAGGTTGATCGTGTTCGACGAATTCGATCCGCCCGAGAGGCGCTATGCGACCGGCGCCGCATATATACGCGGGCAGGGCGCGGGTCGCGTGAAGCGCATAACCGGTCTCGACCGCGCACAACGGGAGATCGGCGACATCGTGGTCGAGGCAAAATTGCCACAGGAAGAGCAGCTTCCCTCAGACAGCTATGAGGGCGATGGCTACATCATCGTCCGTCATCCCGATACCGAGGTCGTCGACGATGCGCTGAAGCGCATCGTGCGAATGATTCGCGTGGAACTCGGCTGACAATGGCTACCTTATTCGTGCTCGGCCCGCAACGACCCGACATCAATCTCGGCAGGACACTCCAAGATCTGAACGACAGCGGCAGGCTCGCAGTGATTTCCGCCGGCTGGCAGGAGGGCGAAGGCGACCTCGAAGCCATCCAGGAAGTTGTCGACAACCCGCTCGTCGATTTGCAGTTGTACCATCGTGCCGAGGATTTGTTCGCGAAGGACGCGTGGCTCAAGGACCAATACCGTGCACGCCAGGAAAAACTGATCGAACTGCAACGGCTGTACCGCATCAGATTGCCACGGTACATGCAGGCGGCGCGCGAATTGTTGCAGGAAACAGCAGACCCGGCGCTGCTGCGACATGAACAGCGACAGGCGATCTCGCAGCAACGCGCATTGGACAGGCATCACCTGCGTCGGATCGCTGCCATCAACGCGGAGTTCAAATCGCGGCTTGATGAAAGGCCGTCGTCGGCGCTGGACGATCACCGTCGCAAAATCATCGAGTCACTCGGAGGATGCGCGACGGTGCTGATCACCGGTGGCAATGTCGCAATTCTCCTCAACCGCTTGCAACTGTTCGATCTTGGTCCCGCGTTGACAGACAAAAACATAGTCGCATGGTCGGCCGGGGCCATGGTGCTGACCGATCGCATCGTGCTGTTTCACGACAACACGCGGGAGGGGTACAGGGATGCGGAGATCTTCAATGAAGGCCTGGGACTGGTCGCAGGAACCGTGTTTCTGCCGGACGCGAAACACCGTCTGAAGACACAGGACAGGATTCGCGTGGCCCTGCTGAGCCGGCGATTTGCACCATCGGTCTGCATGACGCTCGACAACGGCTCGATGCTGCAGTTCGACGGCCGCCGCCTGCTCGCCGCGGACAATGTTCGTCGACTGGCGCGGAGCGGTAGCTTGCGCCTGGTATCCCGGTTATGAATCCTGCTCTACGAAATCTCGTGCGCAAAGGTGCGCCGAAGCCCGAGGAAATCGACCAATTCATCGAAAACGCGAGTTTCCCGCTGGTGGACGGCACGGATGTTACCTTCGTCTATCGCGGCGAGGCCAAGCAGGTTTTGCTGCGATGCTGGATCGCCGGCATCAATACGGCGCAATCACTGCAGCGCCTGAGTGGAACCGACCTCTGGGCAATTACGATCGAGCTCCCCGAAAGATCTCGCATCGAGTACAAATTTGAAATCGTCGCCGATGACCGGCGCGATCTCGTGCTGGATCCGCTGAATCCGGTCATAGCGCCCGATCCGTTCGGCGCCAATTCGGTTTGCCAGGGGTACGGATACGAGCGTCCGGACTGGACCGAGCACGACGAGGAAAGTCGTCAAGGCGCATTAGAAGACTTTAGTTTTCGCAGCAAGGCTTTCAGGGAGCGGCGCATGGTACAGGTTTACTTGCCCGCGCGGTTCAAGCCGAACCGGCGTTTTCCCTTGCTGGTGGTGCATGACGGTGACGATTATCTGCGATTTGCCGCGTTGAAGACGGTGCTGGACAATCTCATTCACCGCCTCGAGATTCCACCGTTGATCGTCGCCCTGATCACGTCACGCGATCGCCCGAAGGAGTACACAGCGAACGAACGACACGCGGATTTCGTTGTCACGGAGTTGCTGCCACGGATTGCGGAGAAATATCCGCTCATGGATGACAGCAGCGCCAGGGGTATCATGGGCGCCAGTCTCGGCGGCGTGGCTTCCTTGCACGCGGCATGGAGAAACCCGGGCATATTCGGCTGCCTGCTGCTACAGTCGGGGTCGTTTGCGTTTTCCGACTTTGGGGCACACGAACGGGGTCCCGTGTTCAATCCGGTGGTCCGGTTCATGAACGAATTTCGGGAAAATCCGGGCCAGCCCGGGGCAAAGGTATATATGAGTTGCGGTATCTACGAATCGCTGATCTACGAGAATCGCTCGCTCGTTCCCCGGTTGCAGGCCGCGGGAGTCAATGTTCGTTTCGAAGAGGCGCGCGATGCACACAACTGGGAGAACTGGCGCGACCGTTTGCGCAATGGGCTCTCGTGGCTTTTTCCGGGCCCGGTATGGATGGTTTACGAATAACCTTCATGGCAGAGCCGCGGCATGCGCAGGGGAACTCTCGTTAAAAGACAACAATAAGGAATTATCGTGGCGAAAAAGACACTGCGAATCGGCCTGTCACTCGGCGCGGATATTTGCTGGCCGATATGCTACGAGGCCCTGCTCAGGAATCTTGACCTCGAACTGAAAATCGGCGGCGATACGCTCACATTTGAATCTGAACGTATATACATCGAGCCATTCAACCTGCGCCAGCCATGCAAATATGATGTCGTCATCGACAGGCTGACGCACTGGTATCACACATCCAGGGAATGGATAAAGAAAGCCATTTTGCTCGACGACCTGTATGTGTTTAACAATCCGTGGTCGCTGCAATCGATGGAGAAACAGACGACGTATTGCGCGATGATGCGGCTTGGCTTTCCCGTGCCCGAGACCTGGCTCATTCCGCCCAAAAGCTATGCGGAATCCGCCGATTTGCAGCCGACACTGAAACGATACGCGAAGTTGTTCGATCTGCAGGAGATCGGCGACAAGGTCGGATACCCACTTTTTATGAAGCCTTATGATGGTGGCGCATGGGTCGGTGTCACGGCAATCCAGGATGGAAATGCGCTTCGAGAGGCCTACGACAGCAGTGGCACCCGTGTCATGCACCTGCAGAAAGGCGTGCACCCTCACGACATGTTCGTACGTTGCATCGGGCTCGGACCTCAGTGGCATTGTGTCAACTACGATCCTTCTGCACCCCTGCATGATCGCTATCGCATGGATACTGACTTCCTGTCGACGAGCGAGGAGAGCCACCTTGCGAGAATGACGATGGTGATCAATTCATTCTTTGGCTGGGATTTCAATTCATGTGAGGCCATGCGAAGTGACGGCATCTGGAGCCCGATCGATTTCGCGAATGCTTGCCCGGATTCGCAGGTGACGTCACTACATTTTCATTTTCCGTGGCTCATCAAGGCGAATCTCCGCTGGTCGATATTCTGTGCTGCGACCGGCCGACGAATGAAGACCGATCTGAATTGGCGTGCCTATTTCGATATTGCCGATTCGGATCGGTCGTTCGAAGAAAAGTTGGATGGATACGTGCAGATCGCCCAGGCTCGGTTCGATTCGGAGGAGTTCTTCGAATTCTGTGACCGGCATTTGCCACACCTCGACCAGGTTGCGCACGAATTTTTCGGCACCGAGACAGTCCAGGATGCGATTCGCCAAAAGGTGGCGGCGTTGTTTCCCGAACACGAGATCGACGAATTTACGGAACTCTTCTGGAATCGCGTGCAGGCATGGCGAGCAGCGGAGAGCAGCCGCGCCGCATGATGGCCAAAGAGGTCAGCCGGTGGCGTTCGCCACACGTCGAGCAGGAGATGCAACTCGTGCGCTGGGGAAATTTCGGCACGCCTGTTCTGCTGTATCCGACCGCCGGCGGTGACGCCGAGGAGGTCGAGCGGTTTCATCTCATTCGCGTGCTGCAACCGCTGATCGAGCAAGGCCGCATCAAGGTCTATTCTGTCGACAGCATTGCGGGAAGAGCGTGGATAGCAGGCGAGCACTCGGGTGAGTATTGTTCAAAACTGCAGAACAGGTTCGATGCTTACATATATAAGGAGGTAACGCCGGCGATTCGCAGCGATTGCCGCTCGGACACGATCGAGATCATTGCGACCGGCGCGTCGATCGGAGCCTTCAATGCCGTGGCAACCGTATGCCGTCATCCCGACGCATACAAGATGGCTATTGCAATGAGCGGCACTTACGATCTGTCGAAGTATCTTGAAGGGCGCTTCAACCAGGATTTCTATTTCTCCTCGCCATTACATTTTTTGCCAAAGCTGGAAGGCGATATCCTGGAGTTGCTGCGCACGCGGTTCATTCTGATGCCCACCGGCGAGGGAGACTACGAAGATATCGGCGAGTCATGGCGCATGGCAAAAGTCCTTGGTGACAAGCGCATCCCGAACCGGGTCGATCCCTGGGGCAAGCACTATCACCATAACTGGAACACCTGGCGCGAGATGTTGCCCAAGTATCTCGGCGAATACGCCTGATGACGCCCGCGTGAACCGTCAGCCGGCGTTGAGGTGCAATTTCGAACCGACGGCATCGGCCATTTCTAGCGTCGTCCCCAAATTCGGATGCCGCAGCATGATGAAGCCATCGGATACCAGCGTCTTGCGCCAATCGCGTCTTGGCGTCCCCGGCGGCAGCAGCGTGTTCCATACGACGTGTTTACCGAATCGCTGCTGTAACTCATCCGCCCCCTCGACCGATCGAATTCTGCCGACCCCGCGCGCCCGCTTGTAGATAGTTGCAACGTTGTAAAGACGACGAATCCTGGCATCGACCCGCTGTCGCGTGACCGCCTGTGCCCACGCACCGAACACATCGAAATCGCATGCATATTTCATCTGGTCGACCTGATGCGCACCGGGAGGACGAGCGCCAATCTCTCCGAATACGACCTCGCCGTCGGCCTTGCGATACCATTCCATGTGCGTGAAGCCGGTCTGAAAACCGAGTGCCGCGATGACGTCGTAGCCCATGCGTATGCCGCCTCGCAATTCGGGGCGATCGACATCGCGTAATGCGATGACCTGTGGACTGATCCATTCGTTACTGCGTGCGATGAGCGGCCGAGGGCGGTACCACGCTATGTTGAAGTATTCAATTTTGCCGGCGATGGTAATCGTGTCGAAGGTATATTCTTCGCCATCGACGAACTCCTCGACGGAAACGGTCGGGATGTGTCGCAGGCGCGGCAGCACTTCACGTAAATCGTTTCTTTCGTCCGCGCGGTACGTATCGGCCGATCCCGCACCGGCGATCGGTTTCAATATCACAGGAAAACCGATTTCTTCGACCGCCTCCCAGACTGCGGCGACGCTGGAGGCTGCGACATGTCGAGGCGTGCGAACGCCGGCATCGTCCAGCGCACGCTTCATCGCCTCCTTGTCACGAAAGCGGTGCGCTTCCTCGATGGACTGCCCCGGAACGCCGAAGTGCTTGCGTAATTCTGCGGCCAGCATGACCCCCGGTTCCCAGAGGCACTCGATGCGATCCAGATTGCGGCCACGAAATTTTTCCCGGAGGTCGGCAGCGGTCTGGTTGGCATCCCACAGCGAGCGCACCTGAACATAGTCGCTCAGGGAACGCCGAACCAGTTCTGGCAGATTGTCGAAATGCTGGTCTCCGGCGCCGAACACGGTGGCTCCGTTCTCGCGAAGCCCGCGAACAAATTCCGGTATATCGGCCGGATAGCCGGGTGAGAGCATCAACACGTTCATATTTGGTTCTACGTCGGCGACGTTTGCTATTTGCCCAAGTAGAATACCATCATTGAAGTCTAAGGCTACCGGCGAAACCGTGGCAAAGAAAAACCCAATAAAAATCTGTCTTGCCAGCTCCGAATTTGCTCCGTTTGCCAAAACCGGCGGCCTTGCCGACGTCTGCGCGGCATTAACGGCCTATCTTGATCGTCACGGTCACGACGTTTGCGTTCTTTTGCCGCAGTATCGTGTAGTCCGCAAGAGCGGGCTCGAATTTTCGCAGGTGAGGAGTCTGCAGAACATTCCGATGCGCCTCGGGTCCCGCCGCATCAGTTACTCGGTTGATGAGGCGCTACTTCCGCGTACGTCGCAGCGTATCTATTTCCTGCGTTGTCCGGAGCTGTTCGATCGTGACGGCATCTACGGGGCGGGTAGCGATGAACACCATCGTTTCATTCTGCTGTCGCGGGCCGCCATCGAAATCTGCCAGCGTCTCGGATTTGCACCCGATATATTTCATTGTCATGACTGGCATACCGCGCTGATACCCCTGTACCTGAAAACCGTATACGCCTGGGATCGTTTGTTTGCGAATGCGCGGACGGTATTGACGATTCATAACATTGGTTACCAGGGTATTTTCGGTGCGGAACGCATCGGTGACCTTGGCCTGAACGGAGGTGAACACGAGTTGCATCAGGACGATCTCAAAGCAGGGAGGATTAATTTGCTAAAGACCGGCGTGCTGCACGCCAGCGTATTGACAACCGTCAGTCCAACCTACGCGCAAGAGATCCAGACTGAGGACTTCGGCATGGGATTGCAGGAACTGTTGAGGGCGAGAAGCGAATCCATGATCGGCATTCTCAACGGCGTCGATTATGATCTGTGGGATCCGCAGCATGACGAGTTGATTCCGTACCCGTACTCTGCGAAGAATCTCGAAGGCAAGCGCCAAAACAAGAGGGCATTGATGCAGGATCTGGGACTCGGTGACAAGGTAGACAAACCCCTGATCGGCATGGTATCGCGACTCACACCGCAAAAAGGCATCGATCTCATTGAAAAAGTGCTGCCGCGCGTACTTCGATCACGAAACTTCGCGATGGCGATTCTCGGCAGCGGCGAGCCGCGGTACGAACAGTTCTTCACCTGGTTACAGGGTAATTTCCGGGGTCGCGTGTGCTATTTCAAAGGCCATAGCAACAAGCTGGCGCACTTGATCGAGGCGGGCAGTGATATGTTCCTGATGCCATCGCTGTTCGAGCCCTGCGGCCTCAATCAGATGTATAGCTTGCGCTATGGCACGGTGCCGATCGTGCGCC
>JBFHXJ010000006.1:0-74206 GCA_041598995.1 Woeseiaceae bacterium | reverse complement strand
GAGCCGGAACGCTTCGCGGTCATTGACGCGAGCCTCGGTCTGGAGCAGGTTCAGGCACAGATCGGTCGTGAGCTGGCCAGGCTATTTAGTGGTAATTCACATTAAAAAATTAGTATAGGCAATTGTTATTAATGGATATTCCTTGGCTCCAACCAGTCGCGGAGAGCTGGCGGACGAGCGCCGCCCAGGGGCGGCCGCCGCACGCGCTTTTGCTGGTCGGGCCCGCGGGCGGCGGCAAGCGCTGTGCGGCCGCCTGGCTGGCCAGGTGCCGACTCGGCCTGGCGGCGGCCGACTCGCTGCCGCAGTATCCGCTCGCGATCCCCGAGCACGCCGATATCCACTGGCTTTCGCCACCCGAGGACAAGCGCAGCATCGGTATCGAGCAGATCCGTGAGCTCATTGCTTCGCTCTGCCTGACGAGTTACGAGGGCAGGGGCAAGGTGGCTGTCATCGATCCGGCCAATGCGATGACGACGGCGGCCACGGCGAGCCTCCTGAAGACGCTCGAGGAGCCACCGGGCGATGCCTTGCTCGTGCTCGTCGCTGACGGCCTGGGACGGCTGCCGGCGACTATCCTGAGCCGCTGCCAGCGGCTTGCCGTGTCGCTACCTGCGGAGGAGACGGGCCTCAGGTGGCTGGAGGCCGTGCAACCGTCGGCGCACTGGCCGGTGGCGCTGCGAGCGGCTGGATTTGCGCCGTTGGCCGCAATCTGGTCCCTGGAGCGACTCGATGAGACCGAAGCAATGGCGAAGGATTTCGCTGCCTTGCCGGAGCGACGAGCGTCACCGCTCGACGTCGCGGCCCGCTGGGCAAAACAGGAACCGGAACTCGTGTTGACCTGGCTGTGCAGGCAGGTTGAGCTCTGCATCCTGCGCGTGTTCGGCGGCTTGTCCGCACCGCCGGGCGGTGGCGTCAGCGATTCTGTGCTGCAACGCATGGACAGGCGAAATCTCTTCTGTTATCTAGACGCCATTAACAAATTGCGCGGTCAGCCGGCTGGTTCGTTCAACCTGCAGTTGAATCTCGAAAGCCTGCTGATCGATTGGGCCGGCGGACTGCCGAATCGGGAAATTTAGCGATACAAGAGTAACACCGATGGCAAAGCCAGGACTTCTGACACTCACCATCAAAGACAAGAGCGCGCTCTATCTCGCGTACATGCCGTTCGTCGAGAACGGCGGCCTGTTTATCCCGACCAACAGCTCCTACCGACTCGGCGACGAGGTGTTCATGCTTCTGAACCTGATGGGCGAGGAAGAGAAGATCCCGGTCGCGGGCACCGTCATCTGGATGACGCCGAAAGGGGCGCAGGGCAAGCGAACCGCCGGCATCGGGGTGCAGTTCAGCGACCAGGACCAGGGCAACACGCAGAAAAAGATCGAGAATTATTTAGCGGGAGCGTTAGGCGGGGATAAACCAACACATACAATGTAGTTGTGGCATTGCCGCCCGATTAAATCACCCACTAAAGATCAATCCGCACCTATCCTAAATTGCTGTCAATGGCACCGCGGGCGGATTGGGCGGGGATAAGCCCACTCACACCATGTGATCAATTGGCGTTGATGCCACCTTTTAATACATAGGCCTGATAGCCGCGTTCGCTCAGGATGTACGCGCCCGCCGAACTGCGCCGGCCGGTATCGCAACACAAAACGTACTTCTTGTTCTGGTCGAGCGCGTTGATCTTCAATCGAATGAAATACAGCGGAATATTGATTGCGCCTTGCTTGTGCTGATTCTCGAACTCGCTCGGCAGGCGCACATCGAGCCACTGCCCGCCGTTTTTCACGATTTCCTCCGCTTCCTGCAATGTGACCCAGTCGAGCATCGGCTCGTTCAGAAGGCGTTTGAAATCCTCCTTGCCGAGTCGCATGACGGTGCCTTCGGTGGTCATGGTGACGGTCGCGTTGCGCTTTGCGTCGGAGATCAGGGCTTCCTCACCGAAAGTATCGCCCACGGAAAGTTCGGCCAGCTTGATGCCATCCTTGTTCAACGGCGTTTCTCGCGTCACCATGCACTTGCCGCGGGTCAGTACATAGAAGTAGTCACCGTCCGCACCCTGCTTCAGCACGACGTCGCCCGCTCTGTAATTGATCTGCTGCATGCGCATGAATATCGCCTGGATATTGGCCGGCGGAATCTTGTGAAATGCCTTCGTCTGCAAAAGCATCGTCATCCAGTCGTCGCCGCCGCCGTTGTCCTTGTCCTGCAGCTCGGAGACTTCGTACGAGCCGGTCTGGTCCCAGGTCAGCATGACATCCAGGAGGTCGCTGTCGATGGCAATGTACTGCACACGATCCTTGGCGCGACCGGTAAAGCGGCGCGGAATCACGGCAGCGATCGGATTGCGGGCGGCCTCGGTGCCGCCCTTGATGATTTCCTGGACTTTGCCATCGACGATCAGTTCGAGAGAGCCTGAAACAAGATAAATAGTCCGTTTCTCGGTATCGCCTTCCTTGAACAGGATCTGGTGCGGCGACAGCTCGCGGATTTGCACCTTGCGCGCAAGGGCACCGAGATTGTCCCGCTTAAGTCCGTCCAGAGGGGAAAAGGTCCTGAGCAGTTCTATATCCAGCTGCTCACCCGTCATTGCTCATCCTGTACTTGCTCTAGAAATGCGTATGGCGCAGATGCCTATCAAGGCCGGCAAAAGCGCCTAAGCCCTTATTCTACCTTCAATTTGTTGGCTTTCGATACCGTGTGGTTCGCCAGGCCACAGGAGCGGCGCACAGTTTAACAACATGGCGAGGATTGGGAAGGCACTATTCCACATTGCGCTTGATCGCCGACCACCCTGGATGCGGACGAAAGCGGTCCCCGTGATGTGCCGCCAGTCGCTCCATCGTTCGCCGGATCTCCTCGACGCCGCGATGCCGGGCATAATGCAGCGGTCCGCCGCGAAACGGGGCGAAACCGGTGCCGAAGATGACGCCGGCGTCCAGGAGGTCGGCATCGCTCACGATGCCTTCGTCCAGGCATGCGACGGCTTCGTTGAGCATGGGCAAGATCAGGCGGTCGCCGATGTCCGCGGGCACGTCCGACGCGTCGGGCGCTGGCTTGACCGCTTTACCGTCCCGCCACTCGTAGAAGCCTCGGCCGGTTTTGCGGCCGAGGTGCCCGTTGTCGACCATTTCGCCGAGCACCGCCGGTACCTCTCGCTTGAACGCGGCGCCGAGGACCCTCGACACGTGCAGCGCGATATCGATGCCGACGCTGTCGAGGAGCTCCACCGGTCCCATGGGCATGCCGAAATCCTCGGCCGCCTTGTCAATCGCCGCGAGCGGCACGCCCGATTCGGCCAGGTACATCGCCTCGGCCATGTACGGGCCGAGCAGGCGATTGACGACGAACCCGGGAGAGCTTTGGCACTCCAACGGAAACTTACCGATGTCTTTGACGAACGCGAAGCCGGCGTCGAGCACCCCGCGGTCGGTGTCGTCGCAACGAATGACTTCTACCAGCGGCAGGGCGGCGACCGGATTGAAGAAGTGCAGGCCGATGAAGCGTTGCGGCTCATGGAGCACCGTGCGCAAGTCCTCGAGGCGCAAGCTCGAGGTGTTGCTGGCAAGTATCGCGTCGGGCTTCATGGACGCCTGCAATTTCTCATACAGTGACTGTTTGGCGTCCAGGTCCTCGAAAATGGCTTCGATAATCAGGTCGGCAGCCGCCACGCCGTTGCCTTCGATGTCGGTCAGGAGACGATCGGTCGCCTGCGCGCGATCATTGGCGTCTTTCAATTTCTTGCTGAAGAGTTTCGCGGCTCGTTTAAGGGCGGGATCTACATATTCCTGTGCGCGATCCTGCAGCGTAACTCTAAGGCCACGCAATGCGCACCACGCCGCGATGTCGCCACCCATGATACCCGCGCCGACGACGTGCACACGCGATACCTTCTTGTCCGGTTTGCCGCCCTGTGACTTCAGGCGGTTCTGCAAGAAAAACACGCGTACGAGATTGCGCGACGTGCTCGTGACCATGAGGTCTGCAAACGATCGTGCTTCTGCCTCGTATCCCGTTCGTGGAGACGCGCCATGCCGGGACCAGAGATCGATGATCGCGTACGGCGCCGGATAGTGTTCCTTTCGCGCGCGTGCCGCGACCTGTTTTCTTAAGACGCGAACGATGAATGGTCGCAGAAAGAACCAATTCAGGCAGCGGTCCACGAATGGTGCCGTGGCCTTGGGCTTTCGCGCCGCAATCAATTCCCGTGCCGCCTGTTTCCAGTTGTCCGGTGACGCGACCCGGTCGACGAAGCCTTGCCGCAGTGCCTTCTCGACCGTGATCGGTTTGCCGGTCAACATGAGCTGCATGGCGCTCCGAACGCCACCTATGCGGACGGCACGAACCGTGCCGCCGAATCCCGGATGCAGGCCGAGCTGGACTTCCGGCAAGCCGATGATCGGCTTCTTGTCATGGAGCGCCACCCGGTAGTCGCATGCGAGCGCCAGCTCGAGACCGCCGCCGAGCGCGAATCCCTCGATGACGGCAACCGTCGGGCAACGCAGCGCTTCGAGCCGATCGAATATCTGCTGGCCCAGCCGGATCAGCTCGTAAGCCTGGTCCGCGGATTCGATGCTCGTGAACTCGTTGATATCGGCGCCCATGACAAAGCCGTTGCGCTTACCCGAAAAGAGCACGATGCCGCGTGGCGGCTGCTGCTCGGCGGGTTCCAGCATCTGTACGAGCTCACGTAGCACGACTTCGGACAGGACGTTGGCGCTCGCATCCGCCTTGTCGATGCACCACCAGGCGATGCCATCGCCGTCCGTTTCCTGTCGCCAGTGATTCAGCTTCGATTCGTCGCCGCCGTTCATTCGGATGATTTGCTCAACTGACATCGAAGTCGCAGACGAGCGGCAAGTGATCTGAATGCCGGACGTCCGGTATTTCGAAGTTGGTGACCTGGATGCCGTCCTGGTACAGAATGAAGTCTAGCTCTTTGCGCGGTGCGCGGCTCGGATATGAGGGCAAGCTTTTGATATTGGCGCTGCGCAAGCCGGCAGCGCGCATGAACAGGTAGATCTCGTTCTCGCCCCAGAAGGTATTGAAGTCGCCGGCGACGATGACCGGTTTCGTCGTTTCCTCGATCAGGTCATAGAGCTTGCGGAGCTGCAGGTGCCTGTGGCGGTATTTCAGGGACAGATGGACCAGGAACACGGCAAAGGTCTCCATCTCGAGCTCGATGATCAGCCTTTTTATCCCGGTGTCGAAATAGTGGAAGGTTTCGCCGTGCACCCGGGGCGCCGCGAGGAACGCATTACCCTGCTTGCGAATGATCGGCACGAGCTGGTTCAGCGAGCGCGCGCCGTATTTGGTTTCATACGAGGAGTTCATGCCGAGCTCGGTGGCGATGGTCTCGGCCTGGTTGATCTTGCGGCTGCGGATCGATCCGGTATCCACCTCGATCAGGCCGACGATGTCGGGATCCGCCGATTTGATGAAAGCGACGATATCGGAGAGCACGTCCTTGTTGCCGAGGATATAGCCTGCACCGGGCAGCGGCATATGCATCGACGCACCGGCACCCACGCCATAACGAATGTTATACAGGAGCAGTCTCATTGGGGGCGCTACCATACATGGCTTTTGAATCCGACTAAAGGGCGTCGTTTCAAGTTCCTACTGGCCATGCAAAGCAGCAATTCGCTACACTACCGCCCACCCCACGACCGATGGAGCATCCCGTGTCCGAGGACAATCCAATTCGGGTTTTTGTCACCCATAGCTTCAAGGAAACCCCTGACTATCTTCGAGTTTTCGAGTTCCTCGAAAGCACGGAGCGCTTTTTCTACCTCAACACCAGCAAACCGGAAAACGTTCCGGAGACCGGCGGCATGGAGGCCATCAAGGATGAGCTGATCGCCCAGATCAAGGAGGCCGAGGCGGTCATCATCCTGGCGAGCATGTACATGGAGCAGGAGGACCTGGTCTGTTATCAGATGGACGTCGCCGAGGCCAACGAAAAACCGATGATCGCCATTCGCCCGTTCGGCGGCGTGCTGGAAACGCCGGAAGCGCTCGTCGCACGCGTCAACGAGCACATCAACTGGAACAACCGCGAGATCGTCGATGCCGTGAGACGCCAGGCGCGACTCGAGGACACGACCCGCTGGGACGTCATCGATTTTCCGTAGCGATAGCTCGATGGGCGACAAGAACGTTCTGGTCATCGCACACCGCGGTGCGTCGGGCTATCTGCCCGAGCATACCCTGGAAGCCAAGGCACTCGCATACGGCATGGGCGCGCATTACCTGGAGCAGGACGTCATCGCGAGTCGCGACAACGAACTCCTCGTGCTGCACGACATTCATCTCGACCGGGTGACTAACGTTGCCGAGAAATATCCGGACCGAAAACGCGAGGACGGAAGGTATTACGCACGCGATTTCGACTTGTCGGAACTGAAGACCTTGCGGGTCTGGGAACGGCGCGAGGATGATGGGGTTACGGCGGTGTATCCGAATCGGTTTCCGACAGGGCAGGGCGACTTCCGCATCGCGACGCTCCGCGAGGAGATCAAGCTCGTGCAGGGCCTCAATCGCTCGACCGGCCGGTCGGTCGGCATCTACGTCGAGGTCAAGCGCCCGGCCTGGCATCGCGCGGAGGGGGTGGATCTGAGCCCGATCCTGTTGCAGTTGCTCGATGATTTCGGCTATCGCAGCCATGATGATCCGGTTTTCGTGCAGTGTTTCGACGCCGCCGAGGTGCGCCGCATCCGCCACGAGCTCGGCTCTCCGCTCAAGCTCGTGCAACTCATTGGCGAGAACGACTGGGGCGAATCCGACACCGACTACGATCGCCTGAAGACGCCCCAAGGCCTGAAAGACGTTGCGGCCACCGCGGACGGCGTCGGCCCGTGGATCGGTCACCTGATAAAGCTCGCAGAGATCGACGGCCGACCCGTGTCCACCGGATTCGTTTCCGCGGCGCACGAGGCCGGCCTGCTGGTTCATCCTTACACCTTTCGTTCCGATCAACTGGCGCCGGGTTTCGATTCACTCGAAGAGATGATTCGCTGGTTCGTTGACGAATTGTCGATCGACGGTTTGTTCACCGATTTTCCGGATCGGGCGATTTCCGCCATTCAAGACTGATCGAATTATGTAACGTCCGAAACCGTTTTCACGATTCGGAGTGAGAACCGCGTCCTTTTCAAGGCGGTGATAGTGCATAATCTATGACCTTGCCAGCGATCGATGGCATCGACTATGTACACGGACCCTCCGGAAATTCTTCTCTATGTCGCGGCAGGATCATTCCTGCTCGGCTGGTTCGTGGGCAAAGTCGCCGCCTATTTCGGCAACAAGTTCAAAGCGCGCGCCCGTGATCCGCGTGACGACCGAATTCGTTCCCTCGATGCGGAGCTGCGAGTGGCGCAGGGTAATGTCAAGAAAGTCGAAGCCAAACTCGAAGAAGAATTGAAGGTCTTGAAAGAGGAGCAGGAGCACGTCGCGGATCGAGACAAGGAGATCGAGTGCCTGACCGACACGGTCACCAAGCTCAAGTCCGACCTCAAAGAATCTGTAATAAAAACAAGGGAGTTACGGGCAGAACTCCAGGAGCGGGCGGCTGAAAATATCCGTTCCGAGGTCAGGATAAGGGATATCGAGACAGAGCTGTCCGTCGCCCGTGCATCCACCGACCTGATATCGACGGGCGTACTCGATTACACCGAAGACGAGGAAGACGAAGAACCTTCCTCCGCCGTCAAGTAGGCGGGTTGTCATCGATCGCAGTGCGTGATGCCTCGACGGTAAACGAGGCGTCGAATCCTGTTGCGCGCCACGAGAAATAACTCAGCAGGAAATAGAAGTGCATCAACAGCGCAAAAATCCATTCGATGATTCGTTCCGGTACCGTCGCGTCCTCGAGGACGTTTTTCAAGACGAGATTCAGAACGCCGATCGCAAACGGGACTAGCGCGAGGCCGAGCTGATAACGTGTGATGCGAACTACCTGAGGAACGCGCAGGCTCGTACAAACGGATAACACCTTGCTCGCCAGAATGAGTTGCGCAACCACCGTGAAGGCGAAATAGAAATACACACCGAAGCGTCGCATGAAATCGTAAAACGGTCCCTGCGAGCCGAGAAAGGTGATGTAGACGATCAGGAAGAGCGCGCCGGCGACACCGAAAATTCCGATCGTCGTGCCACCGTCGCCGCGCCGCCCGGCACGCCTTTCGAGGGCGCGCAGCCAAGCCACGCACGTGATCCAGTACGCCGCCATAAGGATCGACTCCGGCATCATCATGCCCTTGAACAGGAAACTCGCCGGTTCGTAGCGCCCCGTGGCGCTGATCGAGGTGCAACCTTCCAGGTAGGGATTGCAGGCAGGTAGGACGCCCGCATAGATGGCGATAATCAGGCTTCCGTGCGCCGCGACGATCGGCACAAAACCGGTGATGAGTGGCAGGAGGCGTAGCAACATGGCGCAAAGCATACCGTCGCCGGGGGCCGGCGCGGTAGAATGTCGGCCCGACCCTGTCCAATAAAGTCAACGAAAAGGGGGCCGTCATGACCGCACTCTGGCTACCGATACTCGTGTCCGCCGTGATGGTCTGGATCGCCAGCGCACTGATCTGGACCGTCCTTCCGTGGCACAAGAGCGACTACGCGAAGACCAGTAACGAGGAGGGCGTCCGTGCTGCCCTGAAAGGCCTCGCCCCGGGCTTCTACAACGTGCCGCACGTCATGGAGCAAAAAGACCTCAAAAATCCCGAGGTGCAGCAGAAATTCACCGATGGGCCGCTCGCCTTTATCACCATCCTGCCGAACGGCATGCCGAACATGGGCCGCAGCATGGGCCTGTCCTTCGTCTTCAACCTGTTCGTCGGTCTTCTGGCCGCGTATTTCGTGAGCCGCACGACCGGTCCCGACGCGTCCTACCTGGAGACTTTCCGCATCGCCGGGTGCACTGCCTGGATAGCCTACGGCGTCGGCGTTATTCCCGACAGCATTTGGTTCGGGCGGCCCTGGTCGAGCACCGTGAAACATCTCTTCGATGCACTGATTTACGGATTGCTGACCGGCGGCGTCTTCGGCTGGCTCGCCTGAGGAGAGGGGGACCCTGAAAAGGACGTCATTCGGCTGTCTGTACGTGATTTAACATAATATACATTATACGCATAAGGCTGGAGCGCAGACGCAGGGGCCCGATCGACCCATGGCCGCTTTGGTGACCTTACGGGCGAACGATGATCTGTGCCGGATCCCAGTGCTCGTCGGCCTTGCCCTCGACGAATCGCCAGGTGTCGAACCAGGTGGTCGTGTAGGTTTCCCCGGGCTTGTTCGGATGCGGATACTCGCGCGGCCACAGCACCGTGACGTAATCGTCCTCAGCGATGACCGCGACGATGTCAAAGGTCAGCTCGCCACAGTTCTCGTTCGGGTCACGTTTGAGGACCTCAGTGAAAAAATAGACGACACCGGCAAGTCCGGACTCCGCGTTCGGGTTGTGCTGGATATAGCGATCCGTGAGCCACTCGCCAGCGCGATGCCACTGATTGCATTGCAGGAGTTCCCGCATGATGTGGAGCGTTGCCTGCTTGTTGCGGTGCAGCACGGGATCCTCGTCTACGAATAGCGATTCCGGATCCTCGACACCGACCACGGGCTCCTGCGGCAACGCCGGTAGGCTCCAGGACATGAAAACGAGCCCTGCGAGCGATAGCTTGGTTCTCATCGTTTCTTGTTGTTCTGATCCGGGTCTGAACCACTGATTATATCCCGCTGTAGTCGATGCGATTCGCGGAATTTGGCTGTGCCCTCTGGCTTTCGTTGCCGTCTGATTCTCACGTCAACCAAACCGCGGGCGGCGCGTTGATACAGGGAACGCCCGATAAAAGGACTTATTGATGAAGACAGTGAAAACAGCCACATGGATTTCGGCCCTGCTTGCGGTCCTGCTGCTGGCAGGCTGCGCGACCAGGACGGTCGTCGTGCCGGCGCATCAGCATGCCCACTATCACGGCGCGCATCACGTCGTGTACAAGGTCAGGCCGGCAAAGGCGCACTGCTGGCGCCACCGCGGCCACTGGGACTGCCGCAAATCATGAAAAAGCACGCAGACAGCGCGCGCTACCGCTGCCGGCTTCGCGCGGTTCCCGTAACGTCTGGGACGGCGTTACGCGACGCCTGGTTACGGCGGGCTGCCGCCATGTCCGTATTCCGCGGTACCGGTAGCTGGATGCCGCGTGATGTGGCGGGACCGGATCAGCAAGAGGCCGAGTGGTTGCACTGAGGATCGAGCCTGGACCTGCGAGTCAGCAGCCGGAGGTATAGACCGTTACGATCGGTCTCTGGGGTGCAATGGCATCTTCGTAGGTCACCATGCAGGTATTCGGTGCCGGCGCACCCGACTTTCTGAATCGGGCAACCGCGGCATTGTTGAATTGAAAGCCGCTGTAGTCGGTCAAGGTATCGTCGATGCTCGCCTCGTCGGGATAGCCGTTGAGTATGGCGATCGTCTCGCCTTCCATGTTGACCGTCGCGGGACGGCCCTGAAGTATCCACAGATAATGTGCTTGTTGCGCCGCGGAGCTAACGGCGGCGCCCAGGCTCTCGACGAGCGCCACGCGTGCCTCGGCCTCGATCATGGCGAAGCGCGGATAAGCGAATGCGGCCATGATCGCGAGGAGGCCCAGAACGACGATCAGTTCAATCAGCGTGAATCCACCTGATGCCCTGTCGTTCATGCGTCCCATCGTCAATCTTTTTGAATAGCGGCAAATTACTCCGTGGGGGAACGCGTGCGGTCAGCCATACCTGCGATCCGCGTTCAGCTGCGCATAAGCGGCAAGTTTCCATAAAACTGAAGATAAATCAATACGTTATTGTATTATCTCTCGACGTCGGTAAGAAAATTTCTAAATTTCAGCGCGTTATACTGGAAAAGAGACACGTATTGCCGCCCCGCGGGTCAGTGGAAATTGGACTGAACCGGGGTGCTGCTGTCTAAGTACAAAACCGAATGGAGTACAGAGCGACAGATTGCCGACAATACACGTAGCTGAGACGGCGCATCGCTCGCGCCGCCAGGAGTCACGACGCATGCCTGCACGCCTTGTGGGTTTCATTCTGACACTTCTACTGTTTTTCGCACCGGCCAGCTGGGGCGCCGACTTCGCCAAGGGCCAGCAGGCTTACGATTCCGGCGACTACGAAACAGCCCTCGCCGAGTGGCAGCCGCTGGCCGAAGCCGGCGATGCGAGTGGCCAGTTCGGCCTGGGGCTGCTGTATGCCAACGGATTCGGGGTGGACCTCGACGACGCGCAGGCAATCAAGTGGTACGGCCTGGCCGCCGATCAGGGGCACGCCCAGGCACAATGCAACCTCGCCGTCATGCATGCCAATGGCTGGGGCGTTCCGCAGAACGACGACGAAGCGTTCAGGTGGTACATCCTGGCCGCTGAACAGGGAGTCGTGGAGGCGCAGTCCGCTGTCGCCAAGATGTACCTGCGCGGTTTCGGTGTGGCGCAGGACAACGTGCAGGCGCACAAGTGGTTCAACATCGCGTCCGAGTTGGGCGATTTCGGTGCCGCCTCAGACCGCGACGAGTTGACCCCGAAGATGTCGCCCGAGCAAGTCGCCGAGGCCACGAGCCTTGCCACGACCTGGCTTGAGGCGCATCCGGGCCTGCTCGCGAACCACTAGAAACATTGTCAGTCGAGTTCGAACGGCACGACGAAGCTGCCGGTGCGCAGGAAACGCGCGGTGGCAGCGATGACGGAGTCGCTCTTCATCATCGCGAAATGCGAGTCGGGGACGACCTTGAAATCGTCCATGCCTTTGATCCGGGTGCGGGCCACCGTGACCTTGCCGTCGTCTTCCGCCGGCAGCAGCATCGCCGACATGAACGGGTTGATGGTACCGGTCCCTGCGATCACGCCGAGCTCGAAATCGACCGGACCCAGCTGTGCCGGAATGCTCTCCTCGTCGGTGCCGAGCTGCAGACCCGCCTCTCCTGAAAGAATCCCGATGCCCGGCAGGTTTCTGGTAGCGTCGATGACTTCGCTGCCCTGGTTGGGCGGGCCGAGCATGACGACGCGGCCGAGGCCGGGGATCGGATCGTACGCCTGGACGTACCGGACCAGGATGCCGCCCATCGAATGCGTGACAAAGTGAATCGTGGTGGCGCCGGTCTGGCGGCACTGGCTGAGTCCCTCGCCGACTACCCGCGGCGCGAGTTCCTCGATCGTCATGGTCGATGACGGGTAATCGACATTAGCCGTGGAGAATCCCTCCTCCTGCAGCGCCGCCGCCATCTTGTCCATGGTGCGCCAGCTGCGGTTCAGACCGTGTAACAGCACGACGCAATCGCTGCTCTGGTAGCGCTGTACCGTTTCCGTGCGTATCGTCGTCGCGCAGGACGACAGCCCCCACGACAGGAGCAGCAACAGCAGCAATTTCCTTGAAATTTTCAAGCCCGTCACGGTCAAATCCAGTTTGAGGCGCTTTTAATCACACGCTGGAGCAAAGATCAATACGATGAGGAGAATCATGTACGGCATCGTTTTGCTGATCGGCCTTTCGGCCGCGTCCCTGTGGATGACCTCCTGGGCGATCGAGCCCGAGCCTTTCGGTGCCGCCGTCGCGCCCGACCCCGCCCAGCACGAGGAAGCCATTATCCAGGTGTACGGCGGCGATGTATGGGGATTTCGTGGCAATTTCGCGATCCACACCTGGATCGCGACCAAGGCGCGGGGCGCCGCGGAATACCAGGTATACGAAGTCGTCAGATGGAATCTGCGGCGGCAAAACACCGTCGTCAGAATCAGCAATCGCGACCCGGACCGTCCCTGGGCGCGCTCTCCGGCGATCCTGTTGCACGAGCTGCGCGGCGTCCAGGCCGAGGCGCTCATCGACCGCGTCCACGAGGCGGCACTGAACTATCCCTACCAGCGTGAATACAAGATGTGGCCGGGCCCGAACAGCAACTCGTTCACGGCCTGGGTGGCCCTGGAAGTACCCGAGCTTAGCCTGGACCTGCCGATGAAGGCGATCGGGCAGGCCTGGATGAAGGGTGAGTACCCTGCCCTGCGACGCTGAGTTGGCCGGCCTGTGCGCCGAGTGGACGATCCCCGCATGATGGTCCCCGCCCTGCTCCTGATCCCGATCGTCGTCCCGGTGCTGTTCTGGGCGATTTATCACTACTACAAGGACCGCCACCTGCCGGAACCTGCCACCCATCTCATGGTCGCTTTCCTGCTCGGCGTGGGTTCGGCCTATCTCGGGCTCGCCATGTACCGCGGCCTGGATCTCGTGGGACTTCGCTACGACGCTTATGCGCTTGCCGAGACCAGCCCGGCCGGGCTCCTCGTTTACGCGATTCTCGGCATCGGGGTGATCGAGGAGCTGGCCAAGCTGATCCCTTTCCTGGCCGTCATCATCCATTTCAGGGAGTTCGACGAACCCGTGGACGGCATCATTTACGCGTCCTTTATCGCGCTCGGTTTCGCGGCGGTCGAGAACTTCCGCTTCTTGCAATACCTGACGGGGTTCGAAGCGGTTGCGAGAGGGTTCGCGGGGCCCGTCATACATATCGTGTTCGCGTCGATCTGGGGTTACTACATCGGCCGGGCTTACCTGTGCCGGCGCCCTATCTTCTGGATCGTGATCGCTGTGCTGGCGATCACCGCGTTCCTGCACGGCATTTACGATTTCCTGGTGATTGCAATGCCCGCGTCGACCCTGCCGGTCGCCGCGTTATTGATTCTCGGTCTCTGGGTATGGCGGCTCTTGCTGATTCGCGATCTGCACACCTTGCCGCCGGGACCCTGCCCGGAGAACGAGGACGCAAGCGGAAATCAGCAGCCCTGATCGGCTGTCTGGCGTGGCGCGGACGCGCTTCTTACTTGCTGCTATCGTAGGGATTGCACGAATACTTGCCGGAAGCAGACAGCTCTTCGTCGTCCTCGAGCGCAAGTTCCGTTTCGTCGAGGTTTAAGAGCTCTTCGCACTGCTTCTGGATCAAGGACAGGCTCAACGAAACGTTGGTCTGCGACAGCGGCGTCTCGATTAAGTGCTTTCTCGCCATTTTTCCCAATCCTGTCGCCATCTGGCGACATCCATATGTGTCGCAGTATAGAGACAGCGACTGGCCCGAAACGTGAACCGACTCACAAATCGCGGGCTAGTTTTCTTTAAATTCAGTACTTTATGTAATATTCATGAAGTGACATCTGGTTCAGAAACAGAAAAGGCCCGCGCTGCGGGCCTTTTCCACAAGCGCGAGTGCGTTCTATGGCTTGATGCGCTCGAACGTGATCATGGTGATCACGGTAACGGCGGCCGCGTTCGCCAGCGCGCTCAGACTCGCCAGGATATCCGTCAGGTAGCCACCGACGGCCGGAATCGGGCTCAGCGCCCCGTGTACCAGCGCCAGCGTCAGGACGAACAGCATGAAGATCTTGCGTCGCTCCTCTTCGACGAACCAGCCGACCACCAGCCCAAGGACCGCGATGATAACTGCAGATTGCGGGATGGCGACCAGGCCGGCGACCACCGCGAACAGAACCGCTACTAACCTTACGATTTTTGCGAGATCCATGATTTTCCCCTCTTTTATCGTTTTTGTCGTGCCTTGTTTTTTATGGCGCACCATTGGCAGTGCTTTGAAAGGCGGGCCAAGTCTAGCAGTTATCGCGAGTTCCCAAGGAAAGCATTGCAAAGCAAGCACTTAGCCCCAGGAGCCGGCACTAAATTTGTGCTATCGGGAAAGTTTTTACCAGCCCGGAACTAATATCGGACGAGTGCGGAGCCCCAGGTGAGCCCGGCGCCGAATGCCTCGAAGAGCAGCAGCTCGCCGCGCTTGATGCGGCCGTCCCGGACGGCCACGTCGAGCGCCAGCGGGATGGAGGCGCTCGAGGTATTCGCGTGTTCGTCCACGGTCACCACGACCCGCTCCATCGGCAGGTCGAGTTTTTTTGCGGCTGCGGTGATGATGCGCAGGTTGGCCTGGTGCGGGATGAACCAAGCGATATCGTGCTTGTCGATGTTGTTGCCGTTCAGCGTCTCGTTCGCGATCGTGCCGAGGGCGGAAACCGCTTTACGAAATACGGCGTGGCCGTTCATCTGGATATAGGCGCTTTCCTTTCGCACCTGCTCGTAGCCGGAGGAAATACCTGCCGGCACATGCAGCAGGTCTTCGTGCTTGCCGTCGGCATGGATGTGCGTCGATAGCACGCCGGGTTTGTCCGCGGCCCTCAGCACGACGGCGCCGGCGCCGTCGCCGAACAGCACGCAGGTCGAACGGTCGCTCCAGTCCAGGATGCGCGAATAGGTTTCCGAGCCGATGAGTAATGCGCAGCTCGCGCCCCCCGTCCTGACAAACCTGTCCGCAATATCGAGTCCGTAAATAAAACCGGAACAGGCTGCATGCACGTCGAATGCGGCGATCCTGCGAATGCCGAGCCTGCGCTGCACGATGCAGGCCGTACTCGGAAATACCTTATCCGGTGTCGTCGTCGCGACGATGATCAGGTCGATGTCACCCGGCTCTGCGCCCGCCGCGCTCATGGCCTCGCGGGCGGCCGCGACCGCCATGTCGGCTGTGGTCTCTCCATCTGCTGCGATGTGTCGCCGCTTGATACCCGAGCGCTCGCGTATCCATTCGTCCGAAGTCTCGACGATCTTCTCGAACTCCTCGTTGGTCATCACCCGTTCGGGCAAATAACCCCCGGTTCCGGCGATCGTTGTATGTGTCATATGGCGCCTATCGTCGAATGAAGCTGGCGAGCTCGCGAATTGTGGGATGGTCGAAGAGGTCGCTGATATCTACTTTTCCGGGATAACGCTCGTCGATGGCCAGCACGATTTCCGTCAGTGTAAGAGAACTCACGCCGACTTCAAACAGGTTGTCGTCCGGACCGATTCTTCGTTCCCTGGAAAACTCGCGTGTCAGGAGCTCGAGTTCCCGCACGAGCGGATCGTCGTCGAGTCCTTGCGTGTCGCCCGTTGCGGCAGACAAGGCGCGAATCGCCTCGTCGAATTCACCGTCGAGGTAGGCTTCCGCGAGCTTGACGCGCTGCAACTTGCCACTCGTCGTTTTAGGGATGCGCGTCACCGGGATGACGTGTTGGATCTCGAGACCGGCCTGACTGCCGACGATCTCGTGCACCGCGCCGGCCAGCGGTCTGAAAGACTCGATGTCGTTTCGATAGAGTACGAACACGAGCAGCTCTTCGGACCGGCTCTTGAGCGGGCCGACACCGCAGACTACGACCTTGCCGAGATCGAGCCCGTCCAGTTTCGCGATGATGTCCTCGATGTCGTGCGGATAATAGTTCTGCCCGTTGACGATAATGATGTCCTTGGCGCGCCCGGTAATGACGAGCTCGCCGTCGACGATGGCGCCGCAATCGCCGGTTCGCAGCCAGTCACCGTCCGCGAACAGCTCCCCCCGATCTTCGCCGTACAGGCCCTGCGTGACGTTTGCGCCCCTGACCTGGATGTGCCCGACGACCTTTGCGTCGAGTTCCTTGTCGGCGTCGTCGACGATGCGAATTTCACAGTCGCGAATTGCGCGCCCGACTTTGACGAAACTCACGGCATCCGCATCATCATCGGCCAGCGCGGTATAGGGCCGGCCGACGCGGATGTCATGACGATCGACGATGATCCGGTCGTATTCACGACCGGCCGTCGGGATGGTGACCGCGACGGTCGCTTCCGCCAGCCCGTAGACCGGCAACATCGTCGTGCGTTTCAAGCCGAAGGGCGCCATCGCGTTCAGGAATTCCTCGCACAGATCCCAGGAGATCGGTTCGGCACCGTTCAGGATCAGCCGCACCGCCGACAGGTCCAGGCCGTCCAAACCTTTGTGGTGAAAGAGCTTCAGGAAGTGCTTGTAGCCGAAATTCGGCGAACAGAGTTGCGTCGCATTGAGCTCGCTTGCCTTGCGCATCCACAAGAGCGGCCGGCGCACGAACAGTCCCGTATCCATGACGGCGTGCTCCATGCCGGCCGCGAGAACGCCCAGGTGGAAACCGATGAGGCCCATGTCGTGGGTGAGCGGCATCCAGCTCAGGCTGCGGTCGCTCGCATCCCACGCCGTGCCCTCGACGATGGCGCGGATATTCGATGTCAGATTGGCATGCGTCAGGCAGACGCCCTTCGGATCGCTGGTCGAGCCGGATGAATACTGGATGAAGGCCAGGTCCTCGGGCTTCGCATCGACAACTTCTCCGGGCTTCCCGCCCCCGATGTTTTCGTCGATCAGTGCCCGCGACCTGAGTTTCTCCATGATATCGGCGTAATCCCGTGGTCTCGCGTAATCCTGCAGCCGCTTGTGGAGCTCGTGATCCGTGTAGATGGTGGCACGCCGTAATTGCCGCATGATGCGAAACAGCTTTGCGCGATGTTCGTCGCTGATGCCTACCGCAATCGGTACGGGGACGATGCCACCGAGCACGGCGGCCCAGAATGCAATGAGAAATTTTCGATTGGACTGCGTATAGATGATCAGTTCATCGCCGGTCTGCAGGCCACCGTGCTGCAATTCGCCGAGCAGTTCGACCGCGCTCGCCCACAGATCCATAAACGAGAGCGTGCTTTCATTCTTCGCGCCGTCGATGAAACGAATATTTCGTGCTTTATCGCGCGCATCGTTCAGGATGTGCGTCAGACTGTCATACAACATCATTCAGGGTTGCTCGCGTAGTCGAGGACGCAGAAATATGTCTTCTCGTGAACGCAAGTTGATGCCGAGCTCGAGGTCCGGTTCGCTGTCAACAACCGGCGTCATGTGAAACGTCTGCACGAGCAAGCCGAGATGAATCTTCATCTCGAGAAATGAGAAATATTCACCGAGACACCGTCGCGGGCCGAGGGAAAACGGAAAGTATGGCCGCGCGCAATTCCCGGAGGTTTTACCGGAGCCGAACCGACCCGGATCGAAGCGATCCGGATCCGGCCAGTACTCTGGCGTGCGATGCAGGATATACGGCGACATGTAGATATCCGTTCCCGCACGCAGATCGAAATTCGTCAGTGAATCGTCCTCGATTCCGCGCCGCGTATAGAGCCAGACCGGCGGATAGAGCCGCAGCGTCTCTTCGATGAACTGTCGCGCGTACGTCAATTGTGCAATCGCCTGCGCGTCGATACATGATGTATCGGGCACCAGCGCGAGCGCCTCATCCGCGAGTCGCCGTTCGGCATCCTCGTGCCGCGCAAGCAGGTACCAGGCCCAGTTCAGCGTCCCTGCAGACGTCTCGTATCCGGCAACGATCAGCGTGACCAGCTCATCCAGGAGCTCATTGTCACGGAAACCGTTGCCGTCCTTGTCGCTTGCAGACAGGTACATCGACAGGAAATCGTATTGCTCATGACGTCCGGATTCTCGTCTGCGTTCGATGATTTCCAGCAGCAGTTGCCGAAGCTCCCGGATCTTCATCACGACCCGCAGATCCCGCGTCGAATCCTGGCTCAGGAACGCGAATGGATTGGTACCGTCGCGGATCAAGGTGCTTTCGAAGTCCGTGCCGAATATCGCGCGCAGGATCAGCTCGAGCGCAAAATCGCTCGTCTCCTGCGTCACATTGATGTTGCCGTCATCCTTCGCGATTTTCTCCCAGCGTTTGCGCCGGGCTTTGCTGCAGTCCACCATCAATTCGATCAGGCGCTGCACGTTCCGCCGGCTGAATGCCGGCTGCACCATCGTGCGCGAACGCCGCCATGTTTCGCCGTCACTGACGATCAGGCCGTTGCCGAGCAGCATCTTGACCCGCTCGAATCCCGGGCCCTTGCGATACCGCTCATGATGACCAACCAGCAATTTGTGAATTTCGCTGGAGTCATTGACGAAAACGGCATCGCGACCATCGGGTTTCGTCATCATGACGACTTTTCCGTAACGCTTCCCGAGCTGCGACAAGAGCTCGAGTGTCTCGGGGTCGACGCCGGGCGATACGGGTTCGTCGGGCCCCGGCGGGCGCCGAATTTCGGAAGCCGGCAAGTTCATGATGGGCGAAATGGCATAGATCAGGCAGGCGCCATATTACATTGACCGCCCGTGGACCGGTACTGCAAACTCGGTCGATGCCGACTCATCGTTCACAACAGGAATCGGCCGGCGTTGCGTCGCGGCGCAGCAATAGATCCGTGCGCTCGTTGTCTCTGTCGCGCAGGCTCTACTATTTTCTCGGCATGCCGCTGGTGCGGTTTGCGTACTACCTGTTGAGCGCGTCTTATCGCGTGGAAAATACGATCGGCGAAGAATTCGCCGCCGAGATGCTGGCAAACGGAGAGCGCGTTTATGCGCCCTGCTACTGGCACCAGCAGCATATCCCGTGCGCCCGACTCATTCGGGGCTGGATCCGGCGCGGCTTTCGCGCATGCTTTCTGATATCCGCGTCTCTCGATGGTGACGTACCGACACGAATCGCGAAATCATGGGGCGCCGAGGTCATCCGGGGCTCGTCGAGCCAGACGGGAGCGCTGGTGCTGCGCGACATGCGACGGATGATGCAGCGTGGCGTGTCGATCGTTACCACGGCTGACGGCCCGGCGGGCCCGACATTCAGGTTCAAGCCCGGTGCGGTGCTGATGGCGCGCATCGGCGGGGCCTTGCTGGTGCCGCTGGGTTGTGCCGCAGACCGTGCCTGGTACCTCGATCGGTGGGATAATTTCATGATTCCCAAGCCATTCGCACGCATCGTCTATGCGATCGGCGAGCCGCTGATGGTGCCGCCCGACACGCCGCTCGATGCGATCGAGGAGTACCGGCAACGCATGGAGGATGCAACCAATGACCTGGTTAGGCAGTCCAAGCAAGAATTGTTGTTGCGCGGGGGCGAGTGAGACCGCACTATGATCAGCCGAATGAAACGAAACCTCCCGGGCGTCCTGCTCTTCTTCTTATTTTCGTATTTGCCCTCGCCCGCGCTCGGCGGACCGGCGCTCACGCCCCATACGGCGGAGTACAAGGTGCGAATCAGCGTCCTGGGTGGACAACTGACCACCCAGTTCGAAGCGACGGAGAACGGTTACTACGCGGAATCCGTTATCGAGGCGACCGGCATGTCCCGGCTGTTTGCGAACGGCACGATTCGCGAGAAATCGTGGTTTTCCGAGCGCGACGGGATCATCGTTCCGCTGCAGTATCGTTCCGCCGACACGTTGACGGATGAGCAAAAAGTCGTCGATCTCGATTTCGACTGGCGTGCGCGGGAAGTGACCGGCTACATCGACGGAGCCGACTTCCAGGCGTCACTCGACGACGTGGTACATGACCGCGTGTCGCTACAGTACGGGCTCATGTACGATCTTCTGAACGGCGGGGAGAAACAAACCTATCTGCTGCAGGATGCCGAGGAACTCAAACCGCTGACGATTAAGAATGTCGGTACGAAGGCCGTCACGGTGCCGTACGGCAATTTCGATGCCGTTGGAATTCAGCATCAACGGGAAGGATCGTCGCGGGTGACGACGCTGTGGTGTGTTCGGGAACTCGGCTACCTGCCGGTCGTCATAGAGCAGCATCGCAAGGGCAAACTCCGACTGCGCGCCGAACTCACGAAGTACGAACCGATCGTCGATTCAGTGGCGAAATCGGACTAGTCGGCCCGGTCGAATTCCTGGAGGATGGTTTCTTCTTCGAGTCTGCGGCTGCGGAAAGTAATTTGGCGTTGCAGCGTGTTTCCGCCATCGAGAAGCCGAAACTTATCGATCAGCTTCATGCCGTTCTTGTCCAGCGTTTCCACGACGAGTTCCCTGCCCTCCCAGCCGGTGACGCGTTGCGCCTCGATCTGGCCGACACTCACGATGCGGTTTTCGCCGAAGCGAAACTCCTCGACGACCGAGCGGTCGAAGCTGATGAAAAGCGCATGCGGTGTCTGCGTAATCTTGAGAGCCGAGCCGGTTTCGAGAAAGACGTAAACCAGCCCGCCCTTGAAAGAGCCATGGCCGCGGCGCCTGACCTGACTGGTCTGTGGCCGACCGTAGAGCGCCCTTTCGTCGATTCCGTCGGTCTTGCGGATCGCATCAGAGATGCGATGCCTTTCGGCTGCCGGGATGTCACGCAGTACCCAGTTCCCCGACAGGTCGAGACCGGGTGGTACAGTACCGTCCCGCGATTCGAGCAATTCGGGAGTGGAGCACGCGCCGAGTGCGATGCACATCGCCAGCAGAAATCTCACCCGCAGGTTCATCGCATCGAAGCATACGCAATAGTGGCTTTGCGGGCCAATTCATGATCAGATTTTGTTAATGGCTGTCGACATCCACAACAACAAGGTAGCGAGCACCTGGGAGCGCCCGTTCACTCCCCCGGAATCCTTCCCCGATAAAGCGGACGTCGTCATCATCGGCGGCGGCATCGTCGGCGTATCGACGGCGTGGTTCCTCGCGAGGCACGGGGTGGACGTCGTCCTCTGTGAAAAGGGGCATATTGCAGGCGAGCAATCGAGCCGCAACTGGGGCTGGGTACGTTGCCAGGGCCGCGATACGCGGGAACTCCCGATGATGCTCATCAGCATGCGCATCTGGGACACGCTCGAGACCGAGATCGGGGAGGATGTCGGTTTTACGAGGAGCGGTTGTCTGTACGTAACCGACAGCGAAAAAGTTCTCCAGAAGTATGCAGACTGGCTCAGCGTCGCCCAGGAATACGGGCTCGACACGCAGGTCATCGAGGGCAAGGAACTCGACCAACACATCGAGGGTGCCTCGTCGCGGTGGCTGGGTGCCATGTACACCGCCAGCGATGCCTGCGCCGAGCCGCACAAGGTAGTGCCCGCGATCGCGAGGGCGGCACAACGTGCCGGTGCCACCTTGCTCACAGCCTGTGCAGTGCGTGGCATCGAGACTGAAGGCGGCAAACTGTCCGCTGTCGTGACCGAACACGGCACCATTCGCACGTCCACCGCCCTCTGTGCGGCCGGCGCCTGGACCTCGCTATTTTGTCGTTCGCTGGGAATTTCTTTTCCGCAATTACAGGTGCGCGGCAGCGTCATACGAACCGCGCCTGCGGAAGCCATTCTCAATGGCAACGTGTTCGACAAGAAGATCGGCATCCGGCGACGCCAGGATGGCGGTTACACGATCGCACACGGCTCCGTGCTCGATCACTTCATCACCCCGTCGACCTTTCGTTACTCATTCAAGTTTCTGCCGGCACTGCTGCACGAAATCACCGCGTTGAGAATCTCCATCGGGCACCCGTTCCTCGAGGAATTGATGACGCCGAGCAGCTGGGCGCTCGACGAGGTCTCGCCATTCGAAAAAAATCGCGTGTTGAATCCAGAGCCCAATCCCCGTGTCGTCAACAAGATTCGCAAGAATCTCGCCGAAGTTTTCCCGCAGCTGAAAGATGTCGCAATCGCGGAGACCTGGGCGGGCATGGTGGAAACGACGCCGGACGTCGTGCCCGTCATGTGCGAATACGAACGTATACCCGGCTTTTACATCGCGTCTGGACTCAGCGGTCACGGTTTCGCTATCGGACCGGGTGCCGGAAAGGTGCTCGCAGCCATGTTGACCGGCAACGATCCCGGCATCGACATGAGACCGCTTCGCCTCAGCCGCTTCTTCGACGGCTCGCCGATGCGTCTCGAATCCCTTATCTGACAAAAGGTTCCTTGTGCAGCGAATTACAAATTTCATGTTCGTAACGCTACTGCTTGCATCGCAGGCGACTTTGGCCGCGAATCCGCGGACGATGCGAGTGGATTACTATCACACGGGCAACAGCGACATGGAAATCTTCAGCCTGGACCGGGTGGTGCTCGAACCGCTGCCTTTCTCCGGCAATCTCGCGCAACCGATCGACCGGACACTGCGCGGCAAGTACGTCTTCGAAATCGTCGATGCCGCGTCCCGCGAAGTTACATGGTCAAGGAGCTTCAGCAGCATCTACGGCGAGTGGGAAACGACGGGCGAAGCCAAACGCATGAATCGCACCTTTCACGAATCGATAAGATTCCCGGCGCAGGACAAGGAGTTCGATGTCGTCCTGTCGAAACGCGACGAGGGGAACGCGTTCAGGGAAATCTGGCGGACGCGTATCGATTCGGATGACTACCTCGTGCATCGGGAGTCCGCAGCCTACGCGCGGCAGGTCATTGCGATACAGGAAAACGGTGACCCGGCGACCAAGGTCGACCTCCTGCTGCTCGGCGACGGCTACACGGCGGAAGAGCAGGACGATTTCCTCGCGAAAGCGCAACAGCTCACGGACGCGTTGTTTGCGATATCGCCGTTCCGGGAACGGCGCAGCGATTTCAACGTGTGGGCGCTCGCGCCGCCGGCCCGGGAATCCGGCGTCTCGCGACCGTCCACGAACACCTACCGCGATTCGCCGCTGGGCGCCTCCTACGATGCCTTTCGCAGCGAGCGCTACGTGCTGACCAACGCCAACAACGACTGGCGGCGCATCGCGTCATCGGTGCCCTACGACTTTGTCGAAATTCTCACCAACAGCGAAGTCTACGGCGGCGGCGGCATCTACGGTCTGTTCAGCACGGCCGCCGCAAACAGCGAATGGGCGGTGTACCTGTTCGTTCACGAGTTCGCCCACCACTTCGCCGGGCTCGCGGACGAGTATTACACGAGCTCGGTCGCCTACGAGCCGCCGGAGGAAATCGTCGAGCCTTACGAGCCGAATATCACCGCCCTCCTCGACCCGGAAAACCTCAAGTGGAAACACCTCGTCGATCCTTCAACACCCCTGCCGACGCCCTGGCCGAAAGACGAATACGAAAAGCATTCTCTGGCGTACCAGGCGCGGCGTGCGGAGATGCGCAAGGACAACGTGCCGGAATCGGAAATGAACAGGCTGTTTCGCGACAACCAGCGTATCGTCGAGGGCATGTTTTCGAAAGCTCCCTATCGCGATGCCATCGGCGCCTTCGAGGGCGCGAATTACCAGGCGAAAGGATTCTTCCGCTCCGAGCAAAATTGCATCATGTTCACGCGCACGGACGACTTCTGCAAAGTCTGCGCCGCGGCGATTGAACAGGTCATCGACGAATACACGAGGGCCGGTGACTGAATTCAGCTCGCCGTGACGGCGTCGGCAAGCCTGCGCGCGAACGGGGCGCGCCGCGCCACCTTGACGCGCTCGAGATCGAGCCAGTTGGCAAGCAATTGCAGTTCGTCGGCGAGGTGCTCGACGGTGCGATCTTCGTCGATATCGTCCTCGCCGTGGGCGGCGAGCACGAGCAATTGTCGCGCCTTGCGATCGGCTTTCAGGTCGACGCGTGCCACGATGCGCTCGTCCAGCAGAAACGGCAGGACGTAGTAACCCCACCTGCGTTTACTGGCCGGCACATAGATCTCGATGCGGTAGTGAAAATCGAACAGCCTTTCAGCGCGCGGACGAAACCACACCACCGGATCGAAGGGCGACAGCAGGGACGCGCAGCGGAGCTTGCGCGGTAATCGCGCCCCCTTGTAAAGGAATGCCGGGTCCTTCCAGCCCTCCACCTCGACCTCGGCGAGCTCGCCACTGTTCAGGAGCTCCTCGACCCGCGGCGAGGCTTCGCGAGGCGGCATGCGGTAATAATCGGCGAGATCGTGCAGTGTGGCGATGCCGCAGGATCTGGCGGCAAGGCGCAATAACTCGCGCTGGGCATCGGCCCGGGACACGCGCGCCGCGAGCAGTTGCTTGTCGATGACGCGTGCCGGCAGGTCGTAGACGCGCTGGAAATTGGGCAGGCGGTCGGCGACCGCGACCCGGCCGCTGCCGAAATGCCACTCCAGAGCCCAGCGTGGTAATGAGCGCTGCCAGTCGCCGGGGCGCCGCGTCGGCCCCGGCGCGGGTGGCATGTCCTGGGACGTGGCGGCTCCATGTTTTTCAATTAAATCATATGTTTGTTTAAGATATTTAGATTTTTGTTTAAATCGAGCGATGGGGCTGCCGTGGTATGGCCGGTAATCCCGACGCCGATATTCCAGGAGCGGCCACAGCTCGGTCGGCACGATCGAGGCCTCGTGCGCCCACTGCTCGGTAAATTCGCGCCGCCGGTAGACCAGCTCGTGCAGGCGATCCTGTCGATAGGCGCCAAGCCGCGAAAACAGCACCAGGTAATGCGCCGGCACCAGCACGTTGACGAAATCGAGCTGCAGCAGGCCGAGTTGCTTGATGACGCGCCGGATGTGACGAATATCTGCGCCGTTGGTCGGCCTCGGGCGATCGAATCCCTGGGCGGCGAGTGCAATGCGCCGCGCCTGCCTAAGCGAGTATTTGCGCATCCCGCCCTGCCGCCACGCGCAGCGCCGTCGCCGATGCCACGACGTAGACGGCCGCTGCCGCCACGACGGCACCGGTGAAATCGGCGCTGATCAAGCCGGCGCGCTGCATGCCGGCGATGCCGAGCGGCAACACGACGAGAAGTCGCAACAGTTCGAAGCGAATGGCAAAAGTGCGCGACTCGCTGAGCAATCCAAGCGCATAAAGGGTGGTCCACAACAGCACGCACGGCAGCAGCGCCGCCATTGCGCCTGATGCGGCAAACACGGTCCCGGTCCACAGGATGAAGAATGCGGCCGCGACGAATTGCCAGGCGAGATAACGGCGCATTGCTACCGTGAGTTGCGGATCGAATTTCCTGAACGACGCGAGATCGCGTTTCTGTTTCGGGAATGCCGCCTCGACGTCTGCGGGCCGCCAGCCGGTTCGCCGGAACCAGATGCCGAGCTTGTCCCGCAAGCGACGCGTGCGAACGGCATCGAACCACAGGTAATCATAGACCTGCAGATTGGCCCAGATAGGATTCCAGCTCGCGAGTGGTTTGCGCACGCCGAAAACCACCGGCTCCGTATCCAGCTCCTCCTGGAACGTGCCGAACAGGCGGTCCCACAGAATCAGGATGCCACCGTAATTCCTGTCGATGTAAATCTCGTTCTGCGCGTGATGCACACGATGATTTGACGGGGTTACCAAAATGCGATCGAGCCGGCCGAGTGTGCCGATGTGCTGGGTGTGCACCCAGAACTGGTAGATCAGGTCGATGGCGTTCGCCGTGACAAATACCTCGAGCGGCATGCCGAGCAAAAACAGTGGCAAATAGAAGATCCAGGAAAACAAGAAGCCGGTGCTCGTCTGGCGCAGTGCCGTCGACAGGTTGTAGTCCTCGCTCTGGTGATGTACGGCGTGCGCCGCCCACAGGATGGAAATCTCATGGCTGCAGCGATGGAACCAGTAATAGCAGAAATCGAATGCGAGGATCGCCACGATCCAGAGTGTGATGCCGCGCGGCGACAGATCGAACCAGGCAGCATCGACCTCGACGAGTGCGAAATGCTGCAACACGAAGCCCCAAATCACGCCCGGGACGAGCCGCGTGAAGTAGCCGATCGTCGTGCTCAGGCTACCGGCGCTCAGCGAATTGACTGCATCGTTGGTTCGATAATAGCCGGTGCCTCGCAGCCGATCGACCGCTAGCTCCACCAATAATGCGAGCAAAAAGAATGGAACGGCAAGCGCGATGAGCTCCATGAGCATCGATTGTACCGAAGAGCATGCAGCTTATTTGAGGTAAGCTCAGCTCGGTTCCGAGCGGGAAAGCCATGCCTATGATCGATACCAATGAACTCGCCGTCCTGCAGAAAGGCCTCAAGACCCTCGCCGCAGGATTCTCCCACCTGCCCGACGTCGAACGGGATCACGACTGGGCTGCGATGGATACCGTGTTGCAGCGGGCAGCGGAAAGGATGCAGGACAATTACCCCTATGAGCATCCCCTGTATGCCGGCCAGATGCTGAAGCCGCCGCACCCGATAGCGCGCATGGCGTACGCGATGTCGATGTGGATCAATCCCAACAATCACGCGCTCGATGGCGGGCGAGCGAGTTCCGCGATGGAGCTTGATTGCATCGCTGCGCTCGGCGACATGTTCGGCCTCGACAAACCACTGGGCCACCTGTGTGGCGGCGGCACGATGGCGAACCTCGAGGCGCTCTGGGTATCGGGCCGGCTGAACCCGGGCAAGACGATCGTCGCTTCGTCCCAGGCGCATTACACGCATTCACGAATCAGCGAAGTCCTGGGCCTAGCATTTTCCGATGTCGCGGTCACCGCGGACGGTCGCATGGACCTCGGCGCGCTCGAAGAAAAACTATCGGGCGGCGATATCGGCACGGTCGTTGCAACCCTGGGCACGACCGGCATGGGCGCGGTGGACCCGCTCCCCCGCATCCTCGACCTCAGCAAGAAATACCAGTTTCGTGTGCACATCGACGCCGCCTATGGTGGCTACTTTCACATAGCGTCCGAACTGGACGTCGAAGCGCGGCAGGCGTTCGATCGCATTGCGGAGGCCGACTCGATCGTCATCGATCCACACAAGCACGGTTTGCAGCCATACGGTTGCGGCTGCGTGCTGTTTCGCGACCCGAAAGTCGGCACGCTCTACAAGCACGATTCGCCGTATACCTATTTCAGCTCCGACAAGCTGCATCTCGGAGAAATCACGCTGGAGTGTTCGCGCGCCGGCGCGTCCGCCGTTGCCCTGTGGGCGACACAGCAGTTGCTACCGATGGTTCCGGGAGGCCACTTCGCCAATTCGCTCGACAAGTGCCTGCTCGCGGCACGCGCTCTGCACGAACGGCTCGATCGCAGCAAGCGCTACCGTGCCCTGATGCCGCCGCAACTGGATATCGTCGTGTACGCGGTCGATGCACGCGATGCTGCGACGGCAAGCAAGAAGGCGAGCGACGTGTTCGATGCTGCGGCAGAGCGGGATCTGCACCTTGCACTGGTGAACATCCCGTCCGACATCGTTGCGCATTACTGGCCGGAGCTCGAGCTCAATCGCGAATCCGTCACCTGCCTGCGCTCCTGCCTTTTGAAACCGGAGCACCTCGACTGGATCGACAGGATCGCGGGGATTCTGGAGGATGTTGCGCCCTGAAGCGCGATCGATTACGGCCTGACGAGCATGCTGCCGGCGTAAAAACTTGCGAAACCGCCGGTGAAACTGAGAAACAGATAAGTGAAGGCACCGAGGTGATCGCTGCGCTGCATGAGCGTGTTCATTTCCACCACTATCGATGACAGCGTCGTCAGGCTGCCGCAAAAGCCGACCGCGAACAGTAATCGATTCTGCTCGGTCACGATCGACGACTGATTGAACCACTCCGCCGTGAGCATCAGTTGCAGCACGACGCCCATGATGAAACAGCCGAGGAGGTTCGAGGCGAGCGTGCCGAGGGGCACGATCAGGATCCGGTGTGCGAGCAGCATGGTCAAGCCGAGCCTCGTCATGGCGCCCAAAGCGCCGCCGATGCCGACCAGGGCAAACGAGACGACTATTGCACGCACTTAAGTTCCCTGGCCGCATTCCTGTATTCCGCTTCCATGCGATCGACCAGCTCGCCGACGCTCGGTATATCGTCGATCGTGCCGACGCCCTGCCCCGCGCTCCAGATGTCACGCCACGCCTTGACCTTCGATTTGCCGCCGGTGCCGAAATCCATCGTGCGCAGTTTGGCATCGGGCAGATGGTCCGGGTCAAAGCCCGCCTTGACGATGCTGTCCTTGAGGTAACTGCCGTGCACGCCCGAGAAGAGGTCGGTATAGACGATATCGGCGGCGGCGCTGTCAATGATCATCTGTTTGTATGCGTCCGGCGCGTTCGCTTCCCGTGTCGCGATGAAACGCGTCCCGAGATACGCGAGGTCGGCGCCGATCGCTCGTGCTGCCAGCACATCGCTGCCGCAACTCATGGCGCCCGATAAGATGATCGTGCCGTCGAAAATCCGGCGTACCTCCTTGACCAGGGCAAACGGGCTGGTCGTGCCGGCGTGGCCGCCCGCGCCGGCGCACACGGTGATGATGCCGTCGACACCCTGTTCGATGGCCTTTCTCGCGTGGCGTAAGTTGATGACGTCGTGAAACACCACGCCGCCATAGCCGTGCACGGCATCAACGACCTCCGCCGGCGGCCTCAGGCTCGTGATGATGATCGGTGCCCGGTGCCTGACACACACTTCCATGTCGTGCTCCAGCCGATCGTTGCTGTGATGGCAGATCTGATTGACAGCATAGGGCGCGACCCGATGTGCCGGGTTCGTCTGACGATGCGCGTCCAGTTCCTCGCGAATTTGCGTCAACCACTCGTCGAGTTTCTCAGGCGGCCGGGCGTTCAATGCCGGGAAGGCGCCGACGATGCCAGCCTTGCACTGCGCGATGACGAGTTCCGGTCCCGAGACGATGAACATCGGTGCCCCGATGACCGGGATGCGCAATGCTCCGTCGAGTGACTCCGGCAGCACCGTTCAGACCCGCATGAAGCTGGCCTCGCAGTCGGCGACCAGCGTATCGTCGCTCGCGAGCCGCACCTCGCCCCTGAGAACAATGAGCCGCTTTCGCTCGTTCTCGATCCAGCCAGTCAAGCGAACGGGCTGGCCAACCTCGAGCGCCTTGCGGTAACGCACTTCGCAACGCGCAGTGTGCGCCTTGACGTTCTGCAGATAGAGCACATTCGCCATCACGTCATCGAGCGCAGAGAAAATGATGCCGCCGTGAACGGTGTTCGCATAACCGACATGGTTCTCCCCGGCGGTAAACTCTCCGGTGCAAACACCGTCGTTCAGAGTGAACGTGATGCGCAGCCCGATCGGGTTGTCCGGCCCGCAGGCGAAGCACATGTTCGCGGCCTCGATCGCCACCTCATTCGACAATGGCTCGTCTCCTGTCGCCTTCCTGAATCATCTCCGGATACTCCGGTTTCCATCGGTTTTCATCAATACGCCGCCGGAGCTCGTCATCGCTGATCTTTTCGGTGACGCCGTCCTCGATCGCCTGGCGGGCGACCGCCAGGGCTACCGCGCCCGATACATCCCACAGGCTGAATACCTCCGGCATCAGGCAACGGGAGGAAATCTCCTCATCGCTCAGAGAATCCGCCAGCGCATGCGCCGATGCGCTGATCATGGCATCCGTCACCTCGGTCGCGCCGCTAACGATCGTGCCGAGACCAATCCCAGGAAAGATGAATACGTTGTTCGCCTGACCGATGCGCTGGTCGCCACCGTGCACCGGTACGTCATCGAACGGACTTCCGGTGGCGACGAGCGCGAGGCCCTCCGTCCAGCGCAACAGGTTTTCCGGTTCCGCTTCGGAGATCGCGGTCGGGTTCGACATCGGCAGGATGACCGGCGAGTCGACATGCTTCGCCATGGTGCGAACCGCCTCTTCGTCGAATGCACCAGCCTGGCCCGATGCGCCGATCAGGACCGTGGGCTTGTAGCCTGCAACGACGCGCTGCAGGGTCTTGCGTTGCGTGTCGTTCAATTGGAGTTCCGCGGCCAGGTCCTCGGGCCAGGCGAGTTCCCGCTTGTATTCGTCGAGCTCGCGACCGTCGCTCAGGACACCGCGACTGTCCATGACCAGGACGGCCCTGCGCAGGTCCGCGCCGTCGAGGCCGGCGTTTCGCAACGCCGCCGTGATCTGGCGCGCGATGCCGAGTCCAGCCGCGCCGGCGCCGTAAACCAGGACCCGGTCGTCCCTGATGTTGCGCCCGGTAATGCGACTCGCCGCCAGCATACAGGCGAGCGCTACAGCGCCCGTACCCTGAATATCGTCGTTAAACGACGGCACCTTGTGGCGGTAGCGATCCAGGATCTTGAGCGCGTTGTCCTTACGAAAATCCTCCCACTGGATCACGACCTCGGGAAATACGCTGCGCGCTGCGTCGACGAATTCGTCGACGAGTTCCTGATACTTTTCGCCGCGCAGTCTTTTCTCGCGTCGCCCCAGATAGAGCGGATCGTCGAGCAGCGACTGGTTGTTCGTGCCGACGTCCAGGCTGATCGGCAGAGTGCGGACCGGGTGAATGCCCGCCGCCACGATATACAGCGCCAGTTTGCCGACGCTGATTGCCATGCCACCTGCTCCCTGGTCGCCGATACCGAGAATCGACTCGTTGTCGGTAACGACCATGAGTTGCACGTCGGAGAATGGGGCCGCGTCGCGTAAGACTTCCTCGACCCGCCCGGCATGGTCGGGCGTGATCCATATGCCGCGCGCGCGACGAAAAACACGGCTGAAATATTGCGACGCCTTGCCGACCGTGGGCGTGTAAACAATCGGCATCAGGTCTTCGAGATGCTCGCTCAGGATCTTGTAATAGAGGTGCTCATTGCGGTCCTGCAGTCCGGCCAGGTCAATGTGACGACCAACCGGGTCACGATTGAACATGATCGTTCTGAACGTGCGTCTCGCCTGGGTGTCGATATCATTGGATTGCGATGGCAGCAGTCCTTCGAGCTTGAATAGTTTGCGCTCTTCCGCCGTGAAAGCCGTGCCCTTGTTGTAAAGCGGATGACGCAGCAGTGACGTGCCGCTTATCGGTACATTGAGTTGATAACCATCCTTCGTACGTCTGAGGTCGAACTTTTCCATTGGGAAAAAGCGTGGCCAGCAAGACCGCTTATGGCACCCGCTCGTCGATGATGACGGAGACCTCGTTCGATTCAGCGGTTGTGATGATCTTTTGTCCGAACCAGTCACCGGATCGCGCGACCGGTTCTCCCGATAATGATACGCGGGCGACGATTTCGAGTTGTGGAAACGCGGACGGTACGCGTCCCGCTATCATCGCGTCGGAATCTGCGATCGGCACATATGCCGGCAATTCTGCTGCCCGCCGTCGCACGGCGACAATCGGTGGCGAAGGTTGTGCCGGATCGCGTGCAATGATGAATACGGTCGAATCGGGTTGCACCTGAGTGATCGCGGATTCTCCGAGCGTCACCCGGACCGTGACGACGCCGCCACCCGGCGTGGCGGCCGGCGGTGCTTCTCCGCGCAGCTCGGCAATCTGCTCACGCAGGATCTGCTGAATGTTTTGCGGCGGTGAGGTCGCAAGCAGGGTTTCCCAGCGGTTGGCGGCGAGTTCCCTGTCGCCGCGTTCGAGTGCCGCCATACCCGAGTAAAAGAGCGCTTTCTGGTTGTTTGGCGACACGGCGAGCGCATTCTCGAACAGGTCGCCTGCACGGCCAAGCAGCGTTTGCTGGTCTTTCACGAGCAGTACTTCGCCGAGATCGGCGAGTGTCTGCCCGTTCTGGCCGCCTTCGAGCTCTATGGCGCGCTCGTAGGCAGTAACCGCCGCATCGAAATCACGAAGCTGCACGTACGACCGGCCAAGCAGCTTCCACCCCGGGAGGTCATTGGGTTGTTTCGCGAGGCGCTCAGCCAGCGACGAAATCATATCCTCGACACTCGGCAAGTCACCCGACGCCGGACTAACGATGTCAGGCGATCCGATCCGGCTATAGGTGCCGATGGATATCGCCGCGACGACGACGACGGCGATTGCCGAGTTCACCGAAAGGCGTTTTTCCTGCCGGTAAAGCGGCACCGCGACGGCAAGCAGGGCGACGAGCAGCATCGTGCCCAATAAGATATAGAGCACGGTCAGCCTTCCAGTGCGTCATCGTCGATCGGCATCTTCATGCGTTCGATCACGACTCTCGCCAGCACGATGACACCGATACCGATCAGCAAAGCCGGCGTAATCCACAGGATCAGCGTGCGGCCACTCTTGCGTGGGTTGTAAAGAACGAAATCGCCGTATCGGGCGACCAGGAAATCCGCGATCTCGGTATCGCTCATACCTTCTGACATCATGCGGCGGATTTCGCGACGCAGGTCGGCTGCGAGAAACACATTCGAGTCCTTGATGTTCTGGTTCTGGCACACGAGACAGCGGACTTCCGCGATGAGATTCTCGTATCGTGCCTGCATTTCCGGATCGTCGAAGGCTCTGTCGGTGTCGATGGCGCTTGAACCGCTCGCCACGAGCAGCGCACAGATCAGCAAAAATGTTCGTTTCATCGCGCTGCACCCTCGAGCGCGGCGATTCTCGGTGCGAACTCGCGCTGCCAGATCGTTTCGTCCAGGGGGCCGATATGCTTGTACACGACGTTGCCGTCCCTGCTGACCAGGAAAGTTTCAGGCGCGCCATACACGCCCCAGTCGATGCCGACGCGACCGTCCTCGTCATACGCCGAATGGACGTAGGGATCGCCTAGCGTATCGAGCCATTTGATCGCTTCGACACGCTGGTCGCGCCAGTCGATGCCGTAGATCGGAATCTCGTTCCTCGCGGCAAGCTCGAGCAGGTAGTCGTGTTCCTGCCGGCAACCGACACACCAGGTTGCCCAGATATTGACCAGCACCGTCTGCCCGGCGTAATCGGCACTGCCGACCCTGAACGTCGCATCCCTGACACTCGGCAGCTCGTACTCGGGCGCGGGTTTGTCGATCAGTACGGACGGTAATTTCCGTGGATCGCGTTCGAGCCCGAGCGCGAAGATGGCGATGAGGACCGCGAAAGCGGCAATGAGTAAAACGTAGCGCGTCATCAGGCTGGTTTCCCCTCGAGCGTGCCAGCGCTTTCGCGTGCCTCGGCACGCAGCCGGTAACGCCGGTCACTCGCGGCAACCGCGCCACCCAGGGCCATGATGAGCGCGCCCGCCCAGATGAAACGAATCAGCGGTTTGTACTGTATGCGTACGCTCCAGGCATTGTTGCCGAGCGGATCACCCAGCGCGACGAACAGGTCGCGGTTCCAGTCCGCATCGATACCGGCCTCTGTCATCGGGTTCTGCTGCACAAGATAGGTTCTTTTCTGCGGCCTGAGTTCGGCCACGAAATCGCCGTCCTTGCGCACTTCGATTTCGCCCTCGATCGCCTGGTAATTAGGCCCCTGCACGGTTTTCAGGCCAACGAGCTCGAAGCGATGGCCGGCAACGTCGACGCTTTCACCGGCTCGCACGCTGAGATCCGTCTCGACCGTAAACGCCGACACGATCGTCACGCCGAGCGTGAACATGCCGACGCCGAAATGCGCGAGCGACATACCGAGAACGGAACGAGTCATGCCGGGTGTCCCCGGCGCCCGCCGCCAGGAACGGATCGGATCGATCAGCGATGCCGCCATGATCCAGAAACCGGCGATGGCGCCGATGCTCACCAGTAAACCGAAGCGCCCGTATAGATAAGTCGGCACGGCGATGCCGGCGACGAGCGCAACGATGCCGGAAATTCGCAGCCGCTCGAGCAATGGCTTGAGCGCCTGGTTGCGCCATGCCGTGTGCATGCCGACCGCGATCAGGAAGACGAGCGGCAACATCGGCAGCGCGAACGCGAACTCGAACCAGGGCGGGCCGATCGAAATCTTCCCCCACTCGAAGACATCGTATAAGAGCGGTGCGAGCGTGCCATACAGGATGACTGTGGTGGCGATGACGAGCAGCACATTGTTCAGGAGCAGGAACGTCTCGCGCGACACGGGACGGAATCCGGCGGTCGAGTCCAGGTTGGGTGCGCGCCATGCATACAGGATCAAGGCGCTGCCGATGACGACACCCAGGAAAGCGAGAATGAACAGCCCGCGCGCCGGATCCGTCGCGAACGCGTGCACCGAGACGAGAATCCCGGATCGCACCAGGAACGTGCCGAGCAGGCTCAGCGAGAACGCGGAGATCGCGAGCAGCAGCGTCCAGCTAATGAACAAGCCGCGTTTCTCGGTCACGGCGAGCGAATGCACGAGCGCGGTGCCGACGAGCCACGGCATGAACGACGCATTCTCGACCGGGTCCCAGAACCACCAGCCGCCCCAGCCCAGCTCGTAATAAGCCCACCAGCTGCCGAGTGCGATGCCGATGGTCAGAAACAGCCAGGCCCATAAGGTCCAGGGCCGCGTCCAACGGGCCCAGGCCCGGTCCAGCTTCCCGGTCAGCATCGCGGCGATCGCGAAAGCGAACGCCACCGCGAAGCCGACGTAACCGGTATAGAGGATCGGCGGATGTATTGCGAGACCCGGATCCTGCAGCAGCGGGTTCAGGTCGGCGCCATCGGCCGGCGCGGGAACGAGTCGCTCGAAGGGATTCGACGTAAGAAGCGTGAATAAGAGAAAGCCGCAGCTCAATAAACCGAGCACGCCCACGACGCGCGCCGACATCGCCAGCGGCAGTTCCGAGCTGTAGCGCGCGACCGCTACGGTCCAGGCGGCCAGCAGCAGAATCCACAGCAACAGTGAACCCTCATGCGCCCCCCACACGGCGGCAAACTTGTACACGTCCGGCAGCGCGCGGTGTGAATGGTTGGCCACATAGAGGACCGAGAAGTCGCTTTGTAGGAACGACGTCGCGAGGCAGGCGAATGACACGACCACGAAGAAAAACTGTCCGAGCGCCGCAGGCTTCGCGACGGCCATCAATGCCGCGTCGTTCCTGTGCGCACCGATGATCGGCATCACGCCCTGGCAGATCGCCAGTGACAGCGCGAGTATGAGCGCGAAATGGCCGAGCTCGGGAATCATTGACTCTTGGCTTCGGCTTCGAGCGCCGCCTCCTGCGCGGTCGCATGCTTGGCGAGCGTTTCCGCCACCTCGGGTGGCATGTAGTTCTCGTCGTGCTTGGCGAGCACCTCGTCGGCGACGAAGCGTCCACTGTCGTCGAGCCGGCCATGTGCGATGATGCCCTGCCCCTCGCGGAACAGATCCGGAAGAATGCCGTTGTAGTAAATAGGCAGCTTGTTCTCGAGATCGGTCAGCGTGAATTCCACCTCGAGCTCGCCGGGTTGCCTGCGCACGCTGCCGTCGACGACGAGGCCGCCGACGCGGAAATTGCGGTCCTTCGGCGCGTTACCCTGTGCGACATCGGAGATCTCGACATAGAACATCAGGTTCTCCTGGAATGCCTGCAGCGTGAGTACGGTCGCGACCAGTACGCCAGCGGCCGCGAGGCCCACGGCAAGCATACGTTGCTGTCTCGGTTTCATGATTCGGACTCCATTGCTTTCAGCCGTGCTTTGAGGTCATTCAGCACGATCTGGTGACGTCTGCGCGCCTGCAGCACGCAAACGACCAGCACTACAGCAGTGATGCCAAACGAACTCCATACGTATGCACCGTATTTTCCCATCAGTAATATTTCCATCAGGCGGCCCCCCCGGCCGGCAGCAGCAGCTCCTGCACCCACCTGGCACGGCGCTCCCGGTGCAACACCTCGGTCCGCACACGGGCCAATAGCAGCGCGCCGAACAGGAGCGTGTAGCCCAGAATCATCGCCAGCAGCGGGTACAGCATGTCCGGGTGGATGCCCGGCCCGCCTTCCTTGATCAGGGTCGGCCCCTGGTGCAGGGACGTCCACCACTCGACCGAGAAGTGGATGATCGGCACGTTGATCGCTCCGACCATCGCCAGCACCGCACTGGCCTTGTCGGCCTTGGCGGTATCGTCGATGGCCGCCCGCAATGCCATGTAGCCGATATAGAGGAACAGCATCAACAACTCGGACGTCAGCCTTGGATCGCCCCACTCCCACCAGGTTCCCCACATCGGCCGGCCCCAGATCGACCCTGTCACGAGCGCCAGGAAAGTAAACCAGGCGCCGAGTGGTGCCGTGCCGGCGGCGACGGCATGGGCGAGCTTGATACGCCAGATGAGCCCGATGCTGGCAGCAATTGCCATGACCATGTAAGCCGCCATCGAGATATAGGCGGCCGGCACGTGCACATAGATGATGCGGAAGCCGTCGTTCATTTCCTCGTCCACCGGCGCATAGAAAAGTCCGGCGATGCTGCCGTACGCGACGGCGACGATGCCGAAGGTATAAAACCACGGAATCATGCGGGCCGACAGGTTATAGAAATACGGCGGTGACGCCATCTTGTGCAGGAAATTCCACATTGCTCAATGTTACTCGTTGCTGATCTTCAGGGCTGCGGCAGTCGCGAATGGTGCGAGGGTTACGGCCATCATGCAATAGGCAGCCAGAAAGTATATGCCGGCGGACACTGGATCGCCCGCCGCCGCCAGCGATACCGTTCGTGCGCCGAATATCAGGATCGGCATGGCGAGCGGCAGGATCAGGAGGCTCAGGAGCGCCGTGCCGCGGCTCAAGCCCACGGTCAACGCCGCGCCGATCGAGCCGAGCAGGCTCAGGCTGACGGAGCCCAGTGCGAGCGTCAGCATCATGACGCCGACCACCGCCGCGGGCATGCGGTAGGTCATGGCGATGAGCGGCGACAACAGCACCAGCGGCAGCCCGTTCAACAGCCAGTGTGCGACGGCCTTGCCGAGCCCGAGCAAAGGCAGCGGATGCGGGCTCAGGATGATCTGGTCGAGACTGCCGTCCTCGAAATCGCTCAGAAACAGGCTGTTGAGTGACAGCAGGGTTGCCAGCAGCGCGGCGACCCAGACGACGCCCGGTCCGTTCAAGATCAGCTGCTCGGGACTCGGCCCGACCGCCAGCGGAAACAGCGACGCCACCATCGCAAAGAAGAACAGCGGGTTCAGGACGTCGCCGGGTTTTTTCCAGGCGAGCAGGAGATCGCGCCGGATCACGGCGGCGAAACCCTGCAGCATCGGCGGCAGTTCGCGGCCCTCGGGGCTCTTTGCAGGGTCACCCGCCGCGTCGTCGCGTCGATCTCCAGCGGCTGGTGCGACGCGACGATGCACAGGCCATCACTGTGCAGGTGCTCGGCAATGAGCTCCGCGACGAGGGCGCGGCCGGCCTTGTCCAGGTTGGTATACGGCTCGTCCATGAGCCACAGGCGAGCATTGGCCAGCAGCATGCGGGCCAACGCCACACGCCGCTGCTGGCCCGCAGACAGGTAGCGAAACGGCAGCGCGGTCAGGCGCGCCAGGCCGAGCCGCTCGACGATACTTTGACGCTTCTCAGTCGCGCTCGAACGCAGCGCGGATTCGAAGCGCAGGTTTTCCAGCAGATTCAGTTCGCCTTTGAAGCCGACGCGGTGCGACAGCCACACGAGATCCGCACGAAACAGCTGGTAATGGTCACGAACCTTTTCGCCTTCCCAGCTCACATGACCCGTTGCGAATTCCAGAAGACCGGCGATGCCACGTAAGAGACTCGTCTTGCCGCTGCCGTTCGGCCCTTCGATCAAGAGCAGCTCGCCGCGATTCAGCGCAAATTCCAGCCCATCAAACAGGCAGCGGTCGCCACGCACGAGCGAAAGATCAGTCCCGGACAACACTTGAATTTTGGCTCCAAAACTCCGTGCGCGACATGCGCAGTGAATTTAAGTGACTGTTATGTAAAGTAAGTACGCACAAATCAGGCGTTAATGAATGTTATCGGAGATGAAATCTGCAAAACAGATGTGGCTTACTGACTCGCGCGGGTGGGTCCAAAATGGTTTACAGGCGTTATGACCAATCGTAGACTCTTCTCATAGTTACTTTTCAACATAAAGAACGCTAAGAAAGTAACTGTATCAGAATGAATAATTACAACTGAATCCGGGGTCCCAAAACATGGATTTAGGCGCTGCCGGCCTGCACGAACAGCCGTTCCGGACGCATGGACGACCGCTCGTTTTCGTAGGCTATGCCGGACAGGAGGCAGCATTCAGTTACCTGGAAAAAGCCTATTCCCATCCCTTCGGCCTCGGTCTGTTCCAGGGCCCACCACTGTCCGGCAAATCCACCCTGCTGCGACGGTTCGCCGAGCAGAATCCCATCGACGCGGCCATCGCAATCATCGACGGGGCTGGTATCACGATGACGAGCCTGCTGCAACAGTCGCTCCGGCAGTACGGCTACAACCTGGAAGAAAGTTCGGCCAATGAGCTTCTGAACATGCTCAAGGTTTTCGTGCAGCAACAGACGGCGGCCGGTCAGCCGCCGCTGCTCATCGTCGAAAACACGCACGAGATGGGCCCCGATACGCTCGGCATCCTGTGTGAACTGGCGACATTGCGCGTGAAACATCATTTCGCGTTACGTTTAGTGCTATCAAGCGATCAAAGCCTGCGCGCGATCATCGACGCGCCGGCGATGGAGTCGATCGCCAGACGCCTGATCGAGCCGTTTACCCTGCGACCGATGTTGCGCGAAGAGACTCGCGATTACGTGTACGCGAAAATGCGTGCCGGCGGTTGCCAGCAACCGGGTTACGTCCTGCCCGAGGCTGTCTGTTCGAGCCTGCACGACGCGGCGGGCGGCTGGCCCGGCATCGTCGATCGGCTCGCTATTCTGGCGCTGTCCAAAGCCGAGATCGCACCGATTCGACCGGAACAGGTCGATCGACCGGAGCTGCCGAACTTCACCGAGATCGACACAACCGACGAGTTCCCGCAGGTCGAGGAGCAGCCTGCACCGCCGAAGTTCATACTGACCCTCGAAGGCGAGACGCTGCACGAGATGGACATGATACGCCCGCGTCTCCTGGTCGGCCGCTCACAGCATAACGACATCAGCATCGACAGCGCATACATCAGTCGCCATCATGCCTTGTTCGTGAAATTCGGCGACCGAACTCTGCTGATGGACCTGAACAGCAGGAACGGCGTGTTCGTCAATTCGCGCCGCGTTTCGAACGCGGTGATGGTGCACAACGACATCGTCAGCGTCGGGCATCATCGCCTCAAGTTCATCGACCCGACGGCGACGGAACGCGTACTGCCGGACGACGAAGGCTTCGAAGAAACCTCGATGATGAAGGACCTTTCGGACCTCAGGAAACAGATCGCGAGAGAAAACACGATTACCCTGCCCGGGGAATCGAGCGGTGACCATAAGGGCTGACGCCCCGTTATCCCTTGTCTTCGGCGACGACCTCGAGCGGCAGCTGATGCTGCGGCACCAGCGTCTGGCGGAAATAATTCTCCTTGAAATGCTTGCGGCACATCGACACGTAGCGATCGTTGCCGCCGATTTCGACCTGCGAGCCCTGCGTGACCGCATTGCCGTCGGGGTCGAGCCTGATCACCATCGTGGCCTTTCGGCCGCAAAAGCAGATCGCCTTTAACTCGACCAGATTGTCGGCCCAGGCCAGCAGGTACTTACTGCCGGGAAACGGTTCGCCCTGGAAGTCCGTCCGGATGCCGTAGGCGAGCACCGGGATGTTGAGCTCGTCGGTAACCTCGCCAAGCTGGTACACCTGTTCCTTGGAGAGGAACTGCGCCTCATCGACCAGCACGCAGTGCAGCGGTTCCTCCTCGTTGCTTGCTGTGATGAGCTTGAACAGGTCCGCGTCGGACTTGAAAGTCGTGGCGTTGGCCTCGAGCCCGATTCTCGACGTCACCTTGCCGCCGCCGTAACGGTCGTCCAGATCAGGCGCCAGGACCAGCGTGTTCATGCCCCGCTCCCGGTAGTTGTAGCTGGACTGCAGCAGGGAAGTCGACTTGCCCGCGTTCATCGACGAGTAGTAGAAATACAGCTTCGCCATTGCGGTATCCTAACTGCTGCCCATTGGCCCTGCATCCCCGGAGGCTCGCGTGCGAAGCGCAATTTATTCTGTCGCTATCCTGTTCTTTATCGCGACACCGGCCTCCGCCTGGCATGCGCAAGGACACCGGTTAACAGCCCAGATCGCATTCGACCTGCTGGACCACGAACCAAGAAAGCGTGTCACGGCGATACTCCGCGCGCATCCGAGATACCGGCAGGATTTCGTCGCCTCGATGCCAGACGACGTCGTCAACGGCAGCGAGGACTCAAAAGCACGTTGGGTATTCGCGCACGCGTCGAATTGGCCGGACCAGGTCGCCAGCCGCGGCAACAGCGTTCGCGAGCAGTATCACCGCAGCACCTGGCACTACATCAATCTGCCCGTCTTTCTGACCGAAGAGGACGAATCGGAACTCGAAGGCAAGCTCGACCAGAACGTATCGACCGAGTTCGCACCCCCCTTGCGCCGGGGTCTGAACATCATCGAGGCATTGCAAGGTAACCTGCTCGTGTGGCGCGACGATGCGGCCAGCGACGCCGACAAAGCCGTCGCGCTTTGCTGGATCGTGCACCTGACCGGCGACATGCACCAGCCATTGCACAACGTCGCGTTGTATAGCGCCGCGTATTTTCCCGAGGGCGACCGCGGCGGCAATCTCATCGGTGTCAGACGCTGGTGGAGAGTGACAAACCTGCATGCGGTCTGGGACGGCCTCGCGAATCATATTGCTGCACTCGATCCCGATGCGACAACGCAGGACCTGCTCGCAATCGATAACGGAGACATCCGATCGATACCGGACTGGAGCATGGCATATCGTGACCTAGCAATAGAATTCGTATACACAGCGGAAGTCAGGCGAAAGTTACTGGCCCAGCGTCCGGGCCGGAAAAACCCGGTCATCACGCTATCGCGCAAATACATGTCCACCGCCGGCAAGCTCGGCCAATCGCAGATCATCATCGCCGGCCACCGCATCGCAGCATTGATTTCGCACTAGCAGAATGGAGAAATGATTCGCCTGTCCCTTGCCTGTCTTTTGATCGCTCTCGCCTTTCCATGGCCTGCATCGGCAAGCGTTGACATTTGCAGCGATCCGAGAATGCAGTCCCGGCTGGCATTCGAATTAGTCGCATTCGGAGAATCGTCGTTCGACGAGATCGCCGGGAGCGCGGATCTGCAATACAACAATTACGACCTGCTCTTTACGACGGCCGGTGAAAAGTATCTTTTCGGCTACGCGCACCGCTATAACAAATTTGACGTCAAACTACTCCAGCCTGAGACCAACGGACACCTGCACACCCTGTTCCTCCCGCTACACGTGCTGTTCGGCGATGTACGCCGAAACTTTCGATTCAGCATCGCCCCTTCTCTCTCGGCGTCGTCCAACGTGGCTAACAGGCCCGATGAATACACGTCCGACACGGTGCAGGTACTGGCAGCTTTGATCTGGGGGCGACAGGTCAGTGACAGGGTCAGCCTGCGATTCGGCATCTGCGGCGATCATCGATTCGGCAAGTATCAGCTATATCCGGCAGTCAGTGTTCTCTGGCAACCGCATCCGGATTGGAAACTCGAACTGGGTTTTCCAGCTTCAAAAATCAATTATCGGGTTTCGGATTCCCTATCATCGGAAATCAGCATAGAGCCCGATGGCAACGAATGGTACGTGCTCGACGACAGCCGTACGCGCAATTCGCAGTTTGTCTACGAGGCGTACGCGATCGACTGGTCTATCAACTGGGAGTTGATGCGCCGATTCTTGTTTACAGCCACTATCGGTAAAGAATTCGCCAACCGATACGAATTCAGATTGCTCGACCAGAGCGTCGCCAGCTTATCCGGCGACCCGGTCACGCGAGTTGCAGTGGCCCTGGAGTGGCGCTTCTGAAAAAACTTCTTTGGACGAGCAAGCTCGCCAAAATGAATTTTCCGAAGCTTTCCCTGTTACTCGAGGTGAGTGGAAAACTCGCATGGCTATTGGCGAGAAGTTTCCCGGTAATACCTGGCGTTAGCGCGATGCAGATCGTCGAACCGTCACAAGTGCACTCGCCGAATCCGGAGTCGTACCGCGTCTGTACGAAACGTATTGCTCGTCACCACTGTTCACGACTTCCCACAGTCTTTCGGTTTCGCCGAACGTACTGATCCACCATTTGCGATTACACCTGCCGCATTCAAGCTCCCAGAACTGGCTGTTTCCGTCGATTTTCTGATGAACCACTCCGCCGCACCGCGGATGGGTGATCCCTAATTTGTTCCCGTCACCGCGAACTTCAATCGTCGAATCTGGTTTCTCGTCTGTCATATATCCTTCCAACTGTGGCGTTTGGCCGGTCGTGCCTAGTCGACTCTGGAGATGCGCAAGGTGCGGTCTTCACCTTCAGGCTGCATTTTGTAGCCAAAAAAGTCTCTGGTAATGGTGACATCGAAACTGCATTCCTTGTACCACAAACGCCGGCGGCCTTTATACTTCCACACCTGTCCGTTTTCAAAATGGAAAAAGTAATCGTCCATGGAGTTCTGGCTGCAGCGAGTAACCGTGGCACGAATAGGCTGTGTGTCTTCGTTGCCGATTTGGCCACTCCATGAGCCGACATCGTCCGTCAATGGGACAGATTGCGGTTCCTGTTTCGCCGTCAGCGCTCCTTCAGGCGGATTGTCGATGGGCTTTGGTGTCGGTGCTGCGGTCGATGCGGCGGCATCCGCTGACGCGGCGACTGCAGCCGCTGCGGGTGGCGTGTCCGCTGGTTCCGGCGCGGCTTGTGCCGGCGAACTGTTCATCGCTTCGACCGGTGCCGGAGTGCGGGACTGCACCTTGACGAGCTCGTCATAACAGGCGAGGCGCAATTCGGCATCGGCGATCGCCTGGCATGCGTGAAGGTTTTCTATGAGCTCGCTGTTCTCCTGTGCCGCAACGGACAGGGCCATGATCACCCAGGCAACGGCAATCGAAATTCTCGTCAGATCTCTTCGTTGTTTTTCTCGTCGCATCGGCACGGCCTCGATGTCAGAATCCTGAGGATGGTGCCCGGGGCGAGACTCGAACTCGCACGACCTTGCGGTCAACGGATTTTAAGTCCGTAGCGTCTACCAGTTCCGCCACCCGGGCTGCGTCTCGCTGGGAGGGAAAATGGAGGCTAGGGTCGGAATCGAACCGGCGTCCACGGCTTTGCAGGCCGCTGCATAACCACTCTGCCACCTAGCCACAGGTTGGCGCAGTATAGCGCCCTAGACGGGTGAATCAATTTGCCCCGTATAATGTGACGATGATACTACGACAAGCCCCGCTCCCTATCGCCTTGCTATTCGTTGCCATCGGCTGTGGGAGCGGTCCCGGCTCCGACGCGGATCCTTACGCGGTTCGCGTGCTCGAAACGCCGACGAGTGCTGCGAGTTTGGCGCCGAACCTCGCAACCGGCCCGGACGGGACCGTGATCCTGAGCTGGATCGAGCGCGGGGACATCTTCGACTACCTGAAGTACTCGGTCTTCGACGGCACGGGATGGGGTCAGTCGCGGGCGGTCACGAACGGCGATAACTGGTTCGTCAACTGGGCGGATTTTCCGTCGGTGGTGCCGATCTCGGAAACGCTCTGGGCCGCTCACTGGCTCGTGCGTCGCGCGGCGGGCGGCTATGCCTACGATATTTACGCTGCGTTTTCCGATGATGCGGGGCAAACGTGGTCAGAGCCGTTTAATCCGCACACCGATGACACCGATACCGAGCACGGATTCGTGACCATGTTCCCGAGCGGCGACGGCATCGGTATGGTGTGGCTCGACGGCCGCAAGTTCGTCAACGAATACGACGCGAACGATGTCGCGGCGAGCGGCATGACATTGCGCGCAGCGAATTTTTCTCCTGATCGGACGCCGCGTGAGGAAGTGCTCGTCGACGATCTCATCTGCGATTGTTGCCAGACGGACGTCGCCCTGACGTCACAGGGCCCGGTCGCCGTCTACAGGGATCGAACGCCCGGGGAAATCAGGGACATCTACCTCGTGCGTTACGTCGATGGCGAATGGCAGGCCGGCAAGCCGGTCGCTAACGACGGCTGGAACATCCCGGGATGCCCGGTCAATGGGCCGGTCATTCAGTCCAATGGTTCGCAGCTCGCTGTCGCCTGGTTCTCGGCCGGTAACAATGCGCCCAAGGTGCAGCTCGCCTGGTCGAACGATTCCGGAAATACGATGTCAGCGCCGGTACGGGTCGCCGACGGCGGTTTACTGGGCCACGTCGGCGCGTCCATGCTGCCGTCGGGCGACATGGTCGTCAGCTGGCTGGGCGGGGCGAAGGGCGGCAAAGCGGAACTGCATTTGCGTCACGTTTCTCAATCGGGCGAGGCAGGTCCCGACAAGGTCATCGCCGAGGCAACCGGCATCGCGCCGTTCAGCGTGCCGCAGCTGCTGCTCACCGGTGACGAGCTGCTGCTTGCGTGGACCGACACCTCCGGCGACGAAAGTGCGGTGAAGACGGCGCTCGTGCCATTGCAATATCTGGGCGTGCACAAGAACGGTGACTGAAAAAAGAAACGGACCCGCAAGGGTCCGTTTCGGATTTGGAGCGGGTGATGGGGCTTGAACCCACGACCCTCACGTTGGCAACGTGATGCTCTACCACTGAGCTACACCCGCATCGCCTTGGCGGCGGAGGGGCGAGATTCTAAGTGCTCGGCCTCCCCTGTCAAGGACCTGCGCGATTCTACTCGATTTTCAACGTGTTCTCCTGCATCGACGGCCAGGCTGCGCGCAGGTAGACGACCATGGACCACATCGTCATGCCCGCCGCTGCGAGGAGCAGAATGAAGCCGACGTCGTATAGCTCGATGCCGAACATGTCGTGCTCGTACACCATGAAGGCGATGCCGAACATCTGCAGTGCCGTCTTGACCTTGCCGGCCACGGAAACCCTGACCTTCTTTCTTTCGCCAAGGCCCGCCATCCACTCGCGCAGCGCCGACACCGTGATCTCCCGGCCGATGATGATCATCGCGATGATGGCCATGACGATGCGCGGGTCGCTTTGCACGAGTAACACCAGCGTGGTCGCCACCATGAGCTTGTCGGCAACCGGGTCGAGAAACTCGCCGAAGCGGGAGATCTGGTTGAGTTTTCTCGCGATGTAGCCGTCAAGCAGGTCGGTAATCGCGGCCAGGCCGAAGACGATGCCCGCCATAGGACGCGAGAATTCCAGCTCGCTCAGGAAACACCAGACGACGACCGGGATCGCTGCGATGCGAATCCAGGTAAGGATGTTGGGAATATTGGTTTTCAAGTGTCAGCCAGAACGCCTGCTCTCAGGAATCGCCATCGAGATGCAGATCCCCATATATCTTTTCTGCAAGTGCGCGGCTTATGCCGCGTACCTTGACAAGGTCGTCGATGCCGGCACCGCGCACGCCCTGCAGACCCCCGAATTGTTTCAACAGTTCCCGGCGCCGCTTCGGTCCCAAACCCGGTATTTCTTCGAGGCGGGAAGTCTTTCTGGCTTTTGCCCGTCTCTGCCGGTGTCCCGTGACGGCAAAGCGATGCGCTTCGTCCCGCAACTGCTGAATCAAATGCAATGCCGGTGAATCCCCGCGCAGTATAGTGGGCGTGGTTTGGCCTGCCAAGAACAGTTGTTCGGTACCTGGCCGCCGTGCCCTGCCCTTCGCGACTGCCACGACTTGCAGCCAGCCGAGCTCGAGTTCGTCGAGCACGGTCAGCGCTTCTGCAAGTTGTCCCTTGCCGCCGTCGACGAACAGGACATCGGGAAGCGGTACCTCTCCTTTTTTGATCCTTGTGTAACGACGCCGTAATGCTTCCGCCATGGCCGCGTAATCGTCGCCTGCCGCTTCCGGTTTGAGGTTGAATCGCCGGTAGTCGCTCTTTAAGGGACCTGCCTGGTTGAACACGACACAAGACGCGACCGTCGCTTCGCCCGAACTATGGCTCACGTCAAAGCATTCCAGTCGCTCCGGCGGTGCTTCGAGTTGCAGAACGTCGGCCAGGGCGTCGAACTGCCGACGCAAGGTGGCGTTGCTCGATATCTGCAGGTTCAGCCCCTGCTCGGCATTGGTCTGCGCGAGCTTCTGCCAGCGCAGGCGGTCGCCCCGCACCTTATGCCTGATGGCGACCTTGTGCCCGCTGCGCTCCGTGAGTGTCTGTTCGAGCAAAGCGTGATCGTCCACGGCGCACTCGACGATGATCTCGGACGGCGCATCCTTGCCGAGGTAATACTGCGGCAGAAACCCGCTCAGGATTTCCCGATTAGTGGCCTCCATCTTCAGTCGCGGAAAATGATTGCGGCTGCCGAGTATCTTGCCGTTTCGAATGAAGATGATCGTGACGCAATGCACGGCGTTTTTCGAGGCAACGGCGATGACATCGAGATCGTTCGCGGCGGCTCGCGAAATGAACTGCTCCGCTTCGACTTTCTTGAGCCGGGTGATCTGGTCGCGGTAACGGGCGGCCTGTTCATAGTCCTGATTTCGGGATGCCCGTTCCATGCGCTCGACCAGGGCGTCGATCACGCCGCGATTTTTACCCTCGAGGAACAGGATTGCGGCATCGATGTCCTCTGCGTAAGTTTCCTGGTCGATATAAGCGACGCACGGCGCGGTGCACCGCCTGATCTGGTATTGCAGGCACGGGCGCGTGCGGTTCTCGAACTCGTTATCGGTGCACTGCCGTATCAGGAACAGCTTCTGTAATTCCGTCAGGGTCTTGTGGACTGCTTTGGCGCTCGGATACGGCCCGAAATAGCGTCCCTTGCCCTGTCTCGCCCCGCGGTGGAATCGCAATCGTGGGAACGGGTGGTTAGTCGATACATATATATAAGGATAACTTTTGTCATCGCGCAGGATTACGTTAAACCGGGGCTTGTGGCGCTTGATCAGGTTGTATTCGAGGATCAGCGCTTCGGCCTCGGTATTGGTCACGGTGACTTCGACGCGTGCCGCCAGGTCCATCATGGATGCGGTCTTCACATCCACATGCGTACGCCGGAAGTAGCTGGAGACGCGTTTCTTGAGGTCGAGTGCTTTGCCGACGTAAATCACCTTGTGCTTTCGATCGACCATCTGGTACACGCCCGGCCGGTGGGTCAGGCTGCGCAGGAATGATTTCGGATCAAATTCTTGATTGGCGCTCATCAGCACGTAGTTTGCATCAAGGCACGTCAGGTTGCCGCTCGAGCACCAGCGCTTTGGCGCGCGCGAATACGGCGTAGAACATGTCGGGGGTCAAGCGGCCGGTATTCGTGTTGTAGCGGCTGCAGTGGTAGCTATCGAGCAGCAACACCCGTTCGGTCACATCGTGTTCCGCTGCATGGACGAATCTGAAATCCGCCTGCCGGCGACCGAGTGCCTTGATGACGGCGCGATGCGCGATGCCGCCCAGTGCGACCACCACCGCCCCGTCGGGCAAGGTCGCGAGCTCCGCTGCGAGAAAGCGATTGCAGTCGTTGATCTCCGGCCCGATCGGCTTGTTGCCGGGTGGCAGGCATTTCACGGCGTTGGTGATCCTGCAGCCCGTGAGATCGAGCCCGTCGTCGGCGGCGAGCGATTCCGGCCGGGTCGAAAAACCGTAACGGTGCAGGGTCTCGTAAAGCAGCACGCCGGCGTAATCGCCGGTGAACGGGCGTCCGGTTCGGTTCGCGCCATGCATGCCGGGCGCGAGACCGACGATCAGCAGTCGCGCGCGCCGGTCGCCGAAAGGCGGGACCGGGCGGCAGTAATAGCCGGGATTGTCACGCGCCACCTGCTCGCGAAAGTCCGCTAGACGACTGCAGCGGCGGCAGTTGCCGTCGAATAAATCAGTCGGCCATATGGCGGATGACGGCATCGCCGAATCCCCTGGTCCCGACGAGCGTTGCACCGGGGATCAGTTGCTCGAGCTCGTCCTCTACGTCTTTCCGTCCGTGCGGCCGCGCCTTTCTGATCGGCTGGTGTATCGCCTCCCTGAGTCTTGCGAGGTCGAAGGTCAGTTCCTTGTTGGCGATCGTCCTGGCGACGCCGTGCAGAATATGATCGGCAGCCTCGGTCCAGCCGACGTAGCGCAACAGCATCTCGGCGGACAGGATCAGCGAGCCCGGGTTGACCCGGTCCTTGCCGGCAAATCCCGGCGCCGTGCCATGGGTTGCCTCGAACACGGCGACGCCTTCTCCGATATTTCCGCCCGGCGCGATGCCGATGCCACCGACCTGCGCGGCGAGCGCGTCGGAAATGTAATCGCCATTGAGATTGAGCGTGGCAATGACGTCGTATTCCTCCGGCCGCATCAGGATCTGCTGCAGAAAATTGTCTGCGATCACGTCTTTGACGACGATTTCGTTGCCGGTCAGCGGGTTTTCGAACTTAAGCCACGGGCCGCCGTCGATCTCGGTTGCACCGAACTCCTCTCGGGCCAGCGCGTAACCCCACTGGCAGAACGCGCCTTCGGTGAATTTCATGATATTGCCTTTGTGCACGAGCGTCACCGAGCTGAAGTCGCGTTCGATGCAGTGTTGGATCGCCTTGCGTACGAGGCGTTGCGAGCCTTCGCGCGATACCGGCTTGATGCCTATACCTGAGCTCGCCGGAAAGCGGATCTTGTTGACCTTCAGTTCTTTCTGCAGGAAGTTGATAAGCTTGTGCACTTCCCGAGAACCGGCCGGATATTCGATGCCGGCATAGATGTCTTCGGTGTTTTCTCTAAAAACCACCATGTTGACGAGTTCCGATTCCTTCATCGGTGTAATCACGCCGGGGAAGTAACGAATCGGCCGCACGCAGGCGTATAAGTCCAGCGTCTGGCGAATCGCGACGTTGAGCGAACGAATACCGCCGCCGGTCGGCGTCATCAGCGGTCCCTTGATCGAGACGACGAAGTGCCCGAGGGCGTGCAAGGTCTCTTCCGGTAAGTAGTTGTCCCCGCCGTAGAGGTCCGCGGCTTTCTGCCCCGCATAGACTTCCATCCATCGGACGGCGCGTTCCGACCCATATGCGCGCTCGACGGCTGCGTTCACGACGTCGAGCATCACCGGCGTGACGTCGATGCCGATGCCGTCGCCCTCGATATAGGGAATGACCGGGTGCGTCGGTACGTTGATCGTATGATCGCGGTTGATCGTAATTGCAGTGCCGCCTTTGGGCACGCTGATATGCTCGTATTGCATGTGCTAGTCGATTTCGTCGTAAGCAATCGTGGTGAGAAACGGGGCGAAGTTATGATCCCGTGTGATGTCGTCGAGTAACGCCGCGGCGCGCCGGTAATGGCCGTTGTCGAATGCACTTTCTCCGATCGCCTCGCGAATCTTGCCCATTTCCTCACGCATCAGGGTCTTGAAGAGGCCATAGGTGATATTTCGGCCCTCATCGAGCACACCGGTTTCTTGGTGCACCCATTGCCAGAGCTGGGCGCGGGATATTTCGGCTGTCGCCGCGTCTTCCATCAGGTTGTTCAACGGCACGCAGCCATTTCCACCCAGCCATGCGGCCATATACTGCACGGCGACATTGATGTTGTTTCTCAGTCCCGCCTCAGTGATCTTGCCCTTGACGACCTGCAGCAGGTCCGCGGCTGAAATGTGCACGTCGTCGAGGCGTCTTTCGAGCTGATTCGGCCCGGGCATGTGTTCGTCGAATATCTCGGTCGCCAGTGGCACCAGGCCGGGATGCGCGACCCAGGTCCCGTCGTGCCCGTCGCGCACCTCCCGTTCCTTGTCGGCACGGACTTTCTTCAGGGCCTGATCGTTCGCTTCGGCGTCGTTCCTGATCGGGATCTGCGCGGCCATCCCGCCGATCGCATACGCGCCGCGCCGGTGGCAGGTCTGGATCAGCAAGCGCGAATAGCTGCGCAGAAAATGCGTATCCATGGTGACCTCGGCGCGGTCCGGCAGCACGAACTCGGCATAACGGTTGAATTTCTTGATGAAACTGAAGATGTAATCCCAGCGCCCGCAATTCTGCCCGACGATGTGGTCGCGCAACTCGTACAGGATCTCGTCCATTTCGAAGGCGGCGAGAATCGTTTCGATCAGCACTGTCGCCTTGATTTCACCCGTGCCGACGACGCTTTTCGATTCGGCAAATTTGAAAACGTCGCTCCACAGACGTGCCTCGAGGTGCGATTCCAGTTTCGGCAGATAGAAATAAGGGCCCGTGCCGCGTTTTTTCAGTTCCGTGGCGTTGTGAAAAAGATAGAGCCCGAAATCGACGAGCGCACCCGGGACCGGCCGCCCGTGCATCAGGATGTGTTTCTCCGGCAAGTGCCAGCCGCGCGGCCGCACGATCAGCGTCGCAATCTTATCGCCCAGCGAGTAATGCTTGCCGGCGGCGTCGAACTCGACGGTCCGGTTCACGGCGTCACGAAGATTGATCTGACCACGGATCACGTTATCCCACGTCGGGGTCAGGGAATCCTCGCAATCTGCCATGAAGACGCGGGCGCCGGAATTCAGCGCGTTGATGATCATTTTGCGATCGGTCGGCCCGGTGATCTCGACCCGGCGATCCTCGAGATCCGACGGCACGGTCGTCACCTGCCATGCGGATTCGCGGATGTCCCGCGTCTCGGGCAGGAAGTCCGGCATGTTGCCAGCGTCGATCGCCCGCTGGCGCTGTTCCCGGCGGCGCAGCAGCTCGTCGACCCGCGGCGCGAACTCGCGGCACAGTTCGGACACGAAACCGAGGGCCTCGTCGTTGAGGATCGCAGCATAGGCCTCGTCGACCGGCCCGACCACCTCCAGGCCGTGGATGTTGTCGTTCATTTACGTTTTAAAACAATTAGTAATGGAATTTATTAAATGTAATTTCTTTTCATCGACGGCCCGGCTCAGGACGAGCCATTGAATTGCGGCAGACCGGCAATGCGCATCGCCACTTCCATGGCCTGCTCGTAGTTGAGCCGAGGATCGACCGTGGATTTGTAGGCGCGCGCCAGATCGCCATCCGTGAGACCTCGGGCACCGCCCGTGCACTCGGTGACGTTCTCTCCGGTCAATTCCAGGTGCACTCCGCCGAGATAACTGCCCATCTTTTCGTGCACATCGAAGGCCGCCTCCAGCTCACCGACGATATTGTCGAAGCGCCGGGTCTTGGTGCCATCGGCCGTGTTCTCCGTGTTGCCATGCATCGGGTCGCAGATCCACAGGACGGGCGATCCGGTTTCGCGGACGGCATTGATGAGGTCGGGCAATTTGTCCTCGATCGATTTGCTGCCGAAGCGGTGAATGAGGGAAATGCGACCGGGCTGGTTATTCGGATTCAGCACCCGCAGCAGGTTCTGCAGCCATTCGACGGTCATGCCCGGGCCGATCTTGATGCCGATCGGGTTGGCAATGCCACGGAAGTATTCGACGTGCGCGCCATCGACGCTTGCCGTGCGCATGCCGATCCACGGGAAGTGGGTGGTCAGGTTATACCAGTGACCGCGATGCGCGAGGAAACGCGTTTGCGCCTGCTCGTAGGACAGGTGCAGTCCCTCGTGAGCCGCGTAAATGTCGGCGCGCTGCGTCTGATTCAGCGAGCGTCCCGTGATCGACTCCAGGAAGTCGAGCGAATCCGAGATGGAACGTACGATGTCCTGGTACTTGTCGGCCATCTTCGAATGGCCCACCCAATCGAGATCCCAGTATTCCGGATGGTGCAGGTCCGCGAATCCGCCATCGATCAACGAGCGCACGAAATTCAGAGTCAGGGCCGCACGTTCGTATCCACGCAGGATCAGCTGCGGGTCGGGAATGCGGTCTTCCATGGTGAACGGGCTGTGATTGACGAGATCCCCACGGAAACTCGGGAGCGAGGTTCCGTCGCGGGTCTCCGTGTCCGCGGAGCGCGGTTTCGCGTACTGCCCAGCCATGCGGCCTACGCGTACAACCGGTTTCTTGAGGCCGTACAGGATGACCAGGCTCATCTGCAGCAGGATTTTGAGTTTGGCGACGATATTTTCCGACGTGCATTCGTCGAAACTCTCGGCGCAGTCACCGCCCTGCAGCACGAATGCCTCGCCGAGCTGGGCTTTCGCGATCTGTTCCTTGAGCCCCTCGATCTCCCAGCTGGTCACGATCGGCGGCAAGCGGCTCAGGTCGGCGACGGTTCGCTCGAGCGCTACCTTGTCCGGGTAGGAAGGCTGCTGCGCCGCGGCGAGGCTCTGCCAGCTCGCCGGGTGCCATTCGGTTTTGGCGACCGATCGTGTCACGCTGATCCAGGTTCCCGATGTCCAAAAAACGATCAGCAATGGTAGCAAAAGACTCGCCGCCAAACAGTCGCTTGGAGCCTGGCCCGGCGAAGATACTGGCGGGCAGTCTGCGACATTGGCACAATGCGCGCCTTCCGATCGAGGTGATCCTATGCAAGATATCCTGGTTCTGGGCGCCGGTAAGATCGGCGCGCTGATTAGTGGGCTGCTCGCCGGATGCGGCGATTACCGGGTCCAGCTTGTGGACAGGCACAAAGGCGCGGCCGAGGCGGTCGTCAAGGCGCACGGACTCGATAACATCCAGGCGTTCACCTTCGATGCGACCGACGGCAAGCGCCTCGAGACGCACGTGAGGAAACTGAAGCCGGTCGCCGTCGTTTCCGGCCTGCCGTATTACTGCAACGTGGCGGTCGCCGAATTGGCTCGCCGGGAAAATCTTCATTACTTCGACCTCACCGAGGATGTCGAGGTGACGAAGGCCGTGCGTAAGCTGGCCGAGGGCGCGGAAACCGTGTTCGTGCCGCAATGCGGTCTGGCGCCGGGATTCATCAGTATCGCCGCGAATGAGCTCATCCAGCATTTCGATGACCTGCGCTCCGTCAAGCTTCGTGTCGGCGCATTGCCACAGCATCCGAACAACGTTCTGAAGTATTCGTTGACCTGGTCGACCGACGGTGTGATCAACGAATACGGCAATCCGTGCCAGAGCATCATCGATGGCAAGGAAGTGGACGTGCTGCCGCTCGAAGGACTCGAGGAGATTGAGATCGATGGCACGCTGTACGAGGCTTTCAATACCTCGGGCGGGCTCGGCTCGCTCGCAGAGACCTATGAAGGTCGCGTAACGACGATGAACTACAAGACGATTCGTTACCCCGGCCATTGTGAACAGATCCGGTTGCTGATGAACGGCCTGAAACTGAATGACGATCGCCCGACGCTGAAGCGGATCCTGGAGAATGCCGTGCCGCAGACATTGCAGGATGTCGTCATCATTTACGCGGCGGTGACCGGGCTGCAGGACGGAGAGCTACGGGAAGAGAATTACGTCAACAAGGTGTATCCGGAAGTCGTTGCCGGCCGCCTGTGGTCGGCGATCCAGATCACGACGGCGGCGGGCGTCTGCAGTGTGATGGACCGAATCCTGCAGAGTCCCAGGAAGCACAAGGGATTTATCGCGCAGGAGGAATTCAGCCTGAAGAACATCCTGGAGAACCGCTTCGGCGAGTACTACGAGCACGGCGGCTCGAGCCAGCTATCTGCCGAACTGGTGGCGCGCGGCGAGACCGGACATCAGCGCAGTTCATAGCGAGACGACAATGAAGAAAATCCTGAAACGACTCGATCTGTCAAAAACCAATCCCGGGACCTGGCTGGGATCGAGGCCCCTGGAGGATAAGTCGGCTCCGCTCATCGAATCCGTCAATCCGGCGGACGGTGAGCCGATCGCGAGTGTACGTTCGACCACCGAGGCCGAGTACGAAAGACTGATCGCCCATGCGCGGGAGTCGTTCCTCGCATGGCGCAAGATACCGGCACCCGCCCGTGGTGAAGCCGTAAGGCTCGTCGGGGATGCGTTGCGCGACAACAAGGATGCACTCGGCAGCCTCGTGACTCTGGAGATGGGGAAGATCAAGGTCGAAGGCGATGGCGAAGTGCAGGAGATGATCGACATCGCCGATTTCGCAGTCGGGCAGTCGCGCATGTTGTATGGCAAGACGATGCATTCCGAACGCCCGCATCATCGAATGTACGAGCAGTGGCACCCGCTCGGTCTCGTCGGAATCATTACGGCGTTCAATTTTCCTGTCGCCGTCTGGTCATGGAACGCCTGTATCGCGGCAGTCTGCGGCAACATCAGTATCTGGAAACCGTCACCGAAGACGCCGCTCTGCAGCGTCGCCGTGCAAAAAATCTGTAACGCAGCGCTTGCCGACGCGGGGTACCCGGAGATCTTCTACCTCATCAACGACGGCAGCAACGAGCTCGCTCGCAAGTTTGTCGACGACGATCGCGTCGATCTCGTGTCGTTCACCGGTTCCTGCGCGGTCGGCAGAAAAGTCGGCGAACGCGTGGCGCGCCGTATGGGTAAGGTATTGCTCGAGCTCGGCGGCAATAATGCCATCATCGTGGACGAATTCGCGAATCTCGACATCGCCGTGCCAGCGATCGTCTTCGGATCCGTTGGCACCGCCGGCCAGCGGTGCACGACGACGCGGCGCGTTATCTGCCACGAATCGCGCATGGCAGAACTGCAAGAACGCCTGGTTGCCGCGTATGCACAGGTTCGCATCGGGGATCCGCTGGATAGCGATACGCTGATGGGGCCGCTCATCGATGCATCGGCGATGGACCGGCTGGATGCTGCGATCGCCGCCGTCAGGCAAGCCGGCGGCGACATACTCTGCGGAGGCAAGCGCCTCGACAGGCCCGGCAATTTCGTCGAGCCGGTTATCGCGGTGGCGGAAAATGACTGGGACATCGTGCAGACCGAGACCTTCGCGCCGATCCTTTACCTGATTTCCTGCGACGACCTCGACGAGGCGATTCGCCTGCATAACGGCGTCGCACAGGGTCTTTCTTCTGCAGTCTTTACTGACAACCTGCAACATGCCGAATATTTCCTGTCCCATGCAGGATCGGACTGCGGCATCGCTAACGTCAATATCGGAACATCCGGCGCCGAGATCGGCGGCGCGTTCGGCGGCGAGAAGGAAACCGGCGGCGGGCGTGAGGCAGGTTCCGATGCCTGGAAGGCGTATATGCGGCGGCAGACCAATACGATCAATTTCGGCAGCGACTTGCCGCTGGCGCAGGGTATCAATTTCGATCTGTGAATTTGAATCGCGGCTAAAGCCCAGTTTGCCCGCAATGCGCATTCCGCTCGCTGCGGATCGGTGCAAACTGACCTTTAGTGCCAGGAACTGGCGGTCGCGTTATTCAACCACCGCTTCAAAGCAGTTCTTTTCGAGATTCTTGCGCACCTTCCCCGCTTCGAATACCCTGCCGTTCATTGCCAGATAGACGCCCGGTCGCAGCGTCTGCACGGCAGCGACCGCCATGCCGACATTGAATACCGCATCACTTGTCTTGAACCGCGCCGGGCTCAGCGAGCCCGTCAGGACGATGGTCTTCGCCGGAATGCCTTGCAGTGCCTGCGCGGTGTCGGCCATCGTGTCGGTACCATGGCTGATCACGAAATGTTCGGCGTCGTCACCTTCGATGTATTCCCTCAGCTTTTTGCGGTCCGCATACGTAATTTCCAGACTGTCCTTGCGGAACAACGAAACAACCTCGTAGTCAAAATTCACGAGACCCTCGGTTAGAATATGTTGCACGAGGGATTCGCCTACCTCGAATTGACTTATTTCGTCGAAGTAGATTTTGTCGATCGTACCGCCCGTCGTGATGAACCTGATAAACATTTCATGACTCAATGAGGAATAAGCCCTGCTATTATAATCGTATGATGAAACGTACCACCCGACACGCTGATTGGCTTCGCCGTATCGCCGTGCTGACTTGTGTCGCCGGCTTCTCGTTCGTCACGGTGGCCTGGGCAGACGGCAAGGCGGTGTTGCTCGATATCGAGGGCGCTCTCGGTGTCGCAACCGCCGAATACATCGTTACCGGCATCGAAGACGCCGAGAAAGAGAACGCCAGCCTCGTCATTATTCGCATGGATACGCCTGGCGGGCTCATGGAGCCCATGCGCGATATCGTGCAGGCCATACTTGCCTCGAGCGTGCCGGTGGTCACGTGGGTCGCGCCGGGCGGTGCCAGGGCCGACAGCGCCGGCACCTACATACTGCTGGCGAGTCACGTCGCGGCGATGGCGCCGACGACGCATCTCGGTGCGGCGACACCGGTGCAGCTGATCGGCGACGATGGCGATTCGAAGCGTCCGAACCCGTTCGCTCCGCCGGCGCGCGAGGACAAGGACGCCGAGGGTGCGGATGAATCCGAATCCGCAGATGACGACAAGGCCAAGGAGACGGAGAAAGAACCCGCAGCGCCGGGCGGCGCCATGGACCGCAAGGTAATGAATGACGCCATCGCCTACATTCGCGGCCTCGCGGAGGCACACGGCAGGAATGCGGACTGGGCAGAAAGAGCGGTGCGAGAGGCGGCAACGCTGACCGCCACCGAGGCACTCGACTTAAACGTTATCGACCTGATCGCTGCTGACCAGGACGAATTGCTGGAGGCGATCAACGGGCGTGAAGTCTTGCTCAACAACAAGCCTTTCACGATCGACGCGGAAAACCTGGTCATTGAAGTTGTCGAACCCGGTTGGCGATTAAAGGTACTCAGCACCATCGCAAAACCCGAAATTGCCATATTGCTGCTGATGGTCGGTCTTTATGGCCTGTTGTTTGAAGGATACAACCCCGGCGCTATCATTCCGGGTGTCGCGGGCATCATCTGTCTGCTGCTCGCTGCCTATGCATTGCAGGTGCTGCCGGTAAATTACGCCGGTCTGGCCTTGATTCTCGTCGGTCTTGCCCTGATAACTGCGGAGGCATTCGTTCCCAGCTTCGGTGCGCTCGGGATCGGTGGAATTGCGGCGATCATATTCGGATCAATAATGATGTTTGACAGTGGCATACCTGGTTTCGGCATCTCGGTAACATTCGTCATCGGCATGGGGCTCGTTGCCGGATTACTCCTCCTGTGGCTCGTCAGCTATCTGGTCAAGGCGAGGAAACAGGGCGCAGTCAGTGGCAGGGACAGGATCATCGGCAGCAATGGAGTCGCGATGGAATCCTTCGTCGGCGAAGGCAAGGTATGGCTCGAGGGCGAGGCCTGGTCCGCAATAAGCACCAGGCCCGTCGAAAAGGATCAGAAAGTACTCGTACTCGATCTCATGGGGCTGACCTTGAAGATCGAACCCGTTACCGCATCGGAAGAAACCGGGGCGGAACTGCAAACCTAGAAACGCAAAGGAACATCGATGGGACTAGCAACGATTGGCCTCATTGTCGCGATTGTCATCATAATCGCGGTCAATACGATCAAAATCCTGAAAGAATATGAGCGCGGCGTCATTTTCTTCCTCGGTCGTTTTTACAAGGTGAAAGGGCCGGGACTGATCATCCTGATCCCTTTTATCCAGACGATGACGAAAGTCGATCTCCGCGTCATCGTCATGGATGTACCGACGCAGGACGTCATCTCCCGCGACAATGTATCCGTCAAGGTCAACGCCGTTATCTATTTCCGAATCGTCGATCCGGAGAAGGCCGTAATACAGGTCGCCAACGTCTTCGAAGCGACGAGCCAGTTGTCGCAGACCACGCTACGCTCGGTGCTCGGCCAACACGAGCTGGATGACATGCTCGCGGAGCGCGACAAGCTGAATGCCGATATCCAGGCGATCCTCGACCAGCGCACCGACAACTGGGGAATCAAGGTCGCCAACGTCGAAATCAAGCACGTCGATCTTGACGAGAGCATGATTCGGGCGATCGCGCAGCAGGCAGAGGCGGAGCGCTCCAGGCGCGCGAAGGTCATCAACGCCGAAGGTGAAAAGCAGGCTGCGAGCATGCTTGTCGAAGCTGCGAACATGCTGTCAACGCAGAAACAGGCATTGCAACTGCGCTACCTGCAGACGATGAAAGAGGTGGCGGGCGACAAGACCAATACGATCGTGTTCTCGCTGCCGCTCGATCTCATCAAGCCGCTGATAGATATGGGCGACGGCGAAAAGAAATAGGACCCGATTACGGCGGCGATATGCTGACCGTAATTCTGGCACCACCGAGAACGGATTTCGCTATCCTCACATCGCCGCCGTAGGAGGCGGCGATGTCCTTGACGACTGCCAGCCCGATACCGTGTCCGGGCGCCGTCTCGTCGAGACGGGTGCCGCGCTGCATGAGCGCGCCGGCCGCTTCGGCCGGAATTCCCGGGCCGTCGTCCTCGACCGTCATCGTCATGCCGCCGCTCTCGACGTTGTCTTTCTGAACCGGCCGGATCGTCAAGCGCACCTGCTGCCTGCACCACTTGCAGGCATTGTCGAGCAGGTTTCCGGAGACCTCGAGAAAGTCGCCCCGCTCGCCATGAAAGCGGATGCCTTCCGTGACGTCGAGATCGATCCTCGGGTTCTTGTCCTTGTAGACCTTGGATAACCCGTCGACTAACCGCTCGAGTTCGCGGCTCACCGGAAATGACGCGACGCCGACGGTCTCCGTGTGTATGGTCGCCGGCTTGCGTAACTGGTAGCGGACGATATCGTCCATGCGCTCGATCTGCGATTCCACGCGTTCCGTCAATGCATCGGTTTCCCGCTCCGAGAGGACTGAACGAATTGCAGCAAGCGGGGTTTTCAGACTATGTGCGAGATTGTCGAGCGTATTCCGATAGCGCTCGGCGCGCGCCCGTTCGCTGCCGATCAGCAGGTTCATATTGCGGGCGACGGCGGTCAGTTCGGTCGGAAAATCGTCCGACAACGTTTGTCGCTTGCCCTCCTCCACTTCGCTGATCTCGGATTCGATCTGACGCAATGGCCGGAGCAGTCCGCGCATGACGAACGAGATCGACGACAACATGATCACAGCGACGGCCGCAAACCAGGTAAAAAGCTGTTGCCTGAATCGCGCGACCTGGGCATTAAACGAATCGAGACTCTGTGCGACATTGAAGGTATAGGGCTTGAGCTCACCGTTGTTGAGTTCCCATTGCACGGAAAGGCTCAGCGACATGAGCGGCGTGCCGTCTTCGAGAACCAGGCGCGCAAAGCGGTTGGTTCCCGGCTCCGGTGGCGGCCCGTAGGGCACGTTCAGTCCGAGCGAGGAACGCGAGGTCCAGACCGGTTTACCGCTGTGGTCATGGAGGGCGCCGTACAGGCCGGAGCCGAGATTTCCGAATCGCGGTTCGCGCAATTCGAACGGCATTTCGAGTTCGCCTTTCTCATTGGGTTCGGCTTCGGCAATCAGCGCGATCAGCATGCCGTCTAGAATGTCTTCCTGTGCTTGCTCACCGGCTTCGCGAAACGCGGAATCCAGCACAACGATCGTTGCGCCAAAAAAAAGTACGAGAAGTAATGTGACGGAGATTAGAAGTCGCGCGCTGAGCGACGACATAGGCGCTAGCCTGGTCACTGCTCTTGATTACGCGCTAGTGCAAAGCGATATCCGCGTCCGCGCAGTGTTTCGATAGGTTGCAAGGTGTTATCCGGATCCATCTTCTTGCGCAGGCGGCCGATGAATACTTCGATGACATTGCTGTCTCTTTCGTAATCCTGGTCATACAGGCGATCGGTAAGTTCCGTCTTAGAAATAACCTCGCCCGCCCGAATCATCAGGTGCTCGATGATGCGGTATTCGAAACTGGTCAGCTCTATCAAGGAGCCATTCACCTTGAGCTCCTGCCTCGCCGTGTCGAGTTGTACCGGGCCCGCGCTCAATAGCGACGATGCCCAGCCGCCGCTCCTGCGAAGCAGCGCATTGACCCTTGCTGACAGTTCCTCGAAGTGAAACGGCTTGACGACATAGACGTCAGCGCCGGCGCTGAGTCCGTCCACCTTGTCCTGCCAGCGGTCGCGCGCTGTCAGGATAAGTATCGGGTAAGTCTTGCCCTTCGCCCGCACTTCCTTGATCAAATCGATGCCCGACAGCTCCGGCAATCCCAGATCGACGATGGCGAGATCGACCGGGTACTCGAGGGCGAAATACAGGCCCTCTTTGCCGTCTGCCGCCTGCTCCATGCCGAAGCCCAGGTCTTTCAGCTGCCGGCAGAGGGATTCACGCAGGGTTGCGTCGTCTTCGATAACCAGGAGGCGCATGGCTTTGCCTCGCGCTTAGCCGTTTCGCTTGCCCGGAACCCGGAATGTCCTGACCTTGCCGTCCTCCGTCAGGCACTTGATTTCATGGGTTTCGCGGTTACCGCTGCGCTTGGTTACTGCGCTGACGATGCGGCCGTTGCACTGGCGCCGGACCTGCTCGACGGCTTGGTTTAGGTCGACCCCGTCGCTTTGCATAGTGGAGACCGCGGGATTGGCGGGCTCATCGGCGACGGCTTGCTTGAGGCGCGCCGCAATACCCTGAGAACTGATGGTCATCAGGATCGTCGCGAGCAGCAATGTCGAGAGGAGGCGCATGGTCCGGCAAGTGTGGTATGTCACCGGGCCGATTGCAACGGGACTCGTCACAAGTCGGCCCGGTGGTTTGCGGTCACCTTGAATAAGGCGCGGGTCGCACGTCGACCCGGATTCTGATGCGTTTACCGGGATCGTACGGCGTCCGGGTGGCGTACTTGCGGCCGTTGTAGGCGTAGATCACCTCATAGCCGTCGACTCGCTCTTCCTCATGAGACTGGTAGGTCGTCTCGCAGCGCCGAACCGGGCGCGAATGGTGGGTCGTGTAATAATCCGGCTCGTGCCGGCTTGCATTGCTGGCAACGCCGGCGCCGATCAGCGCACCGGCCACGGTGGCCGCGTCGTTGCCCCTGCCGCTGCCGAACTGGTGTCCGATAACACCGCCCAGAATCGCGCCAAACAGGGCCTTGCCGGCCTTGCCCGAGTTGTAATGGCTGGCCGTGTAAGTCGTCACATCGTCCCAGCACTCCCTGACGGGCGTCGTGACGGTCACGTATCGAATGACCGGCTCAACGCTCAGTACGCGGGCGTAGTCATAGACCGCGTTCGAGTGTCCGGCGTTAGCCGGGCTAACAACCAGGAGCAGCGACGCGATCGCCGAAGTCGATATGGTCGTCATCCAGGGTTTCAGTTTCATGGTCGTTCTCCGTCTCAAGATACGCGACCCGGTAATTCCTCCGAGCCTGGGACGAAGCTTAGACCGGTTGCAATGAACGCTGGCTGAACGTCAATGCCTGTTGTTGGCCGAAAGCTGAACGATAGGTAAACAGGGTCAAGGCCCTATTTGGTTTTCTGCCAATGGGTCTCGAGCGTGTCGATATCCATCTCTTCGATGCGCCGGCCGGACGCGGCCAGGTCCCGCTCCATCTCGCGAAAGCGCCGTTCGAACTTGCGATTGGCGGCCTGGAGCGCCTCCTCGGGGTCGATTTTCAGGTGACGCGCCAGGTTGGCCACCGCAAACAGAAGATCGCCGAGCTCTTCCGCCGATTCCGCGGCACGGCTGCCTTCGATGGCCGTATCCAGTTCCTCGAGCTCCTCGTCGATCTTGTCCCGCGGACCTGACGCATCGGGCCAGTCGAAGCCGACGCCGGCAGCCCGCTTACCGAGTTTCTGGGCGCGTTTGAGCGCCGGGAGCGCCACGGCAACGCCATCCAGCGCGCTGGCGTCGCCGTTTTCCTGCTCGCGCTCGGATGCCTTGATGCGATGCCAGGCGCCGGCTTGTGGTCCTTTTTGCCGTTCTGTGGCCGAGCCGAACACATGCGGATGGCGGCGGATCATCTTGTCGCAAATCGCGGCTGCCACCGCCTCGAAATCGAATGCCTGCCGCTCCTCGGCCATGCGGGCGTGGAATACGACCTGGAATAGCAGATCGCCGAGCTCATCCCGCAAGCCGACGAGATCGTCACGGGCGATCGCATCGGCGACCTCGTAGGCCTCCTCGATCGTATACGGCGCGATCGTCGCGAAATCCTGCCCGAGGTCCCAGGGACACCCATCCTTCGGGTGACGCAAGCTTGCCATGATCTCAAGCAGTTTCTGGATAGATTCCATAACTTATTAAATTTACTATATATTGATCAGAATCCGTCGCAACTCGATCAGCATGCCTGCGGTCGCTCCCCAGATCCGGTAACGGCCGTAATTGAATTCCGCGATTGGCACCATGACCCCCGCAAACTCACGCTCGGAAAACTCCTGGTTGCGCTCGTCGAGGAGGAACGGCAGTGGTACCTCGAATGCCGATCGCACCTCGACGGGGTCGAGAATGAGCTCGCGGTGCAGTTCGACCAGGCCGACCACCGGGGTTACAGCGTAGCCCGTGACGGTGGGATTGGGCGCCATGTAGCCGACGATCTCGATATCGGAAGGCTCGATTCCGATCTCTTCCCGCGTTTCGCGCAAGGCCGTCGCCGTGATGTCCTCGTCGCCGGGATCCATCCGGCCGCCAGGAAAGCTGATCTGGCCCGCGTGATGCGTAAGATCGGCGGAGCGTTCGGTCAGCAATATGGACAACGCATCCTCGCGCTGCACGATCGGGATCAAGACCGCGGCGGGCACCAGGTCTGCGGTCAGTTCTCGCTGCGCCTTTGCGGGCCAGCGCGCCGGCGGCACGACGCCGAGCGGATCCGCCGGCATGGCCGTTCCCGCGAACCGTTTCTTGATATCCGTCGCCGTCAGGTTCAGGTGACGTTTCGGCATCAGTGCTTGATGCCGCCTTTCGTCAGCGCGGCGGGATCCAGCAGCCGGTCGAGTTCGTCATCGTTGAGGTCGGTCATCTCTCGCGCGACGTCCTTGACAGCTCGCCCTTCTGCGTACGCTTTCTTGGCAATCGCCGCGCCTTTCTCGTATCCGATGACGGGATTCAGTGCCGTGACGAGTATCGGGTTGCGATCGAGGGCACGATCGAGATTTGCCTGGTTGACGCCAAAGCCTGCAATGGCGCTGTCAGCCAGGCACGTGCAGGCCGTGCTGAGAATGTCGACGCTCTGCAACAGGTTGTGCGCCGCGACCGGCAGCATGACATTGAGCTGGAAGTTCCCGGACTGGCCGGCAATCGTAATGGCCGCGTCGTTGCCGATCACCTGGGCGCACACCATGGTGACCGCCTCCGGGATGACGGGATTCACTTTGCCCGGCATGATGCTCGAGCCGGGTTGCAACGCCGGTAACTCGATCTCGCCGAGGCCCGCGAGCGGACCGGAATTCATCCAGCGCAGGTCGTTAGCAATTTTCATCAGGCTTACTGCAAGCACCCTGAGCTGGCCGGACGTCTCCACGGCCGTGTCCTGACTGCTCAAGGCTTCGAACAATGAATCCGCCTGCCGGAATTTGACGCCGGTTTGCTCGCTCAGCAGAGTCGCCACCTTGGCGCCGAATTTCGGATGCGCGTTGATTCCGGTACCGACGGCGGTACCGCCCTGCGCCAGCGCCGTCAGTCGCTTCATCGTTTCTCTCAATCTCTCGCTTGCATGATCGATCTGCGAGCGCCAGCCATCGAGTTCCTGGCCCAGTGTGACCGGCATCGCGTCCATGAGATGCGTCCGGCCTGTCTTCACGACAGAGCGAACTGCATCGGCTTTCTTGCCGATGGAGTGGGACAGATGCTTGAGCGCCGGCAGCAGTTCATCGTTTACCGCGATTGCCGCGCTGACGTGCACGCAGGTCGGTATCACGTCGTTGCTGCTCTGGCTCATGTTGACATGGTCGTTCGGATGGATTTCGGCGCCGAGAACTTTGCTCGCGAGCCTTGCGATGACTTCGTTGGCATTCATGTTGGAGCTCGTGCCCGAGCCGGTCTGAAACACGTCGATCGGAAACTGGTCATCGTGTTGCCCGTCCGCTACCGCGAGCGCTGCTTTCTGGATCGCGACCGCCTGGTCACTGGCGATGAGTCCCAGCTCGCCGTTGGCGCCCGCTGCCGCCCATTTCACAAGGCAGAGCGCAGCGATGATGCGCCGCGGCATGCGCATGCCGCTTATCGGAAAATTGTCGATCGCTCGTTGCGTCTGGGCACCCCAGAGTGCATCCGCGGGCACTTCAAGCTGGCCCATGCTGTCGCTCACAGTACGGGTTGATTTCTTGCTCATCTAAGGTTTATCTCCGGGCGATTACGACGATTTCAACGCCTGCTGCCTGCTTGGCCGATGGTGTATGATTCGCGCTTTGCTTTCCTAAGTCCAGTACCTCACCCGGATGGAAAACGCCCGCCTGAAAGCACTGTCACCGATCGATGGCCGATATGCAGACAAGGTCGGTCCGCTGCGAGACATTCTGAGCGAGTTCGGGCTGCTGCGTTTCAGGGTGCTGGTGGAGATACGCTGGTTGCAAATGCTCGCCGATGAGCCCGGTGTTGCCGAGCTGCCGCCGCTTTCCTCGGTCATGAAGGACGTCCTGAATCACATCGTCGACGACTTCGATGCCGATGATGCGGAGCGCATCAAGAGAATCGAGGCAAGCACCAATCATGATGTGAAGGCAGTCGAGTATTACGTCCGCGAACGGATCGGTAGCGGTGCGGACTCGCGCAACATTGGCGATTTTGTTCACTTCGCTTGCACGTCCGAAGACATCAACAACCTTGCCTACGCATTGATGCTGCGCTCGGCGCGCGACGAAGTATTGTTGCCACAGATGCGGGAACTGGCGACGAAACTCCGTTCCATGGCCAAGGAATACGCAGGACTGGCCATGCTTTCCCGTACGCACGGCCAGGCAGCCAGTCCCACGACGGTCGGCAAGGAGCTGGCTAACGTCGTGGCGCGCCTCCTGCAGGCGAGAGATCAGTTCGCGGCAGTCGACGTCCGCGGCAAATTCAATGGTGCCGTCGGCAATTTCAATGCGCATGTGGCGGCTTACCCCGATGTCGACTGGCCGGCGGTGTCGGTCAGATTCGTCGAGTCGCTGGGCCTCACACCGAGCGAACTCACGACACAGATCGAACCGCACGACTGGACCGCGGCTTATGCGCATGCCCTCTTTCGTTACAACACGGTATTACTCAATTTATGCCGTGACATCTGGGGTTACATATCGCTCGGCTATTTCAGGCAGCGACCGCAAAAAGACGAAGTCGGATCCTCGACAATGCCGCACAAGATCAACCCGATCGATTTTGAAAACGCGGAAGGCAATATCGGCGTGGCAAACGCGCTGCTCGATCATTTCGCCAGCAAACTGCCGGTATCGCGTTGGCAACGTGACCTGTCGGACTCCACCGTACAACGGAATTTCGGCGCCGCCATAGCCCACGCGTCGATTGCCATTCAGTCGGTCATCAGGGGACTCGGACGATTGCAGACAAACCCGGAAGCGATCGCGCGCGAATTGGAGCAAAGCTGGGAAGTCCTGGGCGAGGCAATACAAACGGTCATGCGCCGCTACGGCGTTCCTGAGCCGTACGAGAAGCTCAAGGAGCTGACACGTGGGAAAGTCGTCGACAAGAAACTTCTGCACGGTTTCATTGCTTCGCTCGATATCCCGCACGATGCAAAAGAACGTTTGAAAAAACTGACGCCGTCTAGCTATACGGGCCTCGCGGAGCAGCTCGCAAAAAAATAGGCTGATTCGCAGCGAACGTGCGATTCCCCGACGAATTTTCTCCCGACATGTTCCTGTCAGGTTTCTGGCAAAAACTTCCCTTGTTCCTGCCAAATGCCATCGACGAGATGAGCCCTTCGCTCGAGGCCGACGAGCTCGCGTGGCTCTCGACGCAGGAGGACGTTGAGTCGCGAATCGTGTTTACCCGTCGCAAAGGTTCGATCGAAACTTACGAGGTTACGGACGGGCCGTTCGAGGAGAAATTCCTCACATCGTTGCCGGGACAGGACTGGACGCTGCTTGTCCACGATGTCGAAAAGCACCTCCCGGATTTTCGCGCGATCTTCAGTGCAGTCGATTTCGTTCCGGACTGGCGCATCGATGATCTGATGGTCAGTTACGCGGCTCCCGGCGGTGGCGTCGGTCCGCACAGGGACAATTACGACGTGTTCTTGTGCCAGGTCGGAGGCCGGCGTGAATGGCGCCTCGGTAACGGGAAAGTTTGCGAACCGAACGCGTCATCCGGCGACTTGTCGCTGCTGATGCCGTTCGTCGATGAACGGCCGATTACGGTAACTGCCGGCGACGTGCTGTATCTGCCACCCCGGGTGCCTCACTGGGGGATCGCAGATGGTTTTTGCACGACCTGGTCGATCGGCATGCGTGCGCCGCAACGCTCCGAGCTATACGCAGCCGCGCTGCGCGTACTGGACGATCTTGCGAATCACGTGGCAATTTCACCGGATACGGATGTCGACGGCTTCTATGAGGATCCGGATTTGTCGAGCGACGAGGCGCTTCCCGGTCTGATTTCAGAGGCCGCGATTCGCCGCGCGAGACAAACCCTGCGAGATGCTCATTCACTCGATGATCGTGAAATCGCGACCGTATTGGGCTGCGCTGTAACGCAAGCGAAAGCCTGGCTCGAGCCGGAAACATTGAGTGGCGAAGAGGCAGATGTGCTGAGCGCAGCGCTTGATCACCATGTCACACTCGCGCTGCATGGCATGACAAGAATCGCGTTTTGTGAGACAGAGGGGACTGCCCTTGTTTTCGCGAACGGCATGGCGCGGGAAGTATCTTCCGGGAGCCTCCACACGGTTCGCCGGATCTGCAAGGATCGTTGCGCGACGCCTGACGAGATTCGCGTCGGCGGAAATGACGCCTTGCTGCGTTGGTTCCTCGAGCGCGGCGTCTTCGACTTGACAGAACATTGCCCGTGAGTCAGACGATTTCCTTCTGAGGCGTTCCCGGCCATAACCTGCGGGTTACCTGCTCCGGCTTGCAAGGCCTTCATTCCGTATAAGAAATTCCCGGAACGCTCGATTTTCCCGGCAGCGATGATAATGGTTCTCATGTACCGCCCGGTACAAAAAACGTGACGCAGTTGGCACTGGGCAAATTGTGGTGGCCGGTAAGATGGCATCCAATGCGGTAGATGCGGAGTACCGCCATCTGGGCGTAGGCCATTATCCAGGCGCTGGATATTCCTAAAGAAATTTAATGTATCGGTGATGACAGAAGCTTCCATAAAGCCTGGTTCTGCGAGTTCGAAAAGCTCGGAGCAAACTCGTGAACAAGGTCGCCGCTGGGTGATTTCGAACAAAGACGAGATGCGCTCCGCCGTCATCGATGTGGCCAAGGAAGCTTCGCGCCGAGTGTCGATATTTACGCATGACCTCGAACCCGGCATTTATGATGACCCCGATTTCCTCGAGATCATCAAAAAACTCGTGCTGCGACAAACCTACTCCAGGATTCGCGTATTGATTGCCGATCCTTCGCGTGCAATCAAGAACGGCAACAATTTTGTTCATCTGGGCCGACGCCTTAATACCTACATCGAATTCCGGCACGTGCGTGAAGACCTGCGGACGCACAACGAGTCCTTTTGCATCGCCGATGAAACGGCGCTTGTCTACCGTCTGCAACACGAAAAATGGGAAGGAATTGCAGACACCTACGAACCCTCAGTCGCCAAGCTCTACGGACAGATGTTTGACGAAATCTGGCAAGCCAGCGAAGTCGAAATAGAGTTCCGTCAGCTCGGCATATAAGAAAGAACCCCTGGCAGTGCTGCCGACTGATCTCACGGTGTCCGCTGTCGTCGAGCGCCACGAACGATTCCTGACGCTTGAAAAACGGGTATGCGGTGTTTTCGTTCTGACGCAGCCGAGCGTCCATATGGAAACGGATGAATCGCCGGAACGGGCGGTCATTCGGGCCGGTATGCGGGACACCGGGTGTGAACTCGCAGTGAGCGGATTGCTGGGTATCTATCTGTGGATACATCCGCAAACACGCCAGCAATACCTCCGTATCGCTTATACGGCTGACCTGGTCAGGGAAAACGTCAATCGCCAGCTCGACGAACCCGTTCGCAACGTGCACTGGTATTCGCTCGGTGATATCCGCAAACGCAGCAGGGAACTGCAATCGCCGGTCGTGCAGCGCTGTATCGAAGACTATGTGGTCGGCAAGCGTCAGTCCGACGAGCTGCTGCAAAACCTTGCACCGATCCAGCACAATGTCGCCGCGATCATCACCAATGCCTGCCTTGTTTAGCTGCGATTCCTGCAAATGCTAGAATGAGCGGCTATGTCCGCTCTCCCCGAAAACTTAATCGGCAAAAAGGTCATCCTGGGCCTCTCCGGCGGCGTCGATTCCGCCGTGGCAGCCGTGCTCCTGAGACGGTACGGTGCAAAGGTCCACGCGTTGCACATGACCAACTGGGAGGATGACGACGGTTACTGCACTGCCGCGCAGGACCTGCAGGATGCGCGCCAGGTGTGCGAGCAGCTCGACATCCCGCTGCATCACGTCAATTTCGCGCGTGAATACCGTGATCGTGTTTTCGAATATTTCCTCAATGAGTACGGCAAAGGCCGCACGCCTAACCCGGACGTACTTTGCAACAGGGAGATCAAGTTCGGCGTATTCCGCACCCATGCGAAACGGCTCGGCGGCGAATACATCGCGACAGGCCATTACGCTCGCACGCGGATCGTCGAGGGGGAAGCGCAGCTCCTGAAGGCAGCAGATGAGTCGAAAGATCAGAGTTACTTCCTGCATGCGGTCACGGCTGATGCACTCGGAGAAACCGTTTTTCCGTTAGGCAACTTACAAAAGTCCGAGGTAAGGGCGATCGCCAGGGACAATGCCTTGCCGGTATTCGACAAGAAGGACAGCACCGGCATTTGCTTCATCGGCGAGCGACCATTCCGCGATTTTCTGTCCACTTATCTTCCGGCAAATCCGGGACCGATACAGACGCCGGACGGCAGGACGATCGGCGAACATGCCGGCTTGATGTACTACACGATCGGCCAGCGGCAAGGCCTCGGCGTCGGCGGCCGTCGCGATTCGGGCGATGAGCCGTGGTATGTCGCCGGCAAGGACCTCGATAAGAACGTGCTGATCGTGGTGCAGGGTGAACACCCGCTCCTCTTTAGCGACGGTCTCGAGGTGACCCAGGCCAGCTGGATCGGCAAGCCGCCTGAAGAAATTGCAAGCGGCAAATCATTGCGCTGCATGGTCAAGGTGCGATACCGGCAGCGCGACCAGGCATGTGTCGTGACGCCGGGATCGGATGGAATTCTGGCCGTCAGTTTCGACGAATCACAAAGGGCCGTGGCGCCGGGACAGTTCGCAGTTTTCTACGATAGCGATCGCTGCCTCGGTGGTGCTGTCATCGATCGTGTCCTGGTTGCCGAGGACGCCCTGCGAAGAACTGGTTAAGCAATACGACGAATCAGGAGTACAAACCCATGCCATTCACGCGGATTATGCTAATTGCCACGTTGCTGCTGTGCGCATGCTCTCGCGGCGACATCCCGGGCACGGACCATTCCGTCGCACTCCGATTATATGAATTCGATTGCGGGAGGCTGAGCTTCGACAGTGTCGAAGGATTTTCAATCGCCGACGACGAGACCGATGTGCGTGTGCTTGCCGTGCCTTGCTATATGGTCGAACATAACGGCAGGCGCCTGCTCTGGGACGGGGGCCTACCATCGGCAGTTGTCAATGCGGACGAAACTGAGGTCGCCGGCTTTCGAATGCAGCTTGATCGTACGCTCGAAGCACAATTGATGGTCATGGGCCTCGACATGAGTTCTTTCGACTTCATGGCCTTTTCTCACATGCACTTCGATCACGTCGGCGTGGCGAATGAGGTGGTTGGCGCGACCTTGCTCATCCAGGAAAGCGAATATGACGCGGCCTTTGCCGACCCGGTCACGGTCCCCGGTTATGATCCGACCTACTACGAAAAACTCGAATTTGCGGATCGGGTGTTGCTCGACGGAGATCACGACGTCTTTGGCGACGGCAAAGTCCGTATCATTTCCGCGCCGGGTCATACGCCCGGTCACCAGGTGCTATTCGTCGACCTGCCGAACACGGGACCGGTCGTACTTTCCGGCGACCTCTATCATTTCGCGTTGAGCCGCGAGGCGCGGCGCGTTCCCCAGTTCAACGTCGATGCGGATCAGACGCTCGCTGCGATGGATCGGGTCGAAGCACTGGTCGACGAAACAGGTGCCCAATTCTGGATCGAGCACGAGCTCGCCCGCTTCCAGACTCACAAAAAGGCACCGTCTTACTATGATTAGTGAGTGCGCTATAATGCCGCCCCCGGCGGGCCGGCGCCTGGCCGCATAACAAACAAACTTTCCGGAGACACACAAATGGCGGACAGCTTCGGCGCCCGTTCAACGCTGCAAGTCGGCGACAGGCAGTACGAGATCTTCAGACTCGACGCGGTCAAGGAAGGACATGTCGATCGCCTGCCCTTTTCGCTCAAGATCCTGCTCGAAAACCTGCTGCGCCACGAGGACGGGCGCGACGTCACGCGGGACGACATCCGGGCGCTGGCAAACTGGGACCCGAAGGCAGAGCCGAGCACCGAGATCTCGTTCACGCCGAGCCGCGTCATCCTGCAGGACTTCACCGGCGTTCCCGCGGTTGTCGATCTTGCCGCGATGCGCGATGCGGTCGTCAAGCTCGGCGGCAAGGCGCAGAGCATCAATCCGCTGTCGCCGGCCGAGCTCGTCATCGACCACTCGGTGCAGATCGACAAGTACGGCAGCGCCGATGCGCTCGACGTGAATAACCTCATCGAGTTCAAGCGCAACAAGGAGCGCTACTCGTTCCTGCGCTGGGGCCAGGGCGCGTTCGAGAATTTCAAGGTCGTACCGCCGAACACCGGCATCGTGCACCAGGTCAACCTCGAATATCTGGGACGCGTCGTGTTCGACGTCGATAAAGACGGCAAGCGGCACGCCTATCCGGATACCCTCGTCGGTACCGATTCGCACACGACGATGATCAACGGCATTGGCGTGCTCGGCTGGGGTGTCGGCGGCATCGAGGCGGAAGCCGCGATGCTCGGCCAGCCGGTGACGATGCTGATCCCGCAGGTCATCGGCTTCAAGCTGACCGGCACGCTCAAGGAAGGTACCACGGCGACCGACCTCGTGCTGACGGTCACCGAAATGCTTCGCGAAAAGGGCGTCGTCGGCAAGTTCGTCGAATTCTTCGGCGACGGTCTCGACAATTTGCCGCTCGCCGATCGCGCCACGCTCGGCAACATGTCGCCGGAGTTCGGCAGTACTTGCGCCATGTTTCCGATCGACGATGAAACGCTTCGTTATCTCGAGTTGTCGGGGCGCGCGCCCGGGCACATCGCGCTGATCGAGGCATACGCAAAGGCGCAGGGCCTGTGGCGCCATGCCGGCCAGGCCGATCCGTTGTACTCGGACACGCTGGAGCTGGATCTCGCTACGGTGGAGCCGAGCCTCGCCGGTCCGAAGCGGCCGCAGGACCGGATACCGCTGGGCAAGGCCGATGCCATATACCGCGAGCACCTCGCAAAAACGGTCGCGTCGCGCCGGTCCGGCGGCTCTGCCACGATCGCGCTCGACGGCGAGCAGGTCGAATTGAAGGACGGCCACGTGCTGATCGCGGCTATCACGAGCTGCACCAACACGTCGAACCCGGCTGTCATGATCGCGGCCGGGCTGCTGGCGAGAAACGCGCTCGTCAGGGGGCTGAAGACCAAACCGTGGGTCAAGACGAGCCTCGCGCCGGGATCGAAAGTTGTCACCGATTACTTGAAAAAATCCGGGCTCGACGACGATCTCGAGGCGCTTGGCTTCTATACCGTCGGCTACGGATGCACGACCTGCATCGGCAACTCGGGACCGTTGCTTCCGCAAATCGCCAAGGGCGTGCAGGACGGCGATCTCGTCGTCTGCAGCGTGCTGTCCGGCAACCGCAATTTCGAAGGGCGCATTCATCCCCTGGTGCGCATGAACTTCCTCGCTTCGCCACCGCTGGTCGTCGCCTACGCGATCGCGGGATCGCTCGAGGTGAATCTGTATCACGATCCGCTCGGCGAAGACGCCGATGGGAAGCCGGTTTTCCTCAAAGACATCTGGCCGGATGCAAAAGAGATCCAGGTCGCGATCGGCTCGAACATCGATTCGGCCATGTTCAAGGCCAGTTACGACAGTGTGTTCAAAGGCGATGCCAACTGGAACAGCATCGCATCGCCGAGCGGCGAGATTTACGCGTGGGACGCGGACTCGACCTACGTGCGCAATCCGCCGTATTTCACCGGCATGACGCTCGATACCGAACCGGTCACCGACATTCGCGGCGCGCGCGTTCTGGCGCTCCTCGGCGATTCGGTGACAACCGATCATATTTCTCCGGCAGGCAGCATCGCGCTCGACAGTCCCGCGGCGGATTACCTGCGCGCACAGGGCGTGGAGCCGGTCGACTTCAATTCCTATGGTTCGCGCCGCGGCAATCACGAAGTGATGATGCGCGGTACCTTCGGCAACATCCGCCTGCGCAATCAGCTCGCGCCGGGGACCGAAGGCGGCTGGACCCGGCACCAGCCGAGCGACGAGCAGATGACGATTTACGACGCCGCCTTGCGGTACCAGCAGGAAGGTACGCCGCTCATTGTGCTCGCGGGAACCGAATACGGCACCGGATCGTCACGCGACTGGGCGGCCAAGGGAACCATGTTGCTCGGCGTCAAGGCCGTGATCGCAAAGAGCTATGAGCGCATCCACCGCTCGAACCTGATCGGCATGGGCGTTCTGCCGCTGCAGTTCTTGGACGGTGAAGGCGCGGATTCCCTGGGACTGACGGGGAAAGAAACCTTCGACATCGTGGGCCACACGGACGCGTCGGCCGATGTCGTCACGGTGACGGCGACACCTGACGCGGGTAAACCGGTGACGTTCAAGGCACGCGTCCGCATCGATACGCCGAAGGAGCGCGATTACTACGAACACGGCGGTATCCTGCACTACGTCCTGCGGCAACTCGCTGCCGCCGCCTGAATGGGCGTACCCGCAGGCCTCGGGACCGCACTGCGCGACGCCCGGCACGTTTGCGTGCTGACCGGGTCCGGGATCTCGGCGGAATCAGGCGTGCCGACATTCCGCGAAGCACAGACGGGTCTCTGGGAACGATTCGATCCCCAGGAGCTCGCGACGCCCGAGGCGTTCCAGCGCGATCCCGCGCTGGTGTGGCGCTGGTATCGCTGGCGCCGCGATCTCGTCAAGGGCGCCGAACCGAACGCGGGTCATCATGCGCTGGTGACACTCGCCGCTCGGGTACCGGCACTCACGCTCATCACACAAAACGTCGACGGCCTGCACCAGCGGGCCGGCAGCACGGGCGTGATCGAGTTTCACGGCAACCTGTTCGAGGATCGCTGCTTCGTCGAAGGCTCGATCGTCGAGAATGCGGACACGTCGATGGAGGTACCGCTGTGCCCGGATTGCGGCGGGATGCTGCGCCCGGGCGTGGTGTGGTTCGGCGAGGCGATTCCGGAGTCCGCGCTGTTTGCCGCCGCGAGCGCAGTCAGCGCCTGTGACTTGTTCTTCTCCATAGGCACCTCGGCGCTCGTCTGGCCGGCGGCGGGACTTGCGGACGCGGCGCGGCAGCAGGGTGCGATCGTCGTCGAGATCAACCTCGATGAAACGCCGTTGTCCTCGCGAACGGACTTCTGCCTCAGCGGAAAATCGGGGTCGATATTGCCAGAACTGGTAGACTGCCTGACCGTCTAATACAGAGATTCCATGATTCTAAATCGCAAGAATTCCACCGGCGCGGGCCTGTCGATGCCGCTGCAGATCGGCCTGTACACGCTGGGCTTCGTCGTGCTCGTCATGATCGCGTTCGCGTGGTACTGGTCGCGCACGCCGGACGTCTTCTGGGTCAACGAGAAAGCGGATGCAAGCGGCGCCGTCATCGGTTTCTCCACGACGGATACCCTGATACGCGCGGCGCGAACATTGCTCGAAAAGCCCGGTGGTTATCTGACGAACGACGTGGCGCCGCCAAGCGTATTTTTGGACAACATTCCCAACTGGGAGCTCGGCGTATTGCAGCAGGTGCGGGACCTGGCGCGCGTCATTCGTAACGACTACAGCCGCAGCCAGTCGCAGTCGCGGGAAGACCCGGACGTGGCGGTCGCGGAGCCGAAATTCTTTTTCGACAACGACTCCTGGATTCTGCCGCCATCGGAATCCGAATATCGGGATGCGATCGCGGGATTCGAGCGCTATCGCGACCGTCTTTCCGGCGCCGGCGAGGAAGCACAGTTTTTCGCGCGCGCCGATAACCTGCGCGAGTGGCTGGCGCAGGTGGAGAAACGCCTCGGCAGCCTGACCCGGCGGCTCGGCGACAGCGTTGCCACGGACGTCATCAATACCGACCTCGCCGGCG
>JBFHXJ010000005.1:0-79712 GCA_041598995.1 Woeseiaceae bacterium | reverse complement strand
CTTTCTGCAAGCCTTTAGTCCATACCTGGAAACTGTCGCAATCGACGACAAGAAAGTTGAAGTCCGTCATGAATCTAAAAATGTCTGGTTTGTCTGCATACGATGGTGCTGCCAGGAGTAACCCAGTCATAGCCGCAAGCAGGCTAATTCCTATTCGTCTGATGTACATGCGTGTCTCCCTCATTTCTTGTGACAAGAACTTCGGCAGCCCGGCGATCTTGGGGTCCTAGGAGGCGTCGCAGAAGGCGTCTGGTAGGAAGCGAGGACCCGTGGCTTTGCGTCCCAAGCTTTAACTAGGTTTGCCCTTGTCGGTTGTGGCAGGAATTTATGGGGGAATCGAATATCGGGTCAATCAGGAGAGCACGCAGCAAATATTTTCAGCCTTTAGTGGAGAGCAGACACCTGGGGCTTCAAACGGTTGCTCGGTATTGCTTCTCGGCTCTTTAGTTGGCCACGAGCAACACGGTTGCCTCGTTTGCTTTAACTGATCTAGGTGGCCGTATTTCAAGAATACAAACGCCAGAGTTAAACTAGTTCAAAAATGAAGTTTCGCTATATGTAATTACCGAACGTCCGCTTTGGGTCGTTAGCGGCCTTTTTGGTCAATATTAGTCCAATGTCCGCTTTCGGGGGCAAAGCGGACGTCTAACCTGGTCCTTTGAACTGTTCGGCGCCGAACAATATCAGTCCGACAGTTGGTGAACTGAAGGCGGGAATTCTGTTTCCGAAGTTATGGTTACGACTTGGTCGCTGTAATAACCGTTGAAGTCGGTTCGGCCGGTCAGGCTGTAGGCGCCGATGCAGCCGAATTCGATGTTGTCGCCGGGGCGAATGTCTTTTGGCAGCTCGACCTTGCCGGGCAGGGTGTCTTCGGAATCGCAGGTCGGTCCATTGAGAATGAACGGCATTTCCTCGCCGGTGTGTAATTCGCCGTTGCGAAAAGTGCGTACCGGGTAACGGTCGTGACCGTCGTACCTGAGCTCCCAGAAGATGCCGTGCATACCATCGTTCAAGAACAGGCGATCGTCTTTCCTGAGTATGACTTCGGCGATCGCTGACATGCCCGGTGCCGCGAGGGCGCGGCCGGGCTCGCCGAGCAGTTCAGCGTTGTCGGCGAGCGGCAGCTCGGCGAATGAGTCGGCGACGGTGCGGAAGTATTGGTCGAGATTCGGCACGGTGAATCCGGGGTAACTCTTCGGATAGCCGCCGCCCACGTCGAGCAGGCGAATCCTGAACGGCAGTGTTTCGATCACGTCCTTCGCAACGCTTATGGCATATCGGTACGCCTCGGGATCCGTCACCGACGAGCCGACGTTGAAGGCGATCGCTGGCTCGGCGCCGGCATCCTTGATGGCCCGAAGGAGGGCGGGCATGTCGTTCGGTTTCGCGCCGAAACGCTTGGAGAGGTCCGCCATCGCGGCCTTGTGATGCACGGCCATGCGTGCGAAGAGAACAGATCTGGACAGGTCGATTTCCTTCGCCAGCAATGGGATGGCGCTGGTATGGTCGACCATGAAATGCCGCACGCCGCAGTTTTCCTGTGCAGACTTTGCCGCGCCCCGGATGCGTGAAGGCACCATGAAGTATTTTGTGCCGCCGGGACACAGGCGATGGACCAGCTCGATCTCGGGCAGCGAGGCGCAGTCGAAATGCCTGATTCCGGCTTCGATCAGCAGCTCGACTACTCGCGGCTCGGCATTGGCCTTGACGGCATAAAGGACGCGCCCGGGGAATCCCCGCAGGAACGCTTTGGTATTGTCGCGGTAGACGTGCGGGAAGATGCAGTAGACCGGCTCCTTCGGATCGAGCGCGCGAAGCATCTCGGCGACGCTGCCAAAACTATCGGATCGGCCGGCGCGCTTCCCGGCCATCTCGTCTCGCGTCAGGGGCGTGCTCATCGTCTGCGGAGTCTACTGCACGACTCCGGCGGCGGCACAGTGAAAATATCGCCTGGGCCTCAGATAGGGCTGTTAACGACTTGTTGCAGGCTGATACAATGCGCCGGGCCCGAAAATACACTCACGTCCGAACGTTTTCACATGCTGCAAGAATATCTGCCGATCCTGATCTTCCTGGGCGCGGCCGCCGCGATCGGCCTGGTGCTGCTGGCCCTGGGATTCGCCATCGGGCGTGGTCAGAAAGACCAGGAAAAGCTGTCCCCTTACGAATGCGGGTTCGAGGCCTTCGAAGACTCGCGCATGAAATTCGACGTTCGTTATTACCTGGTTGCGATTCTCTTCATTATTTTCGATCTTGAAATCGCCTTTCTGTTTCCCTGGGCCGTGTCGCTGGATGCGGTCGGTGTTTTCGGCTTGATTTCAATGGGGATTTTCCTCGCGGTCCTGGTGGTCGGTTTCATCTATGAATGGAAAAAGGGTGCGCTCGAATGGGATTGAGTAGGGCCGCTCGGTCCGCAGCAGACGTTGCACCCGAAACCGGGGCCGAGGCCGGGCAGAGCCTGCAAAAGAAGGGTTTCGTGGTTGCCAGCGCCGACGCGGTCATGAACTGGGCGCGAACGGGTTCGATGTGGCCGGTGACCTTCGGCCTCGCCTGTTGCGCGGTCGAAATGATGCATGCCGGCGCATCCCGCTACGATCTTGACCGTTTCGGCATCATTTTCCGGCCGAGCCCGCGCCAATCCGATGTCATGATCGTCGCGGGCACGCTCTGCAACAAAATGGCGCCTGCGCTCAGGAAGGTCTATGACCAGATGGCGGAGCCGCGCTGGGTCGTCTCGATGGGTTCCTGTGCCAATGGTGGCGGCTATTACCACTATGCGTATTCGGTCGTGCGCGGCTGCGATCGGATTGTTCCGGTCGATGTGTACGTCCCCGGCTGTCCGCCGACGGCCGAAGCACTCATCTACGGACTGATACAGCTGCAGAAGAAGATTCGGCGCACCAGCACGATTGCCAGGTAAACCATATTAATAATGAGTAAAGCCGACGAGACATTAGCCGCTCGGATAGAGCAACGCTTTGCCGGGCAGCTCAGCCGTGTGCCTTCGATCTGTGGCGAACTGATTTACGAGCTTGGCAAAGACGATCTGCTCCAGGTGACGACTACACTCCGCGACGACCCGGAGTTCGGGTTCGATCAATTGATGGACGTTAGTGGCGTCGACTATCTCACTTATGGCCAAGGCGAGTGGATCACCGAGAGCGCGACAGGCAGCGGTTTCAGTCGCGGCGTCGAACCGGAGCCCGTCATTCTCGACGAAAGCGACACCTTTGACCCTCGCCGCTTCGCCGTCGTCTATCAACTGCTGTCCGTCCGAAATAACTGGCGAGTTCGGCTCACGGTTTTCACGGGGGGCAGTAATCCGCCTATGGTGCCGTCGGTGGTCGAGGTATGGAATTCAGCCAACTGGTACGAGCGTGAGGCATTCGATCTTTTCGGCATTCTTTGCGTCGGTCACCCGGATTTGCGCCGTATCCTGACGGATTACGGCTTCATCGGTCATCCGTTCCGCAAGGACTTCCCGCTCATCGGCAATGTGGAAGTGACTTATGACGCGGAAAAAGGACGCGTCGTTTATCAGCCTGTGAGCATCGAGCCGCGCACGCTGGTGCCACGCGTTATCCGCGATGACAACCGCTACTCGGCTGATTTGAGGGACAGGCCCGACGATGGCTGAGATTCAGAACTTCACGATCAATTTCGGGCCGCAGCATCCCGCGGCGCACGGGGTTTTGCGACTCGTGCTCGAAATGGACGGCGAAGTCATCCAGAAGGCCGATCCGCACGTGGGCCTGCTGCATCGGGCCACGGAGAAGCTGGCGGAATCGAAACCGTACAATCAAACCATCGGTTACATGGACCGGCTCGACTACGTTTCGATGATATGCAACGAGCACGGCTATGTGTTGGCGATCGAAAAGCTGCTTGGCATCACACCGCCGATTCGTGCCCAGTACATCCGCGTCATGTTCGACGAGATCACCCGCATCATGAACCATTGTTTCTGGCTCGGTGCACATGGCCTCGATATCGGCGCGATGACGATGTTCCTGTATTGCTTTCGAGAACGCGAAGACCTGATGGACTGCTACGAAGCCGTCTCCGGAACCCGCATGCACGCGACTTACTATCGCCCCGGGGGCGTGTATCGCGACCTGCCCGAGAGCATGCCGAAATACACGGCATCGAAATGGCGCAGCCAGAAGGAAGTCGACCGCCTGAATGCAACCCGCGAAGGGTCATTGCTCGATTTTATCGACGCATTCTGCGAAAGGTTTCCGTCCTGCGTCGATCAGTATGAAACACTGCTGACGGAAAATCGTATCTGGAAACAACGCACGGTGAACATCGGCGTCGTGCCTCCGGAGCGCGCCTTGCAACTCGGGTTTAGCGGTCCAATGCTGCGAGGATCGGGTATCGCGTGGGATCTGCGCAAGAAACAGCCCTACGAAGTCTACGATCGGCTGGATTTCGATATCCCGGTCGGCAAGAACGGCGACTGTTATGACCGCTATCTCGTACGCGTCGCGGAGATGCGCCAGTCGAACCGGATCGTCAAACAATGTGTCGACTGGCTCAGGGAAAATCCCGGTCCGGTCATGATCGATGACCGTAAAATCGTTCCGCCGACGCGCATCGAGATGAAGGACGATATGGAATCGCTCATTCATCATTTCAAATTATTCACCGAAGGGTATTGCGTGCCGGAAGGGGAGGCGTACGCCGCGATAGAACACCCCAAGGGCGAATTCGGCGTCTACCTGATATCCGATGGTTCGAACAAGCCGTATCGCCTCAAGATGCGCGTAGCGGGTTTCGCGCACCTGAGTGCCATGTCCGAGATGGTCGTCGGACACATGCTGGCCGATGTGGTTGCAATCATCGGCACCCAGGATATCGTTTTTGGCGAGATCGACAGATGAGTGACACGACTGTCTTGTCAGACCACGTCCGCGGGGAAATCGACCGCTGGATCGAACGCTTTCCGGAGGGAAAGCACCGCTCCGCTGTCATCGGCGCCTTGCATGCGGCACAGCACGAGAACGGTGGCTACCTGACGCTCGAGCTCATGGACGGCGTCGCGGAGTACATGAACCTGCCCACCATCCAGGTTTACGAAGTTGCTACCTTCTATTCCATGTTTCAGACCTGGCCGGTGGGCCGGCACAACGTCTCCATCTGCACCAACATCTCCTGCATGCTGCGCGGGGCGGACGAAATCGTCCGGCACGTGGAGAAGAAACTCGGCATCAAGCTCGGCGACAGTACGGAGGACGGTCGAATTTACCTGAAAAAGGAAGAAGAGTGTCTCGCCGCATGCTGTGGCGCGCCGATGATGATGGTCGATCACAAATACCACGAAAATCTCACGCCCGAGATGGTTGACGAGATACTGGAAGGCCTCGAATGAGCGAGCTCCGGCACAACCTGACCTGTTTCAATACTTTCGGCGAAAAGGAGCCGTGGTCGCTCGAAACCTACAAGAAACTGGACGGCTACAAAGCGTGGGAAAAGATCCTGGCCGGCAAAATGTCCCCGGAAGAAATCATCGAGGAAGTGAAAGCGAGTGGCTTGCGAGGCCGGGGCGGCGCAGGCTTTCCCACGGGGCTGAAATGGAGTTTCATGCCGCGTAACGCGCCTGGCCAGAAGTACCTGGTGTGCAATTCCGACGAGAGTGAACCCGGCACCTGTCACGATCGTGAAATCCTGCGCAGGAACCCGCACTGCCTGATCGAAGGGATGGCCATCGCGTCCTACGCGATGGGCGCAACGGTTGCGTACAACTACATTCGCGGCGAGTTCATGGACGAGCCGATACCGCGATTCGAAAAAGCCCTCGAGGAAGCCTATGCGGACGGACTGCTGGGGAAGAACATCCGCAAGTCGGGCATCGACCTGGACATCCACACATTCGTGGGTGCCGGGGCCTATATCTGCGGTGAGGAAACCGGCCTCCTGGAATCGCTCGAGGGCAAGCAGGGCAAGCCGCGATTCAAGCCGCCGTTTCCCGCCAGTTACGGCCTGTACGGCAAGCCGACGACGGTCAACAACACGCAAAGCATCGCCTGTGTGCCGGCCATCATCCGCAATGGCGCGCAGTGGTTTGCCGATCTCGGGCCCGAGAATTCAGGCGGCACCGCGCAGTATTCCGTCTCGGGCCACGTCGAGAAACCCGGCAACTTCGAATTACCCATGGGCATCCCGTTCCGGGATCTTCTAGAGCTGTGTGGCGGCGTGCTTGGCGGCCGCAAGCTGAAAGCGGTGATTCCCGGGGGTTCCTCGGTGCCCGTATTGCCGGCCGATATCATCATGGATTGCACGATGGATTATGACTCGCTCGCCAAGGCGGGCTCGTCCTTCGGTACCGGTGCGGTCATCGTCATGGACGAGACCACCTGCATGGTGCGCGTACTGCGGCGTATCGCACGCTTCTACATGGCGGAGTCCTGCGGGCAATGCACCCCGTGCCGCGAAGGAACGGGCTGGCTGTATCGCATGCTGACGCGGATCGTGGAAGGGAAGGGCCAGGACGACGACCTGCACAAACTGCTGGACGTGGCGAACAAGATTGAAGGCCACACGATTTGTGCACTCGGTGATGCTGCAGCGTGGCCGGTGCAGAGTTTTCTAAAACACTTCCGTCATGAGTTCGAATTCATGATTGCCAATCGCGGACGAAGCATCGTCAGCGAATCCGCCGAGGCGGCCGCATGAGCGATGACGTAATCAACATAGAAGTCGACGGCAAGCCAGTCGAAGCCCGCAGGGGGCAGATGATCATGGAAGTGACCGATCGTATCGGCGCTTACATCCCGCGATTCTGTTACCACGAAAAGCTGTCGATTGCGGCGAACTGCCGCATGTGCCTGGTCGAGGTGGAAAACGCACCTAAACCGATGCCTGCGTGCGCCACGCCGGTCGGCGAAGGCATGAAAGTCTTCACCCGGTCGCCCGCGGCAACTTCGGCACAGAAGGCGACCATGGAATTCCTGCTCATTAATCATCCGCTGGATTGCCCGATTTGCGATCAGGGCGGCGAATGCGAACTGCAGGACCTGGCGCTCGGTTACGGCCGCGACGTTTCCCGTTACAACGAACGCAAGCGCGTCGTGAAAGACAAGGACCTCGGACCGCTGATTTCGACCGATATGACGCGATGTATTCATTGCACGCGATGTGTGCGCTTCAGCCAGGAAATCGAGGGCTTGCAGGAGCTCGGCACCATCGGGCGCACCGAGGACATGAAGATCAGCATGTACGTCGAGAAGAGCGTCGACCATGAACTCTCGGCCAACATTATTGACCTCTGCCCGGTTGGTGCGCTCAACAACAAGCCCTACAGGTACAGCGCGCGGGCCTGGGAAATGCAGCAGCGGCGTTCCGTGTCACCACACGACTGTGTCGGTTCGAACATGTACGTGCATGTGCTGCGCGGCAGAGTCAAGCGCGTCGTTCCTCGCGAGAACGAGGAGATCAACGAAACCTGGCTCGCCGATCGTGACCGCTTCGGCTTCGAGGGTATCTACAGCAGGGACCGCCTTCTCGACCCGCGTGTAAAGAAAGACGGCGAGTGGCAAAAAATAAGCTGGGAAGCCGCGTTAGAAATCCTGAAGGAACAACTCGGCGGTGCGGATGCGCAAAAGACCGGCATTCTTGCCTCACCGACCGCGACGCTCGAGGAATGTCACTTGCTTGCGAGGCTCGCCGAGCACATCGGTACAGCGAACATCGATCACAGGATCCGCCAGCGCGATTTTTCCGACCAGGACAATGATCCAGCGTTTCCCTGGCTCGGATGCGGCATCGCCGATCTCGAGTCAAAAGACGCACTGCTCGTCATCGGCTCCAATCTGCGGAAGGAAGCACCGATCATTGCTCATCGCGTGCGCAAGGCCGCGCTTTCCGGCGGCAAAGTGAGTTTCGTCAATAACGAACGTTACGAGTATCACTTTGCGATCGAAGAGCACATCCACGATGCGGGACTCGTCAAGCAGCTCGCCGGCATCGCTTCGGCCGCCGCCGGCAAGAAAAAACTGCCGAAAACAGTCGCGGATCTGGCGAAGGGAATCAAGGCGAGCGATGCCCAGAAGCGAATCGCCGCCTCGCTCAAAGAGGCAGATAACGCGCATATCCTGCTCGGACTGATCGCGAGCCGGCACCGGGCGTCATCGGCATTGCGCGCGCTTGTCGCGGCGATCGGGGAACTGACGGGCGCGACCTTCGGGGTCCTGTCCGAGGGCCCGAACTCCGCCGGCGCGAGCCTGGCGGGCGTGCTTCCACATCGCAAACCGGGCGGCAATGCGAGGAATACTACCGGCCTGCACGCGGGTGAGATGCTCGACGATTCCCTGGATGCCTTGCTCTTGTTCGGTCTCGAGCCCGATCGCGACGTCTGTTGCACCGATGATGTCGTCAAGAAACTCGCCAAACAAAAATTCGTTGCAGCATTAACCTGTTTCGATAGCGAGGCGCTTGAGGAGGCAGCCGACCTCTTGTTGCCGATCGGCAGTTTTGCCGAAACGGCCGGCACTTTCGTCAACTGCGAGGGTCGCTGGCAGAGTTTTGCGGGCGCCGCGGAACCCGTAGGGGAGGCGCGTCCAGGCTGGAAAGTTCTACGGGTGCTGGGGAACCAGCTCGCCGCCGCAGATTTCGATTACCAATCCTGCGAAGCCGTTCGTGATGAATTGGCCAGCGTGCTTGGGACCATCGAGCCGGACAATCGTTACGGCGGCAAGAAAGCCGTCAGCACATCGAACGGCGCCGACGATCCCGCCGCGCAGATCGATATCCCGATCTATCGCACCGACGCCATCGTGCGCAGGGCGACGGTGCTGCAACTGACGCCGGAAGGACGGCGCAGCGCCGGTGAGAATGGCTGATGGCGTGGATCAACGAAAAAGTCCTTGCCATGTGGGCCTTTTTCCTGGGCCCGCCGTCGCCGCTTGCGGAGTACCTGATCATCACCGTGATGTGGATCGTGATCGTGATGATCACCGTCATCCTGGCGGTCGCGTTCACGACCTACTTCGAGCGCAAGGTGATTGGTTACATGCAGGGACGGCTCGGGCCGAACCGGGTTGGGCCGAAAGGCCTTGGTCAGCCGTTCGCCGATGTGATCAAACTGCTGATCAAGGAAGTGATCATCCCGGAGCAGTCGAATCGCTTCCTGTTCGTGATCGCGCCGCTGCTCTCACTGATACCGGCGCTCGCAACGTGGGCCGTCATCCCGTTATCAGATACCTTCGTGATTTCGAACATCAATGCCGGCCTGCTCTACGTGCTGGCGTTGACCTCGATCAGCGTGTACGGCGTGATTCTCGCCGGCTGGGCGACCAATTCGAAATACGCGTTCCTTGGCGCGATGCGCTCCGCCGCGCAAATTGTCGCCTATGAAATCGCGATGGGTTTTGCCCTGGTCGGCGTGTTGATGGCAGGGGGCAGCCTGAACCTCGGTGAAATCACGAGGGCGCAATCCGGCGGCTTCAGTAACTGGTTCCTCATCTGGTTATTCCCGTTGTTCCTCGTCTATTTTATTTCGGGAGTAGCCGAGACAAACAGAGCGCCGTTTGACGTTGCCGAGGGCGAATCCGAAATCGTCGCCGGATTTCACGTTGAATATTCCGGTGTCGCGTTTGCGCTGTTCTTCCTTGCGGAATACGCCAACATCATCCTGATCTCCGCGCTGACCTCGATATTCTTCTTCGGCGGGTACGCCTCGTTTTTCGAAGGCTGGACTTTCCTCGAAGGAACCATGCTCGCATGGTTGATGGCTCCCGCATTCGGATGGCTTGCGCTGAAGATCTGCTTCTTCATTTTTGTGTTTTTCTGGCTACGGGCAACATTCCCTCGGTATCGTTACGACCAGATCATGCGGCTTGGTTGGAAGGTATTCATACCGGTTACGCTGGTTTGGATCGCCGTGGAAGGCGTAATGGCCTATCTGCGGGTCGGTCCGTGGTCGAATCTGACAGGATAAGCTGATGAAACGTCTGCAAAGCTATATCAAGACGTTTGCGCTCTTCGAGCTGTGGCAGGGCTTGTCAGTCACCTTGCGAAATTTTTTCAGACCCGCGATTACCGTTTATTACCCGGAAGAAACGACGCCACAGTCCGCGCGCTTTCGAGGCCTGCACGCGCTGCGTCGCTACCCGAATGGTGAAGAGCGCTGTATCGCCTGCAAGCTCTGCGAGGCGGTATGCCCGGCGCTGGCGATCACGATCGACTCCGACATCGGCGAGGACGGAACACGGCGTACGACCCGTTATGACATCGACCTCTTCAAGTGTATTTATTGCGGATTCTGCGAGGAGGCCTGCCCGGTCGATGCCGTCGTCGAGACTCGCATCCACGAATATCACATGGAACGGCCCGGCGAAAATATTATGACGAAGGACAAGCTGCTGGCCATCGGCGACAAGTACGAAGAAATAATTGCCGCAGACAAAGCGGCGGACGCGAAATACAGGTAAAGGCTTATCGTTTTGTTCCATGCAATCCTCTTTTATTGCTTCGCAACAGTGCTGATCGGTGCCGCTCTGGGCGTCATCTTCTCGCGCAACCCGGTGCATGCCGTGATGTTCCTCGTGCTCGCGTTCTTTGAATCGGCGATGCTGTGGTTGCTGATCGAAGCCGAATTTCTGGCGATCGTCATGGTGCTCGTGTATGTCGGCGCGGTCATGGTCCTGTTCCTGTTCGTCGTCATGATGCTCGATATCAACGTCGAGCGCATCAAGGGCGGCTACACACGATACCTGCCGCTCGGACTGGTGATCGCGGGTCTCATGGTCATCGAACTGATGCAGATCATCTGGTTTCGCAGCGGCGAGGCGCGCCCGAGCGGCGGATTTGTGGCGACGCCGGATGGCTACAGCAATACCGAGGCGCTTGGCGCGGTCCTCTACACCGAGCATGTATACGCATTCGAGATCGCGGCGGTCATTCTTCTTTTGGCAATCGTCGCAGCGATCACGCTAACGATGCGCAGGCGGCCGGGACTGAAGCAGCAAAACATCGCCGAGCAGGTCGCTGTGCGCCCGGCCGACCGCATCCGCCTCGTCAAAATGGACGCGGAGAGAAAGGAATGATCGGCCTGCAGCATTACCTGACTCTGTCCGCGATTCTGTTCGCGCTGAGCATTGCCGGCATATTCATCAACCGGCGCAATCTCATCCTGCTCCTGATGTGCATCGAGCTGATGCTGCTGGCCGTGAACTTCAATTTCGTCGCGTTTTCGCGTTACCTCGGAGACGAGACGGGGCAGGTGTTCGTGTTCTTCATCTTGACAGTTGCCGCCGCCGAGGCGGCGATCGGCCTCGCCATACTCGTGGTGCTATTCCGTAACAGGCGCTCCATCAACGTGCAGGAGCTGGATGCGATGAAGGGCTGAGTCATGCGTGCCTACCATTTGACCATCGTGCTCGCGCCGCTCATCGCGTCGATCATCGCCGGCATTTTCGGCCGCCAGATCGGGCGCGCCGCCGCGCACTGGCTGGCGATCCTCGGCGTCGGGACATCCTGCTTGCTCTCGATGCTCGTCCTCAAGGACATCTACTGGGACGGCGGACCGGTCGAGAACTACAACCTGTATACCTGGGCCGTGGTCGACGGCCTCGAGATGAACATCGGGTTCCTGATCGACAGGCTGACGGCGCTGATGATGGTGGTCGTCACTTTCGTGTCACTGATGGTCCACATCTACACGATCGGCTACATGGCCGATGACCCGGGCTATCAGCGCTTTTTCAGCTACATCGCGCTGTTCACGTTTTCGATGCTGATGCTGGTCATGTCCAACAACTTCCTGCAGCTCTTTTTCGGCTGGGAAGCGGTGGGCCTGGTGTCGTACCTGCTGATCGGTTTCTGGTTCAAGCGAGAGTCGGCGATCTTCGCCAACCTCAAGGCATTCCTGGTAAATCGCGTTGGTGACTTCGGTTTCATCCTCGGCGTCGCGGGCGTCGCGATGTTTGCCGGTTCTCTCGATTACGCCACGGTCTTCGCACGCGCGGCAGACGTCGCGTCGCAGACGCTCGAAGTCATACCGGGCAGCGCGTGGAATGCGATGACGCTGATCTGCATCCTGCTGTTCATCGGCGCGATGGGTAAGTCGGCGCAGGCACCGCTGCATGTCTGGCTGCCGGATTCGATGGAGGGTCCGACCCCCATTTCCGCACTGATCCACGCCGCAACCATGGTCACGGCCGGCATCTTCATGGTGGCACGCATGTCGCCATTGTTCGAATACTCCGAGACTGCGCTTGCGGTCGTCGTGACCATCGGTGCACTGACGGCATTCTTCACGGGTCTCCTTGGCGTCGTCAATAACGACATCAAACGCATCATCGCCTATTCGACCTTGTCGCAGCTCGGATACATGACGGTCGCGCTCGGCGTTTCGGCTTATGGCGCCGCGATCTTTCATCTCATGACGCACGCCTTCTTCAAGGCGCTGCTGTTCCTCGCGGCAGGCTCGGTCATCATCGCGCTGCATCACGAGCAGGACATCCGCAAGATGGGCGGGCTTAAGAAGTACATGCCGGTCACATATTGGACCGCGCTGGTCGGATCGCTCGCGCTGATCGGCTTCCCCGGGTTCTCGGGATTCTTTTCGAAGGACGCGCTCATCGAGGCGGTGGGGGACTCGCACTGGTCTCAGACGGACCAGACGGTGTACTGGATCGCCTACCTGAGCGTCGTGCTGGGCGTGTTCGTCACCGCGCTGTACACGTTCCGCCTGATTTTCGTCGTCTTCCACGGCGATTCGCGCTTGGACGAGAAAACGAAATCGCACGTGAAGGAATCGCGCTTGGTCGTCACCGTGCCGCTCGTGCTGCTCGCCATTCCCTCGGTCGTCATCGGCTGGTTTACGATCGGACCGGTGCTGTTCGGCGGCTTCTTTGGCGACTCGATCGTCGTCGCCGGGAACCACGACGTGCTGGCGCGGCTCGGCGAGGCATTCCACGGCAGCGGGCAGTTCATCCTGCATGCTTTCCAGGGACCAGCCGTCTACCTCGCCGCCGCCGGGGCAGGGACCGCCTGGTTCCTGTATCTGAAACGCCCGGACCTGCCGCAGCTTTTGAGTGAGAAGCTGTCGGGCCTCTACAAGCTGCTGGACAACAAGTACTACCTCGATGATCTCTACATCAAGGGATTCGCCGCCGGCGGGCGACGGGTCGGCCAATTCTTGTGGAGCAAGGGAGATGATCTCGTCATCGACGGCGTCATCGTCAACGGCACGGCGAGTTCGGTAGGGCGTCTCGCCGGCATCCTGCGCAATCTACAGACGGGATACCTGTACCACTATGCCTTTGCCATGTTCATCGGCCTGACGGCGTTTCTCGCCTGGTTGTTGTGGTTCTGACGTATGGATCTGTCGCATAACATCCTGAGTCTGCTCACCTGGGTGCCGATATTCGGCGGCATCGCGGTGCTGATCGCCGGCGACGGCGGCGATGCATCGACGTCACGCGCGGCCGGCATGCGTCTGCTCGCGCTGGCCGTCTCCGGCCTGACTTTCCTGTTGAGTATCTTTCTCTATTCCAACTTCGATACGACGACCGCGGCGATGCAGTTCGTCGAGCGCAGGCCGTGGATCGAGGCATTCAACGTCGAGTACTACATGGGCGTCGACGGAATCTCGGCGCCACTGATCATATTGACGGCATTCCTGACGCCCCTCGTCGTCATTGCCGGCTGGGACACGATCAAGCAACGTCCGGCGCAGTACTTCGCCGCGTTCCTGATTCTCGAGGGGCTGATGATCGGCGTTTTCTCGGCGCTGGATGGTGTGCTCTTTTACGTGCTCTGGGAAGCGATGCTGGTGCCGATGTTTCTGATCATCGGCGTATGGGGTGGCGAACGGCGCGTATACGCGACCCTGAAATTCTTCCTGTACACATTCCTCGGCTCCGTTTTGATGCTGGTCGCCTTCATCTATCTCTACAACCAGGCCGGCAGCTTCAATTTCTTTTCGTTCATGCAGATGCCGCTGACGCTGTTGGAACAGCAGCTCATCTTCATCGCCTTCCTGCTCGCCTTCGCGGTCAAGGTGCCGATGTGGCCGGTGCACACCTGGCTGCCGGATGCGCACGTCGAGGCGCCGACCGGCGGCTCGGTCATCCTCGCGGCCATCATGCTGAAAATGGGCGGCTATGGCTTCGTGCGCCTGTCCTTGCCGATGTTGCCGGACGGTAGCAGCTACTTCTCCGGCATGATGATCGCTCTCTCATTGATCGCGATTGTCTACATCGGCTTTGTCGCGTTGATGCAAAAAGACATGAAAAAGCTTATCGCGTACTCCTCGATCGCGCACATGGGATTCGTCACTCTGGGCTTCTTCCTCTTTTGGTCGATCGAGGGCGGCAGCGGCGCGCAGATCGGAGTCAGCGGTGGCATGGTGCAGATGGTGTCGCATGGCCTCATTTCGGGCGCGCTGTTCCTCTGCGTCGGCGTGCTCTACGACCGCGTGCACAGCCGGCAGATTGCGGACTATGGCGGCGTCGCCAACACCATGCCAATTTTTGCCACCCTGATGGTCCTGTTCGCCATGGCGAACGCAGGACTTCCGGGCACGTCCGGCTTCGTCGGCGAGTTCATGGTCATCATCGCGAGCTTCAAGGCCAATTTCTGGTTTGCGTTCGTCGCTGCCACGACCCTGGTCCTTGGCGCGGCCTACACCCTGTGGATGGTCAAGCGCGTGGTCTACGGCGAGGTGGCGAACAAGCACGTCGCCGAACTCAAGGATCTGCACCTGCGCGAGTTTTTCGTGCTCGGCGTTCTGGCCATCGCGGTGCTGCTCGTCGGCATCTGGCCGGCACCACTCGTCGACATGATGTCGGCGACCGTTGACCAGTTGCTGACCCAGGTCGCACAGTCGAAACTGTAAGAAGTTTAGGTCATAACTTAATGATATTTGGAGAATTTACACCAGCAGCACCGGAGATCACCTTGCTGACGCTGATCTGTGTCGTGCTCGTCGCCGACCTGTTCGTGAAAGACGAACAGCGCGTCACGACGCTATGGCTCAGCCTCGCCGCGCTCGGCATCACCGCCTGGGCACTGGTCGCCACGGCGCCTAGTTCATCGGTGACGCTTTTTGACGGCAGCTATGTCAGCGACGGCCTGTCGCAGGTCCTGAAACTCGCCGCCGTATTAGTTGTCGCCGTCGGCTTCCTTTACGCGCGGGATTACCTGCAGCAGAACGATCTGCTCCGCGGCGAATTCTTTCTACTTGGCCTGTTCGGCCTGCTCGGCATCATGATCATGATCTCGGCGAACAGCCTGTTGACCATGTATCTCGGCCTCGAGACCCTGTCGCTGTCGCTCTATGCGCTGGTCGCTTTCGAACGTAAGTCCGCAATCGCCGCCGAGTCGGCGATGAAATATTTCGTGCTCGGCGCGATCGCCTCCGGTTCCCTGCTGTACGGTATCTCCTGGATATACGGCCTGACGGGCAGCCTGCAGCTCGGCGACATTGCCGCCGCGGTCCGAGCCGGGCAGGTGACCGGTATGCCGTTGTATTTCGGGCTCGCTTTCGTCACCGTGGGCATCGCCTTCAAGTTTGGTGCCGTGCCGTTCCACATGTGGTTGCCCGACGTCTACCAGGGCGCGCGCACCCCGGTGACGCTGTACATCGCCTCGGCACCGAAGCTCGCCGCACTGGCGCTGACCCTGCGGATCCTCGTCGACGGGCTCGGGGACCTGCATGCGGTGTGGCAGGGCATGGTGATGGTGCTTGCCGTGCTGTCGCTCCTGATCGGCAACATCGTGGCCATCGCCCAGAGGAACATCAAGCGCATGCTCGGCTATTCCGCGATCGGCCACGTCGGCTTCATCCTGGCGGCGGTGTTCGCCGGCACCGAGCAGGGTTACGCCGCGGCGCTTTTCTATACGCTCACCTACGTCGTCATGGCCGCCGGCGCATTCGGCATGGTGATCCTCTTGAGCCGCAAGGGATTCGAGGCCGAGAACCTGAGTGACTTCAAGGGACTCAATGCCCGCAGCCCCTGGTTCGCGATGATGATGATGTTCTTCATGTTCGGCATGGCCGGCGTGCCGCCGTGGGTCGGTTTTTTCGCCAAATTGTCGGCAATCAGCGCCGTCCTGGACGCCCAGTTCCCCGGCCTCGCGGTACTTATGGTGTTGACGGCCGTCGTCGGTGCTTATTACTACCTGCGTGTCGTCTGGTACATGTATTTCGAACCTGCGGAGGACAAGTCGATCTTCCAGGCCGAGCTCGACACGCGCCTGGTATTGAGCCTCAACGGCGTCGCAGTACTGGCTTTAGGCGTAGTACCCGGGTGGCTCCTGGCGCTCTGCGTCAGCGTCGTCGCCCAGGGTTGAAAAACACGCCATCTGCCGCACATCCCTTGTAAATAAAGGGCCCGGTTTGTATCATCCCGGCCCTGCAGATGCGGGGTGGAGCAGTCTGGCAGCTCGTCGGGCTCATAACCCGAAGGTCGCAGGTTCAAATCCTGCCCCCGCTACCAAAAATGAAAAGAGCCGGTCCTAATGGGACCGGCCTTTCTATTTTCGCTATCGCGAGCAGGATTTGAATCGGCATGGAAAGCAGGTTCAGCCGAGGCGCCCCGACGCGTAGCGTCGGAATAGCGGCGCCGAGACCAACCGGAGCGCGCAGCGCGTAGGGCGAAATCCTGCCGACGCTACCCATCAATATTATAGGGTCAGACCCCAAGGTGTCTGAACCTATAATTTTGATTGGAGATGGACAAGGATTGAACCTGACAAGATCCAGAAAAATCGGCAACAGTGCTTTAGTGATATTGGCCCGCTGACCGAAGCAGCCGCTGGAATCGGGGACTATCGGCTAGCGATTGGATGCCCTCGATACAATGTAAGTTGATAAGATTTCTTGGATGTGCTTCGGCGGCAGCCTCAAGATAGGCCAGTGCGCGCTCTTCTTCTCCAAGTATCAGCGATGTCGATACGACATCAGCGACCCGCCAATTTTGGTCAGATTCAGCAATTCGCAGCACTTCGTATGCTTGATCGACCATGCCCAATAAGAAATAGATTGATCCATAAGGGATCGCGGTTTTTTCAGGTTCTGCATATTGATCGAAGATCGCTCGACCTTTTTCGTAATTTCCATATTTCAAATGCAGGTAGGCAAATTCGATATGCACATCCTTTCTGTCAGGTGCCAATTGCACTACCGTCTCTAATTCTGCGATGCTTTCAGAATACCGACCAGCACAACGATACGTGGTTGCCAGCTGATGCCTCGGACCGGCAGACAATGGGTCACGCTCAATGGCCAGTTGAAACTGCTCGATCGCATCATCAAATCGACCCATCCCTCTCAAGAATATGGCATAGCCCCACGGGGAATAGCCGCCAAGGTCCAATGCACGGGCATACGATGCCGCGGCGGCTGAAAAATCAAAGTCCCAACGAAATTGGACGTACCCCAGAGAACTGTATGCGCCTGCATTGTTGGGATCGAGACGGATAGCTTCGATTAAATGTTGTTCTGCGAGGCCAAATCGCTCGCTGGCCTCGGCGCCATCAAGTCTGTCTGCATAGAAATGCATGGTTTTGCCCAGCGCCGCGTGAGGTACTGCCCAAGTTGAGTCAGACGCGATGGATGCTTCGAATCGACTGATGGCCGATTTATAGAATTCGTGCGGATAGATTGTGCGTAATGAAGTTTCGATATGCCTCAGATAATACATTCCTTCTAGATACAGGTCGTAAGCCTCTGTGTTCGCCGTGCTGCGAGTGGGATCGAGTTGTCGACTGCCTGCGGTTGCACCTGATCCGATAGCCTTGGCAACGCTTGCCGCAACTTCCGTCTGGATGTCCAAAACATTCTGAACAGTCAATTCCCGGTCAAAAGACTGAGACCAAACGTGAGTGGCCCCCTCGGTCTCGATCAGCTGTGCGACGATCCGCAGCCTGTTGCCGGACTTACGGATGCTCCCTTCCAACACGTGAGCAACATTCAACTGCCGGCCGATGGCCGAGACATCGGCATCCTTGTCTCTAAACAGGAAGGACGACGTTCGGGCGACGACTTGCAATTCTGAATACTCCGTGAGCTGACTCAGTATCTCTTCGGCAACGCCGTCGCCGAAATACTGTTGATCTTGCTGCTCACTCATGTCCACGAAAGCGAGTACCGCAATTGAGTTTGGGTGAGGTGCGGAGTGAAGGCTTTCGCTGGTGGGAATCGGTTCGTCTCGCAATTCAAACTGCAGCACAATCAATGTGATTACAGCGACTGCGGCTGCTGCAGAAATCCAAGTCCAGGTTGTGGGAGAGCCGAAATCGCCAAATCGCGTTCTCCGACCGGGAGGTAAATCCGTACTTTCAGAAACAGGTAGATCGAAAATGAAACCTCGCTTGGGCACCGTCCGAATGATTGTGCGTGAGGTATCCCGAATCGCCCGGCGGATTTCGATAATACACTGAGTCAGTGAGTCGTCGGTCACAGCGGCACCACGCCATACAGTGTCGAGCAATTCGGCCTTGGTCACCAGAACGCCGTGATGGCTCGCAAGGTAAGAAAGCACCTCGAATGAATTGGGTCGCAGCTTGATGTCTGCGCCAGCCCTGTTCAAGGTGCCACGATCTACATCGAGCGTGAATTCGCCAAAAGAATAGGTGCGATGGGTGGTGCTTGATGTTGACATAATCGCAGGCATCGCCGTTCTTCGCGCGGCCTCACCGTATTTTCGCACTTTTATAGCAGTTTTTTCGTACTTCTTTCGTTACTTGGCCCGCTGGCGATTGGCATGTTGGTGCCTTGCGTTAATTAAGTTACGCGATACTAACGAAGATCGGAGACGCAAAAGCACGGGTCCTCGCTCTGCAAGAGAGTGAGACCACGCCACGTAAGCACCAATTATCACGGACTTCCCGTGCAAAAAATAACAACGTCAAAGCTAAACCTGGCGAAAGACGGGGTGGAAAGCTACGGATCTTTGCTGCCTTCCAAGAGCGACGCATGAGATTTGGAAGGACGTAATGGTCACTGCACCATCAAGTTTTGGTTCCTACAAAAGCAAAAAAGCGGTATTGGCCGCCCATGTGAGGGATAAGATATGAAAATGAAAATCCAGTTATCGTTAATTTTCGCCGCTGGAATACTCGCCGGGCCGCTGCTGGCGCACGCACAGGCCGGCTACGACTACCAGACTATCGACCAACCGGGGGCTACGTTTACCGAGGTTCTTGGGATCAACAACCGAGGTGATGTGGTTGGCAACGGTGTCATCTTCCCCAATACTTACCCCTTCGTCTACGAGGCCCGAACCGGCACGCTTACGGGTGTGGCGCCGGTCGCCGGATACGTCGACACCGCTGTAGTCGGCATTTCAGATAATGGCGTACTGGTGGGCTCCATCTTCGATGGTTCCGTGGAAAACGGACTAATAATCGACCAAAACGGGGCGTCTACGGTGTTCGATCACCCGGATGCAGTCGCTTTCACTCAGGCCAGAGGCGTCAACAATAAAGGGCTGGTTAGCGGGTTTTATTTTTCGTCGACCGCCAGTACCCTGGTTGGGTTTATCTACGATCCTAAGACGGATTCCTTCACAGACATTGGCGACCCTTCGAGTCTCCAAACAATTGCACACGGAATTAATTCAAGAGGGGAGGTTGTCGGCGACTCCTTTTTCTTTAATGAGGATGACCCGTGCCCCGGCTCAAATGACATCGTTGTAAGACGAGCATGGCTGCGCAAGAAGGACGGATCCATTAGCTATTTTCAGGTTAACGGCCTGCATACGGCCGCCCGCGGTATTAACGATGCGGGTTCCATCGTCGGTTTCGTCAATCCAGCCTTTTCCCCGCCCATCAAGGGCTTTGTCGTTGAGCTCGACGATTCGCCCTGCCAGTCGATTGCCATAGCTGATAGCGATTTGCTGGAATTCCCGGAGTTTGACTTTCTCTTTCCGGAAGGCATTACGAATTCAGGCGTCATTGTCGGCATCGTTAATGACGGAAACGATCATGGCTTTATCGCGACGCCAGCAAAAGACTAAGCGACTTGTTCAATTGACCACGATACCCCGGCCACGCGCCGGGGTTTCTTCATCCGGCAAGTGATCGCCTCTCTAATCGGGCGTCGATGTCAAGCCATCGTTGTTTATGGCATTCTGGTGGTCGCGTCTTGGAGCGGGTCACGCGTCTCTACTCAGTCGGTACTGGTAACAGCCTAGCCGCTGCAGGCATAGGTCAGACGGTGCGGAGAGCCACGCTTTTGGACGTGCTGTAGGGCTCAGCAGCCACTTTCGGCTTCATCCGGACCACGTCCGCGTCAGGACGCGTTTTCTGGAATCGGGGGCAGCAGTTATTTCATGACCGAACTGCCTCCGCACTCCATCGGAACTGGGTGTCGTTGATCCACATGCGGTGGCGCATGACAGCTTACCCAAGCCTGTGGCGAAGATCAGGTTTGCCCGGAGTAGGGCGCCCAGCGCTAGACTGCCAATAGCGGAATTTCGAGTATTGCAAGGGTCTGCGGAGACCTTGCTAACGTACAAAGCGAGCCCCCGCTACCAACATTGACAAGAGCCGGCCCTAACGGGGCCGGCTTTTCTATTTTCGCTATTGCGCTGGCAGGATTTGAACCTAAGAGGAAAACAGGTTCGTGTCGAGGCCGGCGCAGCCGGCCGACATACTGAATCAGCCGTGCCCAACAATCGTGAGAAAGTTCCTTTCTTGTCGTTTCAGGCGAATTGCTCTTAGTATTACCGCTGATGGATACCGAGATTCAGCAACGGTTGCGAGCCGTCCCCGTGATTCCCCTGGTGCAGGCAGATGAGCCGCAGGTTGCGGTGAGAACGGCTCGAGCGCTGGTGGACGGTGGTTTGACGGTCGTCGAGGTACTGCTGCGGACCAAGGCGGCGTTGCAATGTCTCGGCGCAGTCGTCGATTCGGTACCGGAGGCGATCACTGGCGCCGGCACCGTGCTGAACGCCTGCCAGGCGCAGGCCGCGTTTCAGGCCGGCGCCCGTTTCATAGTGTCACCGGGACTGGATGAGGGAGTGGTGGAGGCCGCGGGCAAGGCAGGCTTACCCGTCTATCCCGGCATTGCAACCGCGACCGAGTTACAGCGTGCGTGGAATATGGACTTGCGGACGGTCAAATTTTTTCCAGCCGGGCTTGCCGGCGGCCCGGCTATGCTCGAGTCTCTGGCTGCGGTGTTTCGTGATATGTCGTTCATGCCGACCGGTGGCGTGTCTGCGGCCAACCTGAACGACTATCTTGCCGTGCCCTCGGTGATCGCGTGTGGCGGCAGCTGGCTGACACCGAGAACAGCAATCGACAATGGCAATTTCGATGCAGTAACCCGGCTTGCCAGGGAAGCTTCTTCGATTGCGGTGACTGCGAGAGGCTGAAGAAGATGGCGGAGTTTGTTTCTTTTGGCGAGATCATGCTGCGACTGAAGTCGCCTGGCCATGAGCGTCTCTTTCAGTCGCCGGGCCTGGAAGCGACGTTCGGCGGTGGCGAAGCAAACGTGGCTGTTGCACTCGCCAATTACGGAATGGAATCGGCATTCGTAACAGCACTACCCGAAAACGAAATCGGCGATGCAGCCATCCGCGAATTGCGCGGCTTCGGCGTGGATACCGGGGCGATTGTTCGCAGCGGCGTCCGGCTGGGGATTTACTTTCTGGAGACGGGTGCCAACCAGCGACCGTCAAAAGTCATCTACGATCGTGACGGTTCGTCCATTAGTGAAGCGGCACCCGGAGATTTTGACTGGGGTGATATCTTCAGGACGGCGAAGTGGTTTCACATCACGGGAATCACGCCAGCGCTCAGTCAATCCGCCGCCGAGCTGAGCCTCGAGGCCGTGCAGTCAGCGAAGAAGTGCGGCGTGACGGTCTCCTGCGATTTCAATTTCCGGAGCAAGTTGTGGCGATACGGCAAATCCGCGCCGGAGGTGATGGACGAACTGGTCAGATACGTGGATGTCGGCATTGCAAACGAGGAGGACTGCCAGAAGTCGCTGGGCATTTCAGTCGATGTCGACGTCGATAGCGGCGAGCTCGATGCAGGAAAATACGAAGCGCTGACGGAAAAGATGATGAGCGCTTACCCCAATCTGTCCGTGATTGCGATAACGCTGCGCGAATCCAGAAGCGCTGACGTAAACGGGTGGTCCGCCTGCCTCAGGGATCAGGACGGATTCCGCCTGTCGCGCCACTACGATATCACCGACATAATCGACCGTGTAGGCGGTGGCGACAGTTTCGCATCCGGTCTGATCTACGGGCTCAACAGTTACGACGATCGGCAGCAGGCGCTCGAATTTGCCGTCGCGGCCGGTTGCCTGAAGCATTCGGTCCCGGGGGACTTCAATCGCGTGTCCGTTGGGGAGGTCAGGAAACTGCTGTCGGGCGACGCGTCCGGCCGGGTACAGCGCTAACCCGGACGATAGTCGACCTCGCACCGGCCGCCGACCAGCTGCATGCTTTCGTTGGTGTATTCCTGCAACTCGATGAATATGCCGTTCGGGTCGTGGCAGGTGATCATCCACGTGTTATCTCCGGCGAGCGTCTTGGCCGTTACTTCAATGTTGCCGTTTTTGAGCCGCTCGTAGGCGTCATCGACGCTGTCGACCTCGATTGCAAAATGGCGGACCCGGCCGGGATCCGCCAGCCCGCCGGTCTTGATTACCTCGATATAGGTCCGATTGTCGAATGCGAGGTAATAACCGACCAGCTCGTCCTGTTGGTTGCGAAACTCGAAGCGCTTCGTGATACCCAGCAGGTTGTAGAATGCCTCCGTCGCATCGAGATCCTCCGATTCGAAACAAACATGTGCCAGGCGAACGCCCATATCAATCTCCTGTCATTAACCTGACGGGGCGACGTCGCCCCGGGACCACCATTCGGAGCCGGCTACGCCGCGCAGGAATTCGTCACGCTCCGAATCGTTTTGTGCCAGCATCGTTGCCAGCACTTTCTCGGCGATCGGATCCGCGGGCCAGCGCAGTCTCGACTCATCCGAATTGGCGATGCTGACAAAAAGCGATGCGACGTCGGCTGGATCGAAGGCCTCGGGCATCCTGTCACGAAGATTGCCCAGTTGCCATTCGATCAATGACCGGTACGGCGATTCCGCGGGATAGGCGTCCGGCAGCGAGGCGTCTGCCGGCAGGTTATGAGCCATGATGCCCGTCCTGTACATGCCCGCCTCCACGAGCGCGATCCGAATTCCCCACCGGTCGACCTCATGTCGCAACGCCTCCGCCGCGCCCTCGAGTGCGAACTTGCTGGCGGCGTAGGCCAGGTCGCCGGGTAAACCAGCGATGCCCGACAGCGAACTCATCATTATGACGCACCCGTTTTCTTGCTCGCGCATAGTGGGCAACACCGCTTTCGTCAATAGCAGCGGCCCTATGCAATTTGTCTCCATCACACTTCGAAAGGACTCTTCGCCGATGTCCTCGAACGCGCCACCGCGATGAATGCCGGCGTTGTTGACCAGCACATCGATCCGGTGGTGTTCTTCGACGACCTCGGAAAGGATCCGCGCAAAAGTGTCGCTGCGTGATACATCGAGTTCTTGCACGTGCACGACGAGATCTTCGGCTGCAGCGCGAGCCAGCAGCCGTTCCGCCCTGCCGGAATCGCGCATCGTCGCGATCACCGTATCGCCATTGCGGGCAAATGCCAGGGCGGCTTCCAGTCCAATCCCGCTGCTACTACCGGTAATGATCACTACAGACATTGGTTTCACTCGCAAGCCGATTCCGGGCCTATAGTAAACTCGGTGGCCGTTTACAGCGAGGCGGTGCCGGTGCCGAAAAGAATCGTGTTTCCCGAAAAGGGCCGGGTCGAGTTACAGGAATTTGACCTGCCGGATGTCGGCCCGACCGACGTTCGGATACGCACGCTCTACAGCCTGATGAGTATCGGCACCGAGACCACGATACTGCATCAGAAGTATGCGCAGGGGACGCATTACGACAGGATCTTCACCTTTCCTCAGTTGAAGACCGGCGTGCAGGCTATCGGGGAGGTCGAGTCGACCGGTCCCGCTGCGAGTGATTTTCGGGTTGGTGACAGAATCTATATGCGCATGGCGCACGGCTCGCATCAGGTGATTGCCGAGTCGATTTGTTCGCCCGTGCCGGACGGCATCGACCTGAAATCGGCTTGCTGGTGCGGGCTGGCGAAGACCGCCTATCGGGCCGCATGGGCAGGTCGTTTCAAGCGTGGCGGATCGGTGCTGGTCATCGGCGCCGGGCCCGTGGGCCAGATGACCGTGCGGTGGGCGCACGCCATGGGCGTCTCCGAGCTGGTCGTCGCGGACCTGTCCGCGATGCGTCTCGACCACGCGGCACGTGGCGGCGCCACCCTGACGCTGCACGGTTCGGTCGGTGATTTCGCAGACGCGATCGGTCGCATGAACGACGGCCAGGGACCGCCGCTGGTCGTGGACACGACCGGCAGCCCCCCGGTATTCGCCCTAGCGCTGGCCGCGGCCGGCCGTTTCGGCAAGGTCCTGATTCTGGGCGACACCGGATTCCCCGGCCAGCAGTGCCTGACGTCGGACGTCATGACCAAGGGGCTGACGATACAGGCGACCCACGACAGCCACGATGTCGACGGCTGGACGCAACGCCGCGTCGATGCGCTCTTCTTCGATCTCGTCAAACAGCAGAGGTTCGACCTGAACCGGCTGATTACGCACGAATTCTCGCCAGTCGAGTGCAGCGAGGCATATGCGCTGGCGAGCGATCGGCGCGAGCAGGCGATCGGTATTCTTTATGACTGGACAGGCTCGATCTGAGTACGGTCCGGTCCGGGCGTTTTCTGCTCCCCGGAAATCTGCGGCCGCAGCATCTCCCGACTATACAAATGCCCAGTGCCGTACGATTTACTCCCCGACCAATTTAGTTTATATATGAACGAAGTGGCGGTGCACGGCAGCGGGGCAGGGGTTCATGACGCTGATAGCTGAAAACGACATATTCTCGTTGGGAGCAATTCTGCTCGGGTTGGCGTGGGTCGGTTTTTACGTGGATACGCACCCGATCGGCCGCAAGACCTCCGGCGTGATCTGGGTGCTTGGCTGCGCCATGCTGCTGTCGAACTTCAAGATCATCCCGTTCGAAGCACCGGCGTATGAATTCGTCGGCGGTTCCCTCGTACCGCTGGCGATCCCGCTCCTTCTGTTCAAAGCGGATCTGCGACGGATCTTTCGTGAAAGTGGCATGGTGATGGTGACGTTCCTGATAGCGAGCGTCGCGACGATCGCTGGCGCGGTCCTGGGCTTTCTCGTGCTGGATCTCGGGGAGATCGGCCCCAAGGTCGCCGGCGTTTACACAGGGGGGTACATCGGAGGAGCGGTCAATTTTCTCGCGGTTTCCGAGGCCGTGCAGATGACGGAAACCGAGTTCGCCGTGTCCATCAGTGCCAGCAGCGTCGTCAGCATGATCGCCCTGATGTTGCTCATTGCCATCCCGTCGGTGCGCTGGATAGTCGGCAAGGTACCGTCGAATTTCCTCGATGAGCTGTCCGAACAGGAAAAAAGCGACTTGGTGAATACGGATTCGCCGCGCTTATTGTTGACACACGTTACCGGCGCGGTGGCGCTGAGCTTCATCATCTGCGCGGCTGCACAGATGCTCGGTAACGCCCTGGACCTGTCGAACTACAATATTCTGTTCATTACGCTGATCACCCTGGTGCTGGCCAACCTGATGCCGAAGCTCATGAACAGCTTCGAGGGTGAATTCGAACTGGGCATGTTGTTCATGTACATTTTTTTTGCCGCCGTCGGTGCTGGCACGAACGCGATCCAGTTTCTCGGCTCGGCCTTCATTCTGTTCGTCTACGGCATGGCCATCATCCTCGCGCACCTGACACTGGTCTTGTTCGCCGCCAGGTTGCTGAAGATCGATCTGGCCGAAGCGGTCGTTGCCTCGGGCGCCGCACTCGTTGGTCCCAGCGTGACGGCGGCCATTGCGATTTCCCGTGGCTGGCGATCACTCGTCACGCCGGCGATCATGTGCGGCATTTTCGGTTATGCCATCGCGACGTTCATCGGCGTGGCAGTGAGCAAATTCTTGTCCGGAGGCGCACTGTGAGGATACGTGATGCACGCGTGATCGTAACCTGTCCGGGCCGAAACTTCGTGACTTTGAAGATCGTCACTGACGATGGCATCGACGGCATTGGCGATGCCACGCTCAACGGCCGGGAACTCGCCGTCGTTTCATACCTTGATGACCACGTTATTCCCTGCCTGATCGGTCGCGATGCGACCCGGATCGAGGACATCTGGCAGTACCTCTACCGAGGCGCCTACTGGCGCAGGGGGCCGGTCACGATGTCGGCGATCGCGGCGGTCGATACCGCGTTGTGGGACATCAAGGCCAAGGCGGCAGGCATGCCGCTCTATCAGTTGCTCGGCGGCCGGAGCCGTGAGGCCGTCATGGTGTACGGGCACGCCAACGGCAGGGACATCAAAGAGACCGTCGACGAAGTCGCGCGTTACGTCGATCTGGGCTACAAGGCCGTTCGTGCCCAGTCGGGTGTCCCCGGGCTGGAATCGACCTACGGTGTGTCGGGGGACAAGATGTTCTACGAGCCTGCGGACGCCGACATTCCGTCCGAGAACGTCTGGTCGACCGAAGAATATCTGCGCCATGCGCCACGGCTGTTCGAGGCGCTGCGTGAGAAATTCGGTTTCGAGCACCATTTGCTCCATGACGTGCACCACCGCCTGACGCCGATCGAGGCGGCACGCCTTGGCAAAGACCTCGAGCCGTACCGCCTGTTCTGGCTGGAAGATGCGATTGCCGCAGAGCACCAGGAAGGTTTTCGCCTGCTCCGCGAGCACACGGTCACGCCGCTGGCCGTGGGCGAGGTCTTCAATTCGATCTGGGACTGCAAGATCCTCGTCGAAGAGCAGCTAATCGATTACATTCGAACCAGCGTCGTGCACGCGGGCGGCATCACGCATCTGCGCCGCATCGCGGATTTCGCGTCGCTGTATCACGTCAGGACCGGATGTCACGGTGCGACCGACCTGTCGCCGGTCTGTATGGGCGCGGCCCTGCATTTCGATACCTGGGTTCCGAACTTCGGTATCCAGGAATACATGCGGCATAGCGACACAACCGACGAAGTGTTTCCGCACGACTATCACTTTGACGATGGCTCGCTGCATGCCGGTGAATCGCCTGGCCATGGAGTGACGATCAACGAGGAACTGGCCGCAAAGTTTCCCTACCGCCGGGCATACCTGCCCGTCAACCGACTCCGCGACGGGACCATGTGGAACTGGTGACATGGCGGACTGCGATGTCCTAATTGCAGGGGGTGGCCACAATGCGCTTATCTGCGCCTGCGTGCTGGCGAAGAACGGCCTGAAGGCGATGGTGCTCGAGCGCAATGACTGGGTCGGCGGCGGTGTCGTGACCCGCGAAGTCACCCTGCCGGGTTTCAAGCACGACCTTTACGGCTCATCGCACGTGTGGATTCACCTCAATCCGGACTTCGAGTCGATCAGGCCGGAGCTGGAGGCGCACGGGCTCAGGTACATCTGGTCCGAGGACCATATCACCGGGCACCCGAACAGATTCGAGGGTGACGGCATCATCGTCTATAAGGACGTCGACAAGACCTGCGACACGATCGCTGCTTACTCGAAGCAGGATGCCCGGCGCTACCGCGAGATCTACGAGGAATTCGGAGAAATTCAGGACGGCGTCATCAAGTCCATGTTTTCTCCGCCCGCGCCACCGAGCTATCTGTATCAGGGACTGGAAAACAATCCGGCGGGGTTAAAGCGTCTTCGCGATTACCAGCTCAGCTCGCGACAGTTCACGCTGGAAAACTTCGAAAACGATTACGTGCGCGCGTTCATTCTCGGCTGGGCGATGGCGCCGCAGACACTGCCCGACCAGCTCGGCACTGCAGCCAGTTTCTACGTGATGATCCCGAGTATTCATTACTTCGGCCAGGCGATTCCGGAAGGCGGCAGCGGCATGCTGTCCGAGTCGATGCGGCGATATATCGAGGCCTCCGGTGGCAGCGTGATGACCGGCGCCACCGTGCGGAAATTCATAGTCGAGGATGGCGGCTGTCGCGGTATACGGCTCGAGGACGGCACCGAGATCATGGCAAGCCAGGCCGTCGTCAGCTCGCTCGATCCTTACCAGACATTTCTGCAGGGTTTTGACGAAGGCGTCCTGAGTGACGATTTCCTGAGAATGGTCCGCAGTTTCTCTTTCGGCGACGTCACTATCGTGCGCGTGCATTACGCCCTGCACGAAGCACCGACATTCCGCAACGGCCCGGACATGGACCAGACCGCGTTTCAGCGCATATTCGGCACGGTCGCCGATATCGACCGGCAATACAACGAGATAGCGCGTGGCGTCGCGCCGTCGGACCCGTTCCTGTGGACCGCGGCGTGGACCAGGATGGATCCTACGCGCGCGCCCGACGGTAACCACACCCTGATCGTCGACACGTTCGTCCCCGTCGATCTCGCCAGCGGCGCGGACTGGGAGGACGTCGCGGAAGACTACGTTCGCGACAAGCTGCTCAGCCAGTTCCGGAATTACACGACCAACATGTCGGATGACAACATCATGGCCCAGTACATCGAGACGGGACCAAGCCTGGCGCGTGCGAATCTCTGTTTCTACCGCGGCGTCACGACCGGCGGCGAGAGGACGCTCGCACAACTCGGCGCGTTCAGGCCATTCCCGAACTATGCGCACTATCGCGGGCCGGTGGACAAGTTTTACATGACCGGGCCGTCCTGCCACCCAGGAGGCGGTATATCCGGCATGGGCACCATAGCGGCCAACGAGATCCTGCTGGATCTCGGGATTCGCGAGGAAGACGAGGATTTTGATTTCTAGGCACCGGAGCTAGCCGGTTGCGGAGGCAAGCAACATGAAGCGCGAGAAAGTCGATATATACACGGCCCTGGTCGTACAGCCGGAGGTGACCGTCGTTGAAGATCGCGAGGGCATCAGGAAGAACCTCGACCGTGTATGCAAAATGATCCATTTCGGTGTCGGCTACTACTGGGAAGTACCGGTAAAGCTCGTCGTTCTGCCGGAATATTTCATGCAAGGAGTCGGTACGCCGGGCAAGGGCGAGTCCGGCATCAAGGATCAGATGAAAAAGGCAGTAACGATCCCGGGTCCGGAGATCGATCAACTCGGCGCCATCGCCAGGGAGTACGGCTTATACATCTGTGCCGGCGGCGTCGTGGAGGAAGTGCCCGAGTTTCCGGGCCGCTGGTTCAATACGAACTTCATCGTCGGGCCGGGCGGCGACGTCGTATTGAAATATCACAAGTGGCACATCCCCGCATACATTGGCCTGGGAACGAGCCCGCACGACATGTTCGATGAATACAAAGAAGTATTTGGCGGCGGCATCAAAGATCTCTTTCCGGTCATCGATACCGAGATCGGCAAGCTCGGCACCATGACCTGCCACGACGGGTGTACGCCGGAAGTATCGCGGGCGCTGGGATACAACGGCGCTGAAATCATTTGTCACCCGGGCGCCATCCAGGAATTCGAAGGCGTATCGCAACCCTGGGATTTCTGGATGTTCACCCGGCGCGCGCGCGCGCATGACAACATGGCATACCTGCTCGGCTCCAACTGGGGCACCGTCAATTACGACTACTATCCGAAAGCGTTCTGTCCCGGGCATTCCTTTGCCATCGATTACACGGGCCTGGTACTCAGGGAAGCGCCGTATCCCGACGAACAGGTGCTCGCAGTTCCTATCGATATCGAGGCCTTGCGGCAGTATCGCACCAGGACCGGACACAACTGCTGGGTCGATGTGCGGACGGAAGGTTTCCGGGAGATGTACACCAATCCCATATACCCCGCGAATCGCTTCCCGTCCGGGAAGCCCCCGCGGACGCTGTCTGAAAAGGTGTCGATTTGCAAAGAGGTCTTCGATGAGCTTTACCGGCGCGGCACCTTCACGCCGCCGGCCGGTTACGGTCCGGAAGACATATCGCAGCTCCTGCAGGACCGGATAGATTTCGCGCAAGAAACCGGCCGTTTGCGGAAGAGCTGACAAGGGGCGGCAAGGTGAAAGTCAGAAGCAAGCTCGCGGATATCGAATTCCAATTCGGCCGCTTCGAGTACAAGAAGGATCATCTGATCATCCACAGCCATCCGGACCAGTCGATGCAGAGCAAGGTGTATGTCAGCCCGAATGACGTTGTGTCCGCATTCGGCCGCGCGCTTTCCAACCCCATGGTCTGGGTTTATTTCCTGGGGTTTCCTTTTTTCCTGATCCGTTATCGCCGGCGCCACGCCAGGAAACGCGCTGCAAGAACCCGCTGCGATCACCGCTCATCCGACCGCAGAGATAAGGCATGACACAACTAACCGGTGCCGAAGCCATCATCAAATCGTTGCGGCTCAACGACATTGATACGATCTTCGCGCTACCCGGCGGGCAGCTTGATCATCTGTTCGATGCCATATACGCGGAGGGCGATGATCTGCGACTGATAAGCTCGCGACACGAACAGGGCGTCGCATACATGGCCTACGGATATGCCAAGTCGACCGGCAGGGTCGGTGCCTACGCCGTCGTGCCCGGGCCGGGCCTTTTGAATACGACTGGCGCGCTCTGCACTGCGTGGTCCAATAATGCGCGGGTGCTGTGCATTTCCGGGCAGATACCACTGGCTTTTCTCGACAAGGGATACGGCGATCTTCACGAGATCGACGATCAGCTCGGCCTGATCCGGCATCTCACGAAATGGGCCGCGCGCATCAATCATCCGACTGACGCGCCGGCGCTCGTCGACGAGGCCTTTCGGCAACTGCATACGGGCAGGCCACGACCGGTAGAAATCGAAATGCCGATGGACGTCATGGCGCAGAAAGTCGAAGTCGAACTGGTCGAAGGCAAGGCGTATGACGAGTTGCCGCCGGTCGACGCCGATCTCATAGCGGCCGCCGCCGATGTGTTGGGCAAAGCAAAACGCCCGATGATCGTCGTCGGCTCGGGCGCGCAAGACGCAGGCGAAGAGGTCCTGGCCGTCGCTGTCGCGTTGCAGGCGCCGGTCATGGCGAAGCGCAGCGGCAAGGGCGTCGTCGCGTCCAATCACTACCTCAGCGCGAACCTGCCGATGGGCCACCGGCTCTGGGCAGAGGCCGATGCAGTGCTTGCAGTCGGCACGCGCCTGCGCATGCCGCTATGCATGTGGGGCAAAGACGACGACCTGAAGATTGTCCGTATCGATATCGATCCCGTCGAGGTCGGAAGGATCTGCATGCCCGAAGTCGGCATAACCGGCGACGCGGGCGCAACCCTCACTGCATTGCTGTCGGCACTCGACAACACCAACCGCTCGCGCCCCTCGAGACAGGCGGAACTGAGCGAGCTGAAGTCGGCTGTGGATGAGGATATTCGCGCGTCGGTCGCACCACAGATGGCGTATCTCGATGTCATTCGCGACGTCCTGCCGGATGACGGTATCTTCGTCGACGAAATAACCCAGGTGGGCTTTGTGTCCTGGTACGGTTTCCCGGTGTTCCGGCCCCGCCAGCACATCTCGGCGGGCTACCAGGGAACCCTGGGGTTTGGCTTTGCCACCGCACTGGGTGTGATCGCGGCAAATCCCGACAAAAAAGTGATTCAGATCAGCGGCGATGGCGGGTTCATGTTCAATGTTCAGGAACTTGCCAGCGCAGTGCAGTACCGGTTGCCGATCACCACCGTCATATTCAACGACCGACGCTTCACGAATGTACAGCGGCAGCAAAAAGAGTCGTTCGGCGGCCGGGTGATCGCCTCGGATCTGCACAACCCCGATTTCGTCAGGCTCGCGGAGAGTTTTGGCGCCATGGGTATGCGCGTGGACAGCCCGGCCGAGCTTAAGGGCGCGATCGAAATGGCGTTCCGTCAGGACGCTCCCGCCATTATCGAAGTCGCCATCGATGAATTTTTTCCCTCTCCCTGGAAGTACATCATGATGCCGCAAACGCGCAAACGGGTGTGTACCTGATATGGCCCGCGAAAAGATGACCGCACCGGTTCCCAGGCCGGGCGTACTGAAGATCAAGTCGTATGCACAGGGGGGCAGTGAGGTGCCGGGCATTGCGGAACCGATCAAGTTGTCGTCGAACGAATCGTCTTTCGGCCCCAGTCCCGCCGCGGTGACTGCCTACCACGAGGCTGCGACCACGTTGCACCGCTATCCCGACGGCAGCCAGAGTGCACTACGCAATGCGATTGCCCGGGTCTACGATCTGGATGCGGCCAACATCGTTTGTGGCAACGGCTCGGATGAGTTGATCCAGCTCGTGACTCGCGCTTTCGTCGGAGAGGGCGATGAGGTTCTGGTGAGCCAGTGCAGTTTCGAGATGTGTCGCATACACGCGCTGGCGCACGGCGCGGACGTGGTCGTTGCGCCGGAAAAGGAGGACCGCGTGGACGTCGATGCACTGCTTGCCTGTGTGACCGGGAGAACCCGTCTGCTGCCGCTGGCAAATCCGAATAATCCGACCGGCACCTACATCAGTACCGATGAAATTCGTCGTCTGCATGCGGGTCTGCCCGGAAACGTCATTCTCCTCCTCGACGGCGCATATGCGGAGTACGTGACCGCGCCGGATTACGATGCCGGCGCCAATCTCGTCCTGCGGAACGACAATGTTGTCATGACCCGCACGTTCTCGAAGATTCACGGCCTATCCGCGCTGCGCATCGGTTGGGCGTATATGCCCACTGGCATAATGGATGCGATCCAGAGAATCAGAACGCCATTCAATGCGAACGGACCGGCGATGGCGGCGGCCGCGGCGGCCATTTCGGACACCGAATACACGGATATGATTCGCCGCCATAACGCGCGCTCGATGAAGATCATTCAACGGCGCCTGTCCGCGCTCGGCCTTCATGTGATTCCCAGCGTAACGAATTTCTATCTGATCCGGTTTCCTGACCACGGCGCCATTTCCGCCGGTGAAGCCGACCGGCGACTGCGGGCCGCCGGAATAATTCCGAGGCCGGTCGGGGGCGACAACGAACGGGAAATTCGCATTACGGTCGGGACAGAAGAGGAGAACGAGGCCGTCTTGAGCGTATTCGAATCGTTGATGAAACCGGAATCTTCGCGAACCGGTTGAAAGAAGGTCACGACTATGTCCAGCACGCATTCCATATCCTCGTCCGTCAGCCGGCGACTCGCCGGGCCCCAGCCCTTGCTTATCGACGGCGAATTCCGGCCGGCAAGCAATGCGGCGGTCAGCAACGTTTTCGATCCCTCGACCGGGCAGGTCATCAGCACCGCGGCCAGTGCGTCCGAAGATGACATCCTGGCCGCGATTCGCGCCGCAAGGCGATCGTTCGATGAGCGTGCCTGGACGCGCCTGACGCCGGCAGAACGCGGCAGGATCCTGTGGCGCATGGGAGATCTCATCGATAAGCATGCCGACGAGATCGCCGAACTCGAGATGCTGGACGCCGGCAAGTCGTTCGCGACGGCGCGGCACGGGGAGGTACCGTTTGCGGCTGACTGTTTTCGCTATTACGCCGGCTGGTGCACGAAGATAGAGGGCACCACCAAAGACCTCTCGACAGTGCCCGATCAGGAATTTCATATTTATACGCGGCGCGAGCCGGTCGGCGTAGCGGCGCTCATCGTGCCGTGGAACGGCCCACTGGTGCAGGCGTCCTGGAAGCTGGCGCCAGCCCTCGCAGCCGGCTGCAGTTGTATTCTCAAGCCGGCGACGCAAACGCCTTTGTCGGCGGTGCGCCTGGGCGAGATCGCCGAGGAGGCCGGCGTGCCGCAGGGCGTCGTCAACGTCCTGCTCGGCAGCGGCAGCTCGGTCGGCCATGCGCTGGCCGCGCACGCTGATGTCGACAAGGTATCGTTCACCGGTTCTACGGAAGTGGGCCGCAGCATCATCGATGCGGCCAGGGGCAATCTCAAGAAAGTGACGCTGGAACTCGGCGGAAAATCACCGGTCATCGTGTTTGCTGATGCGGATCTCGACGCTGCCATCGATGGCGCAGCGCAGGCTATTTTTTCGAATGCCGGCCAGGTCTGTGTGGCAGGATCCCGCCTGTACGTCGAAGCACCGGCCTACGATCGGGTCGTGGACGGTGTCGCGGCGATTGCGAACAAGCTGCGGGTGGGGCCGGCGGCGGATGCTGGCAACGACATGGGTCCCCTGATTTCTGACGGGCACCTCGAGACGGTCTGCCGGCTGATCGAATCGGGCCTTAAGGAAGGCGCGCGACTCGTGGCGGGCGGGGAAAAGATTAGCGGGCAGGACGGATACTTCCTGCAGTCGACAGTGTTCGCCGATACCACGCACGAGATGCAGATCGTTCGCGAGGAGATTTTCGGGCCCGTGCTGGTGGCGATGAAATTCGATGCCGACGCCGACATCGCCGCAATTGCGAACGATAGCGTCTTCGGCCTGGCCGCCAGCATCTGGACGAGGGACATTGGCAAGGCGCACCGGACCGCGGCGGCGATGCGGGCCGGCATCGTGTGGATAAACTGCCACGGCATACCGGACATGGCGGTGCCGTTCGGCGGTTACAAGCAGTCCGGATGGGGGCGGGAGAACGGCATGGAGTCACTGCTCCAGTACACGGAGCTCAAGTCGGTCGTGGCGAAACTGTGAAGAATTGCCCCGTGATGCCCCGTCTGCCGGATCGGATCCTTTGTTTCGTGGTGCTGCTCGCGATATCCGTCCCCGCCATGACACAGCAAGAGGACATCACCTTTTTCGTGATCGGCAAGCATGCAAATTTCGCACAATCGGCAAACGACGAACTCGAGCCCGTGGACTTTTCGTTCTTCTCGGAGATTTTCTTCACCGCGGATGGAGACGCACGAGACGCTTTCCTGAATCTTCCGACCGGCGAGAGAATTCGCTTCAGAGATCAGCGGCGTGTGGAAGGGCCCGGGCAGGACAATCTGCTGCTGATCTCGGGCGCCAGGCGATTCTCGAGCTACGCGGAGCTCCAATCCTGGTACCCCGATGGCATCTATGAAATCGAGTTTGACGCCCCCAGCGGCTCGATCAGGAACGGTACGCTCGAGTTCCCGCAGGATGGGCTGCCGGACCCACCGCAGGTTTCGCTGTGGCAGGATGGCGTGGAGCTCCGCGGCCCCGCGGACCCGAAGCGGCCCCTCGAGGTCCGCTGGAGCGAATTCACTCAAGGCGGCGCCGACGAGAACGGCATCCTCGATGACCTCATCTTCGCCATTCTCGAGGACGAAACAGGCCTGCGGGTCTCACACAGCGGCCGGCCGTTCGAAGGCGGACCGTATCTGACCTATGCCGATTCCTCGACAACGATAGCCCCATCGGCAATGCGGGCGGGACGTGAGTACACGCTGAGTGTCGAGCACGCCGTGCTGTCCGATACCAAGAAATTCAACGAAGTTCCCGCCATGACCACCTATGCCGTGACTACGCAAATGAAATTCCGGACCATGGCAGACCGGGTTGCCGAAGCAGCTGCCGGCACCGATCGTAGGCGCCCCGGCACGGATGGGCAGGTCGTCATGTTCTATTACACCGATCTTGCGGCCGCGGACCGTTTCTATGGCGAGATCCTGGGTCTCGAGAAGACGCTTGATTACGATTGGGTCAGGTTTTACGAGACCAGCGCGAACGGCACCGTCGGGCTGGTGGCCGAGGGCGAGGGCGCCTGGCACCGGGTCCGGGACGAGAACGCGGTCATGCTCAGCATCGTGACCAGCGAGGTCGATGCATGGTACGAAATGCTGCGACGAAAAGAGGGCGTGGTATTTCTGAGGGAAATCGGGGACAGTGGCGCGATTCGCAGTTTTCTGATCGAGGATCCGGGCGGCTACACGGTTGAATTCTTCGAGTGGCTGGGCGAGGTACCGCGCTAGGCCAGCTACGCATGACTGACCGAACAGGCCCGGGAGAGAAGCACAACAAGCGATAAGTATCATGATATTCATGGGAAAATAGAAAATGACAAGAATTTGATTTATGTATAAACTAAAACGCTTGGCGCAAGTCGCAACCACTGATAATTTTACGGTCTGGCCACAGAAAGACGAATGTCAACAGTGTCAACTGGCTGGACCAATTTCCATCTGGGGGAGCAAGAAGATGTACAAATCAATAATCGGTTCGATTCTGTTGTTGGCAGTGGTGCTGCCGGCGCTGCCGCAGGCAGTCGCGCAGGAAGAATATTTGGAGGAAATCATAGTCACCTCCCAGCGGAGGGAACAGAGTCTGCAGGAGGTTCCGATCGCCGTAACGGCATTTTCCGGCGAGGAACTTACAAAACAGAACATAACGGGCGCCACCCAGTACCTGGAGCTGACACCGAACGTCAGTTTTACCGAGGACGGTCAGTCCGGCACGCGCGGATTTGGTATCGCCATCCGCGGCATCAATAATCTCGTTTCGGGTGAGAACGCCTTCATCAATTCGATCGGGATGTACATTGATGACTTCAGTGTCACATCCGTTCCAAATCAGGTTGCGAATCCGTTCCTTCCCGACATGGAACGCGTCGAGGTGCTGCGGGGACCACAGGGTACCTACTTCGGCCGTAACTCCGTTGGCGGTGCGCTCAACCTGACGACCAGGGCACCGACGGATGTGCTGGAGGGTTCCATACGACTCGGTGCGGAGAGCTACGACGATGCCGGCGAACAGTTCAATGTGACCGGCGTACTCAATCTGCCGGTTAATGAAACATTTGCGCTGCGCGGCGTCATCTACTACGAAGATAGCAGCGGATTGGTGAAAAACGCATGTGCCGCCGGTGCGAGCGCGAGCACCTGCCCGGCAGCGGCGGAAAACAGCTTCACGCCGAATGGCGCGAAAGACAGCGGGCACGATTACCTGATGGCTCGCATCAAGGGCGCCTGGAATATCTCCGACAACACGAGCGTCGATTTCACAGTCATCTACAACGATGAAAGTCAGGGCGCCGACGAAAATGTGCCCTCCGGCATACTGGACATCGACAGCGCCGACTCGTTCGGCCTCAGTGCCGCGCTGGATCCGGGCACCGGTTTCTGGCCCAACAACCGCAACACCCTGTCGCACGATCAGCCGGAGTTGAATGACCTAGAGACAACGGTCGGTATTCTGGACATCGAGCATACTTTCGCCAATGACATGACCCTCACCTGGATCAGCGGCTTTATCGACAGCGAGCAGCGTCGAGTCTTCGACAATGACCTCATCGGTGGCGCCGATACGCTGGTCAGGACCAATCTTTACGAAGGAGAATCGGCCAGCACCGAGCTCCGCCTGGCGGGATCCAATGACACCGGTGACTGGGTGGTCGGTGTGCTGTATGCGTCCGACGAACAGAAGCAGCAGAACAACGTCGCGATCGCCTCTCAGGCGACCGCAACGCTGGGCGGCGTCGGCTGGTTGCCGCCTTTTCCGGAAGGGCTCGGTCTCGCGCTCAACACCAAGACTTACGAGGTCGAAAGCCTTGCGGTCTTCGTGGACTACACCTGGCATGCCAGTGACCAGTGGGACGTCACGATCGGTGGTCGTTACACCAGTGATGATGTCGACAACAGCCTGCGTGCCTTCGGTATCGGGCCCGGGCCGACCTGCGACGCGGCGTGCCTCGCTGCCGGACCCGGGGACCCGGCCTTTTTCCCAAGTTTTGTCAACTCGCCGCGCCCGGAATCCCTGGCAAGTTCTTCGTTTTCGGATTTCGCTCCGCGGTTGGCCGTTACGTTTGCCGCCTCGGACGAGTTGAATATCTACGGCGTCATATCCAAGGGCTACAAGGCGGGCGGTAATTCGGTCGGCAACCAGACTAACCTGGCGGGCGACCCTGCTTTCAGTGTGCCGTTCAGCGAGGAAACGCTGTGGAACTACGAAATCGGCATCAAGAGCGAGCTGCTGGACCGTCGCCTTCGCCTTAATGCTTCGGCGTTCTTCCTGCAATGGGAGGATTTTCAAATGGAGGCGTTTCGCTTCCTGACGCCGGGCGACCTGTCGTCGAACTTCGAGCAGGCAGTCAACATCGAGGAAGCCGAAGCGTCGGGTCTGGAGGTCGAATTCCTGGCCCTGCTCAACGATTACCTGACCATAGGCGGCGCCGCGGGCTTGTTGAATACGGAAATCAAGAGCGCGACCACGGTCGAGATTACCGGTGGCGCAATGGTCGACCTGCAGGGCCTGGATATCCCGAAAGCGCCCGAGTATACCTTCCACCTGTTCGGCGAGGCTCGGTTTCCATGGCAGGACAATGAATGGTGGGTGCGTGCCGAGGTCGTCAGTCGCGACGGGCAGTACTCGGACATCGAAGGGCTGACGAATCAGCAGACGCTGTCGTTCCGGGAAGTAGGCCCGGGCGAGTTCCCGTATCTGAGCCCGTCATACACTGTCTTCAACCTGCGTGGCGGAATCGAGTGGGAACGCGTGGGCGTAACGTTGTACGTGCAGAACCTCGGAGACGAGGAATACTACACGGGCACGCAGGAAAACTTCGGTGTAAGCGGTATCCGGCTGCGCCCGCACCCACGTATTTTCGGCGGGGCGGTAACCTTCAATTTCTGATGCGATGCGAGAGCCAGGCCCTGCCGGGGCCTGGCTTCTCTCTATTCTCGGAGGGTCGGAGCATTGCCGTCGTGGCAGCATGCCTCAGCGCCGTCCATCGGTGCGCTCCTGAGATAGTGGCCATGAGTCAGTTGCAGTGGATCGACGCCGGCCTGCCCCTTGCCGGATGGAGCCAGCATGCCGGACAGGAACTTATTTGAATCCGCATTCGAGTCATTGCCCGCGGACGACCATCGGATGCGCGCGTGGCTCGCCTTGGTTAGCTGCTTTACGAGCGTGGAGCGTTCGTTGCGGCGGCGCTTCAATCGGGTCTTCGGATCGAGCCTGCCGCGCTACGACGTCCTGACCGCCCTGGTCCAGTTTCCCGACGGGCTCACCATGGGGCAACTGGCGTCCAAACTCATGGTATCCAAAGGCAATATCACCGGCGTAGTAGGCCGCTTGCAGGCGCATCGCTATGTCCGACAGTCGACGTCCCGCAGCGACCGGCGGGTGCAGGTAGTGACCATAACGGCAAAAGGACGGGGGCTGTGGGACCAGATGCATGCCGAGTATCGCGCGGTTATCGACGAGCTGTTGTCTCCGCTGTCCAAGTCACAGGCAGAAGCGCTGATGGCGCACCTGTTACGGGCACAGGAGAAGATTGCTTGCATTCTGCAAGAGTCGCAATGACCCCCGCTGCTGTTTCCAGTCGGCTCGTGCCTTGAATCAGGGCAATCATACGAAGCGAGAAGTGGCATTGAGAACAACGATCTGCGATAGCGAGCTCATGTACGCGGTTCGACTTGCCGGCATATCCGCATGAATGTGCGACACAGGTTGAAGGAACTGCAAAAGCTCGCTGCGCCACTGGAGTCCGACACAGCATCGCGAGCAGCCGGTCTGGCAAGGGTCGCGCAGCACGCCGAAGCTTTTCTTCAGGATCTGCCGACCAGGCCCGTCTATGTGGCGCCCGGCGACCGTGCGGAGTCGATGGCAGTAATGAAATTGTCGCCGTCGCCATCCTCGCTCGAGCATGCGCTTGCCGTCCTCAATGAGCACGTGGACAGCGTGGGACACAATATCGGATCGAGCAGGTTTTTCGCCTACATTCCCAGCGGCGGTCTTTACGAATCGGCACTGGCGGATTATCTGGCAGCGGTCTCCAATCGATATTCCGGCGTCGGCTATGCGTCGCCAGGGGCAACGCGCATGGAAGATACGCTGATCGAATGGCTGGCCGGTGTGGTGGGCTATCCCGATACTGCGGAGGGCGATCTGACTTCGGGCGGAAGTATTGCCGCACTTTCGGCTGTGGTAGCAGCCCGCGAAGCACATGGTATCCGAAGCCACGCCGTTCCCAACCATGTCGTCTACCTGACCTCGCAAACCCATCACACGCTCAGGAAGGCGCTGCGCATTGCAGGGCTGGGCGACTGCATGGTGCGCGAGGTGCCGCTTGACAGTGGTTTCCGCATGAAGCCGCAGGCGTTACGGGAAATCATATCCACTGATCGTGTGAATGGCCTGAGGCCGTGGCTGATAGCGGCAACTGCCGGCACCACGGACATCGGCGCGGTGGATCCGTTCGAGGAAATCGCCGATATCGCGCAGCAGGGGAAGCTGTGGCTGCATGTCGATGCCGCCTACGGCGGCGCATTCATGCTTTGCGAAGAGGGCAGGCGCCGGCTCAAAGGCATAGAGCGATCAGACTCGCTGATTCTCGATCCACACAAAGGCTTCTTCCTTCCCTGCGGAGTCGGTGCGGTTCTCGTCAGAGACCGCAGCACGCTGTACGATGCGTTTCGCGCACGTGGTGTTTACATGCAGGACGCGGACGAAGACACCGAACGTTCACCGTGCGATCTGTCTCCCGAGCTGACCCGGCCCTTTCGTGCACTGCGATTCTGGCTGCCGTTCAAGGTGCTGGGAACGGCTCCTTTTGCCGCGGCGCTGGAGGAGAAGCTACTGCTTGCCAGCTACTTCTACGAGCAGGTTGCCCGTATTCCGGGTATCGAGACGGGATCGCCACCGGATCTTTCCATCGTCACATTTCGATACCTGCCCGGAGGCGGCAGCGCCGATGCGTTCAACCGCCGTCTTGTCGACGCGTTGCGCGACGATGGCAGGATCTTGGTGACGTCCACCACCATTGCAGGCCGCTTCACCATCCGGCTGGCAGTGCTCGGCTATAATACGCACCTGGACGCGGTCGATACGGCGTTGACTGCGATAAAAGAAAAGATCGCGGAGCTCTGCCAGACCTGATTTGCAGGAATCGGACATGGTTGCGATAAAGCCGGTAACGACAGATGCGGAATTCAATGCGGCAATCGCCATTCAGCTACGCGTGTTTTGCAGGGAGCAGGGTATTCCCGCGGCGGATTGCCACGAAGGAAATGATGCCGCACGTCACGTGCTGGCACTCGAGGGCGACGAGCCCGTCGCCACAGCCCGTCTCATTTGCGGGCAAGACGGGGAAGGCGAGCTGGCACGCGTAGCCGTTTTGCCGTCCCACCGAAACACCGGAATTGGGCGAGAACTCGTGCGGGCGCTCGAGGAAATTGCCGTGCGGGAAGGGGTGCATGGCATCACGCTCCGACCTCACCGGCATCTGGAGCCGTTCTACACGAGTCTTGGCTACTCGAGGCTGAATGACGTAGTCGATGTCGTCGCTGGCCATGAATTGATTGTGATGCACAAGTCCGTCGGTTCCTGAGCCTGGTTTTCGCAGTCGCTCGAGATCCGCACCAATTACTTGCAGCCGAAGAAAATAAATACAGGAATGTCTGACATGGGCGATACCAACGACGAATTCGAGCTCTGGGATCTGCGCATAGAGGTTGTCGGCGATCAGGACAGCATGGTCTGCAACCATACCGTCGGGGACTTCTTCGAATTGTCCGGAGAAAACCTGAGCTTTCCGGCGGGTCAGACTTTTTCCATCTATGCGCTGGCCGCGATCTTGCCGCTGTTGCCCGCGAAGCAGCGCATGACCAGCGTGAACGACTGGATGACCACGGATGCGGAAGTTGCCTGCCCCGATCCGCACTGCGGCGGCCGTTTCAGGATAACGCGCATCGGGAAATCGATCTTTCGGCACAGTGAAACGACGGTCGTGCCATTGAGCGGCGCGGCCGATGAGTGAGGCGGAACGCTTCGAGCTGGCGCCTGGTTACTCGATCGCGCGTCTCATCAATGGTTGCTGGCAACTGACACCGGATCACGGCGGCGGTCCGCGATCAGAAAAAGATACGCAGCGGATTTTTGCCGAGCTGGTCGATCATGGATTCACGACATTCGACTGCGCGGACATCTATATCGGGGTGGAAGAGTTGCTGGGCAGGTTTCGTCGCACCCTGAGCGATCCCGGCAGTATTCAGATTCACACGAAATACGCTGCAGACAAGAATTCGCTGCACGAACTGACCGACAAGGATATCGATGCGGCCATCGACCGTTCTCTCGCACGCCTGGGGGTCGAACAGCTCGACCTACTCCAGTACCACTGGTGGGACTACGACGTACCCGGTCTTGCCAATCTTACCGAGAGGTTGGTGCGGGCCCGGGAAGCGGGGAAGATACGCCTGCTCGGTGTAACCAATTTCGACACCGCACATGTGCGCGACATCGTCGCCGGGGGCGCCGGGATCGTGTCCCTTCAGGCACAGTACTCGTTGCTCGATCGCCGACCCGAGCAGCAAATGGGCAAATTCGCGGCCGAGTCCGGTGTCACTCTGCTGTCTTATGGCGTACTTGCAGGCGGTTTCCTGTCCGGAAAATATTTGGGCGCCGCCCCTCCGTCGGTAATGAACCGGTCGCTGCAGAAATACCGCCTCATCATCGATGAAATCGGCGGCTGGGACGCGCTTCAGGCGATGCTGGAACGCCTTGCCGACATAGCACGGAAACACGATACCTCGATTGCTGCGGTAGCAACGCGCTGGATTCTCGATCAGCCTTCTGTCGGAGCGGTGATTCTCGGAACCGGCAACAGATCCCGTGCCCGGGAGAATGCCGGCTCGAGCGGCCTGCGACTCGACGACGAGGATCGGCAAGCGATAACGGCTCTGCTCACGGCTCAGCCGATCCCGCCCGGCGACATGTACGATCTCGAACGCGATTCGGAAGGGCAGCATGCGAAGATCATCAAGAAGAATCTGCATGACGAGGAAGGCCGGCAATGACCGACCGAAGCGAGGCCGGCGGCGAGCGCAAGTGGTCTTCGAACCTGATGTTCATTGCGGCGGCCGTCGGCAGCGCGGTCGGTATATCGAACGTCTGGAAATTCACCTACGTCGCCGGGGAAAATGGCGGAGGCGCGTTTGTGATCGTATACGTCGCCGCGATTGCGACGATTGCGATTCCGGCTCTGATCGCGGAATTCCTCGTCGGTCGTCGCGGTGGCGCGAGTGTTGTCAAGACGATGGACAACCTGGCGGCCCGTGAGGGCATCAGTCGTGTCTGGCGCTACTACGGCCAGATGGCCGCGCTCGGCGCTTTTATCGCCCTGAGCTTTTACAGCGTCGTCGCAGGGTGGACGATCGACTATTTCTACCACGCGCTGACTGCCGGTTTCTTCGATATGACGGCCGAACGATCCGAGGCGAACCTGGCCGAGCTCATGGGAAACCCGGGGCGCATGATCGTTTCGCAGGTCGTTTTTCTCGGACTGACGGCACTGACTGTCGCAGCCGGCGTCCGGCGCGGCCTGGAGAGAGTGCTGCGCCTGTTAACGCCAGCTCTCTTCGTGATTCTTTTTGTACTCCTTATATATGCGATGATCGCCGGCGATTTCGCCGCGGGTGCTGCGTTTCTTTTCGTTCCCGACTTCTCCAGATTGAATCCACAGACGGTGCTGATGGCCATCGGCCAGGCATTCTTTTCATTGGGTATCGGACTCGGCGTGCTATTGACGATTGGCGCCTACATGGACCGAAATTCCTCTATCGTCAGGTCGGCACTGATCGTCGCGGTGGCCGACGGCGGCGTGGCACTGATTGCAGGGCTGGCGATTTTCCCGATCGTATTCGCGCATGGGTTACTGCCGGACGAGGGCCCGGGCCTGATTTTCGAAACCCTGCCCATAGCGTTCGGCCAGATGCCGGGCGGCGCGATCCTGGCGCCGCTGTTCTTCGTCCTGATGGCAATGGCGGCATTGACCTCTGCGATTACCATCCTGGAATGTGTGGTCGCCACTGTCGAGGATTATTCGGGGATCAGCCGCCCGAAGATCGTTGCGGCTCTGATCCTGCTGTTATGGTTCGTCGGTCTGGGAACGGTGTTTTCGTTCAGCACGCTGGCGGATTTTCATCCGCTCGGGTTTTTTGCTGCGTTCGCGGAGCGCACCATATTCGAATCGCTGGACTATATCGTGTCGAATTTCATGATGCCGCTCGGTGGCATGTTGATCGCGATACTCGCCGGCTGGGGCCTCAGCGAGTCATCCGTCCTGGATGAAATGCAGTTGTCAGACAGTGTTCTTTACGGCGTCTGGCGAGCGCTGGTGCGATACGTCGTGCCGGCCGCGATCGCGCTCGTTTTTGTCGTCAACCTATAACGATTGGTTCGTGCCGGTTGGAGCGCACGGCCATCCGCCAGGGTGCGGCCAGTGTGACTTGCGCGAATCGCCGCGACGAGGAGAACATGCCCGGCTCACGCCGCGATGTGCCCGCGGAGGACATTGCCTTCAACGTCCTTATTGTCGATGGGCGCCTGGCCGTTGTGACGAAATTTGAGCTCGTGATCGAGCCGCGCGACGTCGCTGTCGATTCGAATGGCGGCTTTCTGTTCGGGCAGCTGGCCCTGGGTGCCCGACCCAGCTTCGTAATTCTCGACCTGGATCCACGGGAGAACGTCGATGCGTTGCTGGACACCAAGTCGATACTCGAACACCGATCTGACCGATGGGACGGTGGACGGTGGGGAGATGGATATCTATTCACTGGGAGTCAACTGGTGGGTCACCCGGGGCGCGCATCTTAGCGTGGACTATCGATACATCACCCTGGACCGAGACGGCACGCAGGGAGACAGCTCAGGACTCAATGCGCGGGTAATGCTTATGCTGGATTGACGTGCGAGATAAAGCCAGGCTACTCCAATTGAATGCGTATGAAGGCTGTCGGAACAGCGCAAAGCACGCCCCCGCCACCAAGTTCCCAAGCCTGTCCGGAGCGTGACAGTCAGTACTTGCCGGCCAGCTTCACGATCCACTTGTGGATGGAGTGGTAGCTTGGCTCGGGCTTGACGTACATGACCGCGCAGCTCCCGGTCCGGGCGTTCATCCCTTTATCGTGCGCCAGGGCGAGCGCCTCGGGGGTCTCCCGCCCCATGTGGATCCAGACATCCTTGATACCGGCATCGGCGACCTTGGCCACCCAGTCCCTCGTGTCCTCTTTCGGCACCTCGAGGACGACGGCGTCGACCTTCGCGGGAAGGCCATCAAGTGTCGCGTAGGCGTGATCGCCCTCGATCTCCTCCACGGAGGAGTCGACCGGGAAGACCGCCTTGCCGAGTTTCTTGAGGCCGCGATACGTCAGGACGGGAAAGTTCTGCTTGGCTTTGTCTCCGACCACGGCGAAGCAGTCGTTCTCCCAGAAGGTTTCATAGTTGGAAGCCATGGGACACCTCTCTCTAGGCAGATAGGAAGAACAACGAAATCAGGCCTTACCAGACCGTCCAGGAAACCGGTGCCTGACCCTTACCACCGTAGATCGCCGGGCGTTGGCACACAATAAGTAGTACACGTAGGCGTCAGCTGCCGCTGCGTGAGCGAAGACAGACAGGCGACCGGAACAATGCAGCCTCCAGCGGCACGTCTATTCCGATCAGTGGCATGGAGGTCGTTGCTAACGTACAAAGCGTGCCCCCGCTCTCAATAGAAAAATAAGCGGTCAGCCCCTTGGGGATTGAACCTGTTCGGAAAGCATTTCAGACCGAAGACAAAGCAAATCGACAAACCTCCACACTGCTAACAGGTATTTGAAATGCAGTCAATTTGCCGAGATTTTAATGGTTGGCATATGCCTTTTGGATGACTGCAGTCAACACAGTCAGCCTGAAAGTGTGTCTTCCGCATTGACTCCTATCGACCCCCCAACTATATAAAAAGGATATGCATACGCGGTTGGGGCACAATTGACCTTAGGCGGGGGCACCAAAAGTGATTACGCACAAACTGAGACAAAGACTGACCAAGCTTAGAGTTTTCGCCTGTATTTTACTGATATCTTGTGTCACGGTCCGTCATATTGAAATTACTCCTTTAGAACCGGGCCAAGATGCCAATTTGCCGATATTGGTCGAATCACCCGTTAAAGTGCACCTCGAGGACGGTTCAACTGTCATGTTTCCGAGAGGTGTGACCGTCGATGTTGAAATGATCAAAGGCCAGGGCTTCAAATACGACATCACACTGCAAAACAGTGAACCGGTTACTGAAATCAACTTGGAAGACATCGCAGCGATGGAGAGTTATCAGGACGTTGTCAACACCGGGGCAACTGTCGCTGCCACGACAATAACAACCGTTGGCGGCGGAATTGCCGGTATCGCACTCCTGAAAGCTGTCTTCGGTTCGTGCCCAACCACGTATTCGATAGAGAATGGTGAGCCGATTCTCGAAGCGGAGTCTTTCTCATACAGCATCGCGCCGGGATTCGAGGCAAGAGACGTTGACCGTGTCGGCATCAAATTTTCCGGTCAAAGCGAAATCGAACTTGAGATGCGTAACGAAGCACTTGAGACCCACTACATCAACCACGTCGAGTTGCTAGAGATCGAACATGCTCAAAACGAGTCCGTCTATCCGGACCCCAAGGGACGACCCATCGTTTTCGGCGAAGTCAAGGAGCCGCGCATCGTTTTGGATCGCAGCGGTCACCGCGTCGACCACTTCGTCCGCGCCGCAGATGGCCAGGCATGGAGCTCGACAACGGAGCGTCTCCGGAATGTCTCCATGGCTGATATGGAAGACTTTATCGATGTGGAATTCGATTTACCTACATCTGCTCACGATCTTGCTCTCATTCTGAATGTAAGAAACAGTCTTTTGAATACTGTGCTGCTATACGACGTAATGCTGAAAAGACAGGGCTTCCGCGCCCTCGATTGGATGGGAAGGGATTTGGATCGGCTGCTTCCTAAATTCAGTTTGGCAAGGTGGTATCAAAAGAAAATGGGCATGCGAATTGCGGTCTGGGACGGAGACAGATTCAAAAATGTAATGTCAGTTCCGGATACCGGGCCCATTGCCTGGAACGAAGTTGCCATTCCACTGCCAGAAATACAGAGTGACAAATTGAGATTGCGCTTATCATTCATCGCCGATAACTGGCGTATTGACCAAATTGGACTGGCGACCGACATGCGTTTTGGAAAAGCAGGGAAAATACCGGTGACTGATGTCCGTAGCGCATCAGGTGACGAGCTCGGACGGGCACGAATGAATCTCTCTGCGGCAGACGATACATATGTCGTTACCTATCCGGGTCAATATCTCCGCCTACGTTTTGACATTGGCAAGCCCCGGGCTGATGTCGTGCGGACATGGTTCCTGGCCGCCGAGGGCTATTACATCGAGTGGATGCGCAAGGAATGGCTGGAGACGTCAAGTGCGGCGGCGTTCTCGCCTGGGGATGAAGCGTTATTGGCGGCACTCAAACTCTGGGAACCGCAGCGGGACGCGTTTCGTGAACGATTTGAATCGACAAAGGTGAGCGTGCGATGAGAATCGTGTCTTGCATGATGCTGGTGTTCTTGCTGACCATAGTGGGCTGCAGCACGAGTGTCGAGGTTAAGGATTTTAAGCCGGCACAGGGCCCACGGGGCATACAGATGGAACTCGTATTGAACGGAAATGTTATTGACGGCAATAGAATTGCAGGTGAGCTACTCGCCGTACGCGGTGACGGTGTGATTTTGAATGCAAGTGACTATCCAGGCGCCGAAAGTGCAGCAAAAACGGTCGTGCTGATTCCATTCTGGATGATGGACACAGCAAAGCTCGAGCAAATGGGTCGCGCAAAAGTCGAGTCCCAGGGAGAAGAGAAGAATAAGATTTACCTGGAGAGGCTGCGCCTGCTTGCCAGGTTCCCGCAAGGATTATCAGACGAGTTACTGGCACATTTGCTATCCGAGATGGGTCAGGAACAGCTCGAGGTCCCGAGTCGATCAGAATAACGCTTTTGTCTTGGCATCATATTGTTCTGTTGATATTTGCATGTTCCGGGATGCCACCTTGAAGATGCGCCTCGTCGCCCACCAGGGCGGGTGCACGATGCCCGCACTCTTACGGAATTACGGTCAATCGCAAAGCAGTGCGCCGATAGTAATCGGCCAATAGAGGAACGTCGATCGCAGCAAAGGGCTCCGGCGACGTTGCTAACGCACAAAGCGAGCCCCCGCTACCACGAAAACGGAAAACCCGGCCTCGCGCCGGGCTTTTCTTTCCTATCTGACCTTCGATTGATGTCCGCTTTTCCCCCAAAAGCGGACATTCAGCTAGACTTGGTCCAAAGGGCCGCTAACGACCCAAAGCAGCCATTTTGATCCCTCGTCGACTTGCCGCTCAATTACTTCAGTAGGCGTCCCAAATGAAGAATACGAACTGGAAAGATATTGCAGAATTAGTTGGCATTGCGGCGATTGTCGCATCACTCGTTTTTGTAGGGCTGCAGATGCGTCAGGATCACGTCTTCGCGCGATCCGAGTTAGGTGCCGGTTCATTCGAAAGTCTTGCGTCACTCCGACAGGAGATGACAGGGCCGGAGTTCGCGGCGACGTATGCCAAGATGCTTGAGCAGCCGGAGCAACTAACCACCGCGGAACAACTGCAAGTCAACGCGTATCTTGATGCAGCCAAGTTCCTGATCATTAGGGAGTGCTACTTGTACGAACGAGGAATTTTCACCGAGTGTACAATCCTCATTGGTGAGTATGGTCCAAACTTCTTTGGAAGTAGCTATGCACAGACATGGTGGCGGCTCCAGTCACCACAAGAACTGTCATTCTTGCCCGGCTGGGTCGATGACGAAATTACCAGTATTGATCCAGAATACAATCTAAAGGAGTTGCAGGCGATACAGGAAGAGCACTGACGTCCGCTCTTGGCCGAAAGGGGATCTTGATTTCACCCGATCTCCACTGCTGTGAATGTCCGCTTTCGGGAAAAGCGGTCATTGGCTGCCGGAGAACTGACCATCGCAGGTCACTGTCCCATAGGAATTCTGAGCAAGCAATGCCCAAAGTTGGCCCGCGCTACGAAATGAATGATGCCGCCCCTCGCGGGCGGCCATTTTATTTGGGCGTTCATTGAAGCGGATAGCGGCCGAATTCTTCCACCGCATCGACCATGGCCAGGACGTTTTCAGGCGGGACATCGTCCAACACAGTGTGAACTGCGCCGATCATGTAGCCACCTCCCGGGCCCAGGATCTGCATCACACGCCTGACTTCCTCGCGTACCTCTTCCACACTCCCGAATGGAAGAATTCGGTGTGTATCTATCCCGCCGCAAAAGACGATGTTACTCCCAAATCGTTTCTTGAGTGACGGGAGGTCAGACATTATCCCAGCTGAAGTTTGAATGGGATTCAAAATGTCGACGCCGATCTCAATGAAATCCTCGATCAACGGAGCAACGTCACCACAGGAGTGAAAAAATATCTTAGCCGTCGTGCGGGCTTTGATGAAGCTGATGAAATCCGCATGAATCGGTTTGAGGATCTCGCGATACATTTTGGGCGAAATGACGAGACTATTCTGGGTACCCAAATCATCGCCGATCTTTATCATATCGACATTGTCTCCCAGTTCTTGCAGGAATCGGCCCATCAACTGTTTACAGTAAACTGCAATCTTTTCGAGTAAGGCGCGTGCAAAATCTGGATTCTTGGCCATATTGAGCAGGAAGGCCTCCATTCCCTGCATCGCATGGGCCCGCTCGAACGGAAACAGGAGCCAGGGCGTTGCCAGGATTGCATACTGGTTTTCCTCAGCCAGATGCCTGGCATTTTCGCGCACATGTGCAATGCGGGTCGGATCACTCATATCGGGCCAACCCTGATAGGCTTCGAGCTCTTCGACCGTTCGAGCTTCCGGGAGAGGATGGACACTGGGAAACCATTGTCCCGTAGAGACTTCTGTCTGCCCGCTTCCCCAGGAATCGATATAGTCAGAGTGCGGGGCGCGCTCACGGTTCCACTTTCGTGTTTTTTCCGGTTCCAGGTCGAGTACACCGCGAACATCACTGCGCAGGCGACGCATTGTGGCTTCATCAATTTTCGCCGTTCCCAGTTCAGGCCAGTCGTAGATGTAATCGTCCGGAGCCTGCACTCCAATGATGTTTTTGACCCCCTTGTATGGCTTCATCTTGATCCCGGTGGCATTACTGACCCCGAAGACCAGTGGGACACGATCAGGTTGTTCGTGATGGATGGCAGTCAACACGCGTTCCCGGGAAGTCATTGGCATCTCTCACTCCCTCGAAAGTGACTTGTATAAGCTAAACTCGTCCGAAATGGATCAAAAGCAGAACTCCGAGTGCAGTTTATTCGACGAGTTCCGCCTCACCAATCCGCAAATTTACGGATTCCGGCGGACCTCGATTATCTCAACTGGTCTCTTACCGCGGAGCAGGGCGCCTGGAGTTAGACAGCTATCAGCGGCACGTCAAGTACGGCCAGAGGGTCTGGGGACGTTGCTAACGTACAAAGCGCGCCCCCGTTACCACGAAAATGAAAGACCCGGCTTCGTGCCGGGTTTTTCTTTTCTATCAGCCCTTCGATAAATGTCCGCTTTGCCCTCGAAAGCGGACATTCAGCTAGACTTTGCCCAAAGGGCCGCTAACGACCCAAAGCGGACGTTCGTACAAAGCTTGTTTTTCGTGAAATCACCACCGGACGCAGTAATGATCAATGACGATTGATGAAGCATTTCGCTACTTTCGCTCTCGACTGTTGAAGACAGAGATAGGTGTCCCGAACGAGCGATCGCACCCAGAGGCGTTCGGTAGTAGGTATTCTGAGATAGAGCTGTACGATGGAGGATTTCGATTGGTTTTCGACGGTAGGGACTCCATGCTAACGCTCGAAATTTCGCATGGCCCTCCCGGGGCGCGAGCTGGCTGGCTGGATATATACAGCGCGCACTGTGCGAACAACGAAATTGCAGAGAACAAAGGTGAAAACCTTGGATTTGAAGAATCAGTTGCGTATGTAATAGAACTCTTCGCTCCGACAAATTGAATGGCCGCTTCTGGCCGAAAGCGGACGTCGATTTTCCCTAAATTGACCGAGTTGGAACGTCCGCTTTGCTCCCTGGAGCGGACATTGGACTAATATTGACCAAAAGGGCCGCTAACGACCCAAAGCAGATAATAGTCTGGCACAGTCGCAAGACGACGGGCGGCATCCAAACAACGACGATATCCGTAGATTCGGAACAATAGGAGGCAATCCAATGCACGTAGAGGTTAAGGTACCTGTCAATGCAACAAAGCATGATGTTTGGCAAAAAGTTATAGACATCGAAAATGCGGCGAGAACGATATCAGGAATCGAAAAGATTGAAATACTGGATAAGCCATCTCAGGGTATCGTTGGGCTCAAATGGAAGGAGACACGAACGCTCTTCGGTAAAACCGCAACTGAAACGATCTGGATAACAGATGCAGTAGAAGACAGCTACTATTTGACAGAAGCGCAAAGCCACGGCTCTGTCTACAAGTCGAAGATACAGTTGTCCGATCAGGATGGGATTACTTTCCTCAGTATGGACTTCGATGCTGACGCCAAAAGCTTCGGGGCCAAAGTGCTGTCGGCGACAATGGGATTCATGTTCAAGGGTGCCACGAAGAAGGCACTGCTGCAGGATCTCACCGACGTGAAAGCGGCTGTTGAGGCGACAGTAACCAATAATAAGGACGCTTGAACTTAGTGTTCGTTATCCTTTCTTGGTAATAAGCTGCCGATGTCCGCGTTTGGCCGAAAGGGGACGCTGATTTTTCGCAGAATTGACCACTTTCGACGTCCGCTTTTGGGAAAAGCGGTCATTCACAGGGGAGTGGCATGGCGTTAGGCGATCAAAGGGAACGGTTCTGCATATAAATGTACTTTTTCAAGCAAACGCGCCCCTGCTACCAATCAAAAAAGATTGGGTCAGACCCCAATTTCACTCGGGTACAATCTCTATTTCGACACGTAATAGTTGGCCGTCGCGAACGGCGAGCGTATGACATCGTGTCGGGCTGTCGAAAGTGACTGAAAAGTTGGCTTGGTTCCACGCAAGTGGCGCCGAGCGGTAGCTAATAACCGGATAGGGAGGGCCCTCAACGCCGTCGACAACAACGAAATACTCGTCTTCCCGCCGCGCCAAATATGCAACGTGTTTGCTGTCCGGGCTGAACGCCGGCAGGTTCATGGTTCCCCCACCGAATGCATATTCATCGTACGCCCGGTATTCGACGCTATCGACCACGACCGATGTCTTGATGCTCCAAAAGAGGTCGTAGTACCGAACCTGGGCTACACGCTTGTTATCCGGGCTGCGTACCCTTTGTGCGGGGTCACCGCAGCAGGGCTCCGCATATAATTTAGAATCGCCAGGATCATAACGTCCTTCGCCAGGACGATAGGGCCTGCCCTCGACCCCGTCAATGACCAGAAACCACTTATCGTTACGGCGGGCGGTGTGCACGACGTGCTCACCGTCCGGGCTGAATTGCACGTAACCGCGATAGTCTCGCCAAAAGTCCTTTTCCAGGATTGCGTCGTAGGACTTGCCTTCCACTCCATCCACGACCAGCAGCCACTCCTTTCCACGCCGGGCAGTGTGTGCGAATCGTTTGCAGTCTGAGCTGAAGCCGAGCATGACACTTTCATACCACCACTTGCCAATTGTAATCTGATCGTATTCCGGCCCAGCCACACCGTCGACGACGACGACCCATTTGTTACCGCGGTCGGCCGCATAGGCGATACGTTTTGCGCTAGAGCAGGTTCTCAGGGTTTTCCAGTCGATACCTCGCTCGATCTTCCACAGAGGCACCTCGGTCGTTACCAGGCGGATGCCCGGCAGGACGGCCGGACCCTCTGGAAGTTCTACTTCGCGAACTTGGGCGCAGCCGGCCAGCGCTCCGATCAGGGCTGTGCGAAGGAGCCAGCGTTGCGTCGTTGTCGCGAAAATAAGTAACTTTCGCAACATGAATTTGACCCTCTCCGGTCTGATGCCGTTCGGCCAATAAGATTGGTTGGCCTACACGCATTCATGCGTGGCCGCTATATATCATGGGCAATATTGCGCGACAACTGACTTTTTTTGTGCCCATAATCTGCAAAATTGAATATTGAATTTGCTCGATTTTTCTTTACAAGCGGACATGGTCGCAAGTCACAAAGAGGAGCCGATCGCGTATTCCAGGCACTGGATGCGTGGCTGTTCCAGTCCCGCTGCACTTCGTCCGGAGTCGAAGTAACGAGGGTCAACCATTCCGTTTCCATTAGAAAACGGCGTGCAACTTCCGGAGCAGGCCGTCCGCCGACGAGTTAGACGCGTGATATGGGTATTGGGCCGCGTGGAAGCTGCTTGCTCAGCTATCCAGAACCCCGGCTGGGCCGGTAACCAGATTACGGCGTTTTTTTCCGCTGTATCTTAAGCAAGCAATATTCGAAGCGGATCCCAGCTAGCATAAAAAAAACGGGTCAGACCCCTTGGGGTCCGACTCCACCTCTTCCTTTGGGAGCAGCGGATATTTGTTTCAAACTCGCGGCATAAAGCGTGCCAAAACGGAATTTTGCAGCGACCCTGCGTGCAAATAAAAATCTTGAAATTCCTTGCAATGGGTATATACACACCGCTGCGTCCGTCATGATCTGCGGCCGCAGAAGCGGAGGGTTTCTGATACGAGTAGCGGCAACCTCTCCTCGAAGAACTGACTCGTTACTCGAAGTGACACGGTCCCTCATCTGCTGCCTAAGACTGGGCCACACCCAATTAAGGCAGAACTGGCCAAAGACCGAGACTGTAAAGCAGCAATCCTCGCTTCCGCTGAGAAGCCACGGATCGACTGCGCAACGGATCCTGAGACCACCGAGGTGCTGAAGATTCAGCAATAAGGGAGACGATCATGTTTATTCGCAAAGCAATGACGTCATTATGCTTGGTAATAGGGATCTCTATCCTAATTGGGGCATGTGTGTCCGGGCCTGTCTCCGGCAATTCGGCATTAGAAGTGCCCGACGAGCGCGTTTTTGATCATGAGCTGACAACTCCTGGCCCAGGCAAAGTGGAAGTCATCGTGACCGTCGATGAGAAGTTATGGGCGGGGTACATCGTCGTATGTAAGATTATAATAAGAGTGGACTATGTCAAAGTGGCTGATATTCGGCGCGGTGAACGCATCAGTCTGTTTATCACCCCGGGCAAACACACAATAAACGCGTATTTGGAACGCCGTGTATTTTATCAGGACGATTGTTACACATCCGTTAATTCGGAAATTGACGTGGTGCAGGGCTACGCGGTCGCATGGCACATCACCGACGGTTGGTCCGTCGGCCAGCAAAACAAAATTGCGCTTGTGCCAGTTTCATTGGATGATCCAGAGAAATCAGGAATTAATTTCTTAGTATCCGGAAACCAGGTCGAGTTTGAGGCATTCTCGATGTTGCTGCCACCGGACGAGCCCTGGGATATCGTGGACTGGGGATCGAATCATATCGTCTTTCACAAACAATTCGATTCGCCGGATCGGGCGATGCAATGCGAAATCACCGCGGGCCCCAGATACTCTAAGGCACAGACGCCGGAGGCGTATCTCGCCGAGTTTACAGATAAGAGCCAACCGCCTGCGGCCGAATTGAAGACCCATATACCTGAATTGGATGTGAAGCTGGATCCTCGATTCGGCGACATGAGCGTAAAAGCGGTCGCTACAAGGACAGCCAGAAAAAACGGCGGCAAAGGTCGGCCGTTCTGGGACTTCTTAGATGTAATGCCAATTGAATGGTCTGCGGCGCGTACGACCGCCTATCAATTCATTCATCCACATCGGCCCGATACAGAAATGTCCATCTATGCCAAGTATTTCGGTCTCAAGGGTGATGATTACGTCGGAGTTGATGACTTCGAGCGCTGGTGTTTCGATGGCGTACAACTAAAACTGATGGAAGACGGCAAATAAGTTTAGAGTTGATAATTGTGGATTTGATAAACAGTGACAGAGCTATTAAGCGAATGCTACTGCGGATCAGTGTCATCGGTGGGGTGACTAGGGCTATCGGCTAGGAGCAGGACGTCCAGTATGGCGAGGGGGTCCAGCAATATTGCTAACGTATAAAGCGCGCCCCCGCTACCAAAAAAATATGGCGGTCTCATTCATGAAGCCGGCTTTATTCTTGCCTGAGTATGGAAGGCATGGCCACCTTACCGCCTAAAGCGGGCATCGAGCTAGAATCGCTGAAAAGGGCTGCTCCCGAACCGAGGGAGCCGATCGGCATAGAGCGTTTTGTCCCCTGGTCTGTGCCCGGTAGCAGCCAGCGAACCAAACAAGAAATATCCTTATTCGTTCACTGGGACCATTCCGCGGCAGAATTCACCAGACCAATTTCTGATTCGAACTCAAGGGCATTTTCGGCTCTTTGCATCGCCGAACGTGATTGTCTTTTGGCGGCATCCGACAGACGCTTGCAGGGCATTGATGCGATTGCCTGCAGCGCTTTTTGCAATCGAATCTGAACCTCGACGATGCCGGCTCCGTCCCTGGCGATCGCGCGAAAAGCATCGTCGAGCATTTCGTCAATCGATATCTCCGGAACGAATACACGGTCGAATCGCACAGAGTCCTCTCTGTCCTCACTCAGTGGCTTTGCATAGATGTCAAACATGCGGATGAACGAACCAAAAATGCCGATGGCTGTGCCGGGGTCGTTTACCGCAGGAGACAATGCCCTGCTGGCAATCTCGGAAAGCGCAACGAGAGCGAAGCGCGGATCGTCGTCGTAAACGCGGCTATTCTTGATCTCGAAAGCCCTGACCAATTCCGATACGTCGTTGGAAGAAAGGGAATCGTCGCCTGCGTGCAGATAAGCGAGCGGCCGGCCGGGTGCGACGAAGACGCCGGGTACGGCGCTGAGACTGATTTGAGTATCATTTTGAATGGCGAATTCCTGCAGCAACTGCATGTTGACGTGTTGCACGTAGCCAATATCGTTTGCGAACAGAGGAGTGCTCATATCGACGTCGGATCGAAGTTCGGCACCGCCAAGCCGGCGATTCATCCGATTGCGATTAAATGCCTCGATCCCGGCGGCTTCGACTTTTTCCACCGTCGTGCCAATCCGCCCGAGGCGAGCTATCCAATCGACCCAGCGCACGAAGGTCACCACCACGAATGCGACCACTGCGACGGTCATCACAAAAAGAAAGAACAGTCCGTTCTTGCCGTAGAAACCATTTTTTATCGCAATGAGGGCGACAAACGTAAAAATAAAGGCACCGAGAAACGTCGAAAGTGCGTTCTGTGACAGGTCATCGGAAACCAACAAAGAAAACGAGCGAGGCGTGGCGGTGCTACTTGCCGAGGCATATGCCGAGACCATAGAGGCGACTGCAAGCGTAGCAATGACGAGCATGCTGCCTGCCGTAATTGACAGCAGTGTTTCTATCGAATCGGAGGTAATTTCAGGTAGGCGGGCTTCGATCGCAAGGTCGTCCGCCGCTTTGGCAATCAAAGCGGCGCCGACGGACAAAACGCACAAGAGCAGCGGCCGCACCCATAGCCGCTCCTCCAGGCGCTGAAAAAGAAACAAAAGCCGATTCCACATGCCGGGTCCACCGCAAGATAATTTGATTGTACCTCCGGTAACGGCCGTATAGTGGTAGGAGGCATGAATATCAGAGTCGATGTGCGTGCGTCGGACTCGCTTGGCAGTGCGGTGAGATCATCCGCGCTCAGGTTCAAGCAGATTACATACTGCAGTTCAGCGTCCGCTCCTTGGCGCTTGCTGGCGGCCATTGGCTGGGCTACCGGCTTGGCCTCGCCACAGCTCTGGGTGAAATCAGGCGCTCGCCGAGCAAGGCGCTTGAGACTTTGCAGCCACCAGCGGCACGTCCAATTTGATCAAGGGTTTGAGGGACCTTGCCAATGTACAAAGCGCGCCCCCGCTACCAAAAAATCGCGCCGGTCCTACATGGGACCGGCTCTTTCATTTTTGTTAACGGAATTGTTGGAGCCCGCTCTAGCGGGCGATTGCCAACTCGGGCAGCGCAAAGGTGTGTCGAGGCCGGCGGAGCCGGTCGACGTAACCGAGCGCCGAAGGCGCGAAGGCATATCCTGCCGCAGCTACTAAATGAAGACCGGTACCCTTTAAGGGGGCAACTTCATTCCCACTCCCGTTATTGAGAGGAGGTGAAGTTGGCGACCCATGCTGTTTCGACAATGTCCTACACTCATACGACTGACTGGAGGAGCGTCATCTCAGCGTCGATGCTGGCCGCCAACTTTGCCATTCCCTTACTGCTCTGTATACACGACGGGTGATCCATATCTTCTGGCGCCTTCCTGATATACCGTCGCCGTAATGAAGAAATCGTCCAACGACGGAACAAAAAAGGGAAAGAAAAGAGAAACCAACAATCCCATTTTCCCTTCGAATTCTCGAGGTCCACAGAAAACCGATATGCCGGGAACCGCGGCATTTGATTCCGCAAGACTCACAATGCAATTGCGACTCAGACTTCCGGTAGGTATGAAGGCACGTACATCAAGTCCAATTACATGCTCACCAGTGAACTCGATATTGGCAGCACCAATTGTAGGCGCTGGGCGGCCCCTTCGACGCTCGTCATCGTCGGCTAAAGCAGCGACATTGCTGGTCAATGCGCAAACAATCACAACAAGATAAGTTGGAATACTTGTCAGCTTTTCCATGGTTGTTACTCCATTGGGAACGATTGTTCGATCCCAATTCGTTGGGTAATCAAACGTCACCACGCATGAGATTGAATTGCCAATCTCATCGCAGAAACGCCTTTTTGGGAACGACCATATTTATGGAGGAATATGGCAGCTCTGTCGTCTCAGGGTCCTTCGGGGGGTCGTTCCATAGCTTCTCGGAGGAGGCGAGGACCAGTGGCTTTTGGTCAACCGTTTTTAACGGTTCTGGCTTTATCGTTCGTTTCGGCGGCTTGTCGTATACGCCCTTTTTCGGCGATAGTCACGAAATTTCGTAGGGCGAAGGAACGCTACGAAGGGTGCTCGTCACGCCTCAAGGTCCGATCACCGCGGGCCGGCTCTCATGGCGCTACGCATAAGGCCTTGGATCTCTCGACTTCCTCAGGTGTCGATTTGGCCGTCTAGCCTCACCTGCCGACGCCCCCGTGAAAACTGCAGAACTTTGAAAGGCCACTTCCTTGCCCCGGCACTGGCTCCTTGTTATTGCTTGGGCCGTGACGCACTACCGGCGGCTCGTTCTTCGCCGGTAAAAGTGGTATGCCCAACACGGTCAATGTCTTATGGGAATTTGCTACCGTATAAAGCGCGCCCCAGCTACCAAAAATCGCGCCGGTCCTACATGGGACCGGCGTTTTTGTTTGGGGATACGGCAAGCAAAGGGCAAAGTACTTTGGTTGAGAATTAAGCGGCTGGAAGCGAAATCGGAATCGGATTAGTGGACCGGGGAATTGACCAATGACCGATTGTGGATGCGCGGTGCCGGAAGTGAAAACACCACAGGAGCGTCGGGTCCTCCGAATCGCCTTGGCTTTGAACGCGACCATGGCTGTAATCGGCGGTTTGGCGGGCTGGATTGCCCGATCCACCGGGCTGCTGGCTGACGCGCTGGACATGCTATCCGACGCAACGGCATATGCGATCGCATTGATGGCTGTCGGCCGCTCGGCGTTATTCAAAATCAGAGCTGCGACGCTTAGCGGCGGTATCTTGCTCGTGCTTGGTGTTGGCGTGCTCGTCGAGGTAGCCCGTCGCCTGATCTACGGTGCTGATCCGCTGAGCGAATGGATGATCGGAACGGCCCTTTTGTCCCTCGTCGTCAATCTCACGGTGCTGCGGTTGCTTGCACCTATGAAATCGGGCGAAGTACATCTGCGAGCCACGTGGCTTTTTACGCGCGCAGATGTGGTGGCAAACCTCGGCGTTATCCTCGCTGGTCTGTTGGTCCTGTGGCTCGAGGTGCCGTATCCGGACTTCGTAATCGGCACGCTGATTGGTCTGTACGTCATAAAGGAGGCGCTCGAGATACTGCGTGATGCCAGGTCGGAGGCGGGAAACAAACAAGGGCCTGACGGAAGTCATTGAGAAGTCGACGAGCTGCAGGGATTATTAGGAGCGACCTGCGCTTGACGTTCGCAGATCAGGGCCCGTGATACTAAGCAGCTACTAACGGCACGTCCAATACAATCAGAGGCTTAGCTGACGTTACTATCGTACAAAGCGCGCCCCCGGTACCAGGAACACGGGCCGGTCCCAGTGATTGGGCCGGCTTTTTTTAAGCTGTCCTTCCCGACCAATGTCGGCTTTCCACTCAAAAGTTGCCATTCGGCTGCTAGACTCGCTAATGACCCAAGTGGACGTTCAGATGATCGTCTATTCTTGATTATGGATTTTCATTTCTTTTTGGCTAATCCAAAAGTTTTGCGAGAGAACTGGAGCAAGCTATGACAAAACAGCATAAGAAATTGCCACTGGTAGGTACGGTCGTTTTGATATCTTTATCTTGCACATCGTCGGTAGTTGCGGCGGATGTAGCGGGCTACTCGAGCGGCACGCAAGAAGTGCTAATGTCAATGCCGCTAAGAAATGGCCTTACCGCGACACGGGTTCTCTACCATGTCGGCATTGCAACTGATGCACAGGAAGGTCTGTTTCACGGTGCCACTCAACAATGCCTGGCCACGGTTATCCAAAACGCGGACGGTTCCACCGTCAAAGGCCGAGGCGCATGTGATGGCATCGACCCGGACGGCGATGTTTGGTGGCTGTCGTTTGCGATGGATGGTGATAATCCGATTCGGTGGGAGATTACCGGAGGTACCGGCAAGTATGACGGTCTGGCTATGACCGGCACGAACAAGTTGTTCGCTCAACATGCAGATGGAATCGTGCTCGGACGATTTGAGGGTAGCTACGCTGGGAATTAGCGGCGTCCAATAAGAAAATCCTGCTGAAACTATGTCCGCCCCTGGCCGACAGCGGACCCTGATTTCAGCAGGTTGTGGGGTGGCTGAATGGCCGCTTTTTGGAAAAGCGGCCATTCACGGGAGGATGCGGCGTTAGGCGACCAACGGGAACGGTTCAGCATGTATATGCACTTTTTCAAGCAAACGCGCCGCCGCTACCCCGAAAATTTAAGGCCCGGCCTCGTGCCGGGTTTTTCTTTCCTATCTGACCTTCGACTGATGTCCGCTTCTCTCCCGAAAGCGGACATTCAGCTAGACTTGCTCTAAAGGGCCGCTAACGACCCAAAACCGAAACTCATCGTCCGGATAAGCCAACCGAGTCTCAATGCCGGTTCATTTCAGTCAGTGAAGACTGAATTTCTTCGAATTTCCGGCATACATCCCTGTGGTTGCGCCACATATCGAGATGGGTATCCGCAGCCTCGATAAAAACATTCTTAAGCGTTTGATTGGCAATGAGGTCCTTGAGCACGTAATCGACGCTTATGCCATCTTCAAAACTGGTATCCGGAACATCAATATCTTTAGGTTCTGGTAGCTCGCCGTGATACTCGAAATCAACTGCTTTGGCGACTTCAGTAACCGCCGCCCGCAATGAACCTAGCGGATCAGTATCCCAAAATACAGCACCCTCGATCTGAACCGGCAGTGTAGCGATGCGGTTGCGGAGTTCAGTATTTTTGAGATCCTTCAACAAACCGGTGGCAATCATCTCCTCAGCCACTGTTTCTGAGTAAGGAGCGCCCGTGACATAACCTACTCTCATGAGTCCGGCGTCAAACGTTTCAATGTTCGCATCACTCAGATGGCCGTCATTAAGCGCCCGAACGACAGCCGCTACCGATCGTGCATGGTTCGCGATTATCGGAACGACAAGTTCACATGCACGCAGATTAGCCGCTGTCTCTTCAGCAAGACGAATCAACGCTGCGTCCAGGTCGCGGCTCCGTTGGCGATCCTGGCGCCACTCGTCCACCTGGAAGGCAATCAGGATGCCAAACACCACCACGAGCACCTCGATGCCGTAGGTGGCGAGTTTCTCCTTGGTCAGAATTCGCATCGGCTTGACTCCACTGAACGGCACTCAGGTCTGGTGTATGAGCTGAATCGAAGGCACGGCGGTTCCTACTGGCATCTGCTTAACAACGAGGTGTGTCGCAGCAAACAAGGAGATGCGCCACTGTGGACAACGATACGACCGTTTCAATTTCCATTCCAGCTTTTCGAATTGAACTGAGTGAGGTATGCCTGTATCTGACCGATGCTTGTGTGTGACAGCAGTGCGTGGCGAGCCAACTTAATGACCGCTGTTGGCCGAGAGCGGACCCAAATTCTTGCGGTTTTTGGAGTTCCCGAACGTCCGCTTTCGGGAAAAGCGGACCTTCCAAGGGGATTCGGCTGGCCGCTAAACCGCTAGATTGAATACTAGCTGCAATGTGCCAAATCCTGCCCCCGCTACCAGTCAAAAAAAGGCCGGCCCGTGAGAGCCGGCCATTACGTTTATCGGATTGACGACGGCGCCTGTCTTAAGCACGCCGTGGTAACTGACCACCCACTGCCAGCAGTTCAGGCTGTACAGCGAGATTCTGTCCCCCGGCTTGATTCTTAACGCGACCAGCGGGTTGGCAAGCTGGTTGAAGCGGGCCTCCAGCTCGACGAAAGAAAGTTGCGCGTCCTCTGTGACCAGCGCGACCTTGTCGCCTTAGGTTTTTGCGGCGACCGGAACGATGTGTGCCGGGCTATCGATCATTTCGACGCTCCTCCGTTATGCCGTTTGTTCTGCCACGGCGCGCCAGCCAGCGTCGATAGCCGCATCCAGGTAGGCGCGAGCTTCGGAATCCGAATTGGCGATGGAAATTCTGCCGAACTGCGCTCGCCCGATTTCATGGGGCGCTTGTCCCTCCGCCCACTCCGGATCATCCAGTGACATGTATTCGTAGGCATACCCGTGCGGCCAGCGGTTCACGGTAATCGCCTTGATGTCGGTTTCATGATTGAAGCCGTGCTCGCCAAGCAGTCCCTGGAGTTGATCCCGGATCTCCTGTTCATAGGTGTCAAAAGTGGTTGCGTATACTTTGTGACGTGCTCTTTGAAGCAACTCACGACTGGATTCATCGCCGGCGGGATTGATGGTCGGGACGCCGAGCATGTAGACCACCATGGGGTCATCTGGCCCGCGTGGTGGTTGGTGTCCTCCCGTTGTCGTGGGCGGTGGTACGGTTACCACAACGTATGCGTCATTGGGACAGGTCACCTGGCCCACGCCGAGTTTGGAAAAGGCGTGTCCATTCTCGACCAGGACATTGGTCATCACCAACGGAACCTTCACGCCGTAGCGAAGCGCTTCTTTCTGACTTTCCGGCAACTGCGGACAGATGTACGGGATTGCACCGTTGTAACAGGCGAGCACGCAGTGGTCGCCCGTGACAGTGACGGCATTGCCGTCCCGGACGTAATCAACCCTGACCACATCGTCCCCGGTTTCTCGCACACCGACGACGGTACTATTTAGTCGCAATCGGACCGTGTGATGCTTGACATCGAGCGCAGCGTAGTCGAAACGACTTGTCGCGATATCGTCAAAGCCCCGAGTGTCCGGAGCTGCCGCAGGGATCAGTTTGTGTACCAGCAGCCTGGCGACAGACGCATTGCCATCCGGAAAGTACACCGTCTGGTAGCCGGCCATAAGACCTTCGAAAAGCTGGACCGCCAGATCACCAAGCCAGCCCATTCCCTGTATACCAGGACAGCCCAGGTAAAACGCCTCCAGGACATTGATTCTCGAGGCGGCCGGTCCGAACATCAGCTTGGGAAACGGATAAAAAATCGAAATGGTTTGTTTCGAGAGGCCGACCCGTTCAGTAAGAAATTCGGCGTAGCTGACCGACTCGATGTAGGCGGACTTTTCTCTCAGCGAAAGGTCTTCGAGGTAGTCACGGTCGCCGCTAAGCAACTCGATCAATTTGTCCTGTTCCGAAGCGGGCAGGGGCAGAGCACGGACGGCGGACTCGTAATCACCGATGCCCAGCATCAATTGAATCCATTGTCCGCGTACCTTTACGTGGCCTTCCGGGCCGGGAAGCGCCAGCACACTGTCAGCTGTCGTACTCAACAGTGCGACGTCACTCATATTGGCATCCATGGCCTCGAGGTCGATGCCGAGATCGTCCAGCAGGCCCTTGGAAATCTCGCTGTAGTCACCGGGGCCCTCCAGGTTGACCGAACCACCGATGCCGAGCAGCATCTGTCCACCGTGGTGAAATTCGTTGCGCTTGGCATGTCCGCCGAAGTCGTCATGATTATCCAGTAACAGGATTTTCGCATCGGGCCCCATCCGCTTCTGGTAGAACCTGGCAGCCGCAAGGCCACTCACGCCCGCGCCCACAATCACCAGGTCGTAGTGTTCGTCCAGTTTGCGATGCTCGGCGGGTTTTACACCGCTCCAGGCGAGGGCGTGCGAGACCTCGAAAGAGCCGGGGTGGTTGCCTCGCATCCCTGTAAGGGTCGGTGGGTAATAGACGGACGATGCGCCCGGGGCAGCTTGCGCGAACAGCTCGGCGGGTGCCAGCAGTGTTGTGCCGGTGCCGATGGCAATACCATTCAAAAAATCTCGCCGTGTAATTTTGTATCTCATAGCGTTTACTCTTCCGCTGCCACCCAGGCATCTGTCGCGATAATAATCATCTCGCGATATTTGTCCGGCATCTCCCAGGTGCCCAGCCAGCCTTTTGGAACCAGGAACGTATCGCCAGGATTGTAGGTCTGTTTTCCGCCATCGATATTGGTCAGCGTCACCTGGCCTTCGAGCACCAGCACGAATTCGTCGTATGGGAAAGGCTCGTTGATGTCGATGATGGCGGGGCTTGCTGCAAATACCGCCACGACGAAATCGCCCTGGTGAAGCACCTGTTCCCAGTTTTCGCTCTCGCCCTTAAGGACGATCTCGGCAGGAAAAGGGGCAATGCGCTCGAGTTCCATCTTTCGCAATTCGTCGGCGTCCAGCGGCAAGAGCCCGGGTGCGGCCTGGACCCCAAAGCCGACTGTGGCAAGGAATGAGGCGATCAGTAAGCACGGACTACGCATTGGAAGCCTCCTTCATTTGCATTTTAAAATAAACAGCCATGCTGATGACGGGAATCAATAACAAGGCGCCGATCGATTCGGCATAAGTACCAATATCTGCCGTTACTACGCTTCCAGTCATTACACCTGCGAACAGGATGTGATACAGCAAACCGTAAAGGCCAAATCCAACGGCCGCGATCTTCGCACTCAATGTCAGGCGAAAGAGCGGCCGAGCGACCAGGAGGCCAAAGACCCCGTACATCCAGAATCCCAGGTAGTCGAAGGAGGTGAACAGGGAGAACGATAGCGAGGGATTCAACAACTGGAACAATTGTTCGGCGACAGCAACATCCGCCGAGACAGTCGACGATGCTACAACCATCTGCGGCATCGACCAGATGGCGATGAACTTGGGGATGATGAAGGCAACGACCGATATAAGCAGAGCCGTGCCGGCGACAAATGCGCACACAGGGTTTGACTTTCGGACCTGCCATGCTGTGCCCGCAAAGACACCTGCCAACGTTAGCATTGCGATCATCTGTACGACCCAACCCATGACAAATGTGCCGACGTTCGAGCTGAACCAGATCATCCGCTCCGCGAAGGGTCCTTCCGGGGCATCGAGCGGAAAGAACGACGACAGGACGCCCGCCAGCAGCAGGATTATGGCCGACCAGAAACCGGCCTTGTTTATCGCGTTGTCGAGCATGCGTGAGTCGGTCATCGACTGCTCCCGTTGCTATTGTTCGTCCTGATTGCCATACCGCGCGTCAACGAATGCGAGCACCGCATCGCGCACGGCGTCAGAATCATCCGCCCAGCGACGGTCGCTACCCACGAACAAAGTCGCCCCTTCCATAAGCGACATCAGTGCGAGCGCTTCTGCGCGGGGTGCCGTACTGCCCATGCCGATAAGCCGTTTCTCCAGTTTGTCCAGGTATTCCACGTAAATATCGTCCAGCAACTTTTCCATCACCGGCTCGACGCGCGCCATCGCCCACAGTTGCGGGAACAGCTTGTCAGCCTGCAGCGCAGAGCCTGGCACGTCATCGACAATGAACTTAACGATGTCTCGGAGGTTGAGCACCTCGGTGTCCGACTTCACAGCCTCAAACGACTGTCGATAGGTATTTGCGATATACGCGGCGAGAGCGCGGAGCATGTCTTCCCAGGTACGGAAGTGATATTGCAGTGCGCCAAGTTTCATGCCACTGGCACGGGCGAGGGCGCGCATCGTCAGTTTTCCGTAGCCCTCTGAGGCAATGATCCCGATCGCTTCCTGAAGGATCCGCTGTTTGCGATCGCTGACGACGATTTCTTCGTGGGCGGCCAACATGTCAGGTGACATGTTAGAGCCTGTCACCTGACATGTACAGTCTTCGTGAGATTCACCGGAGACGAATGGGCATGCGGACTGTCGGAACGGTGCAAGTCCTTCCCCCGCTATCAGGACAATAGGCCGGTCCCATCTAGGGGCCGGCTTTTTTGCTGGAAAACTCGCGGAGAGATCCGCAGATCTCGCATAAGAAGACCGCGTCCCAAAATCGGGCTGGATTGATGTCTGACAGCTGGAAGCGGACGATGCCGAATTCCGTGGATTGCGGGCGATACGAATTGAAGCAGCCCGTACAGCAGCGTCAATATTGATGCATGGGCGTGGTGTCAGAACTCAGGCGCCGCAATGTCTTCCGAATGGCGGTGCTTTACTTGGTCGCTGCGTGGCTCATCATGCAGGTGGCGGAAGTCGTCATCGCGCTTGCCAGCCTGCCGGCCTGGGCCGGATTGTTGGTCCTGACCATTTTGGCTATCGGGCTCCCGATCGCGCTTGCTTTTTCCTGGTTTTACGAAATGACGCCCGAGGGCCTCGCGCTTGAGAAAAACGTCGCATCCCAAGAGTCGATAACGCACATCACCGGCCGGCGCATGGATTTCATTGTGATCGCGCTGCTGGCTGCCGCGGTCATACTTTTCGCCGTACACACGTGGTGGCCGATCGCGCCGGCGGACAAGTCAGTCGCGGTGCTGGCATTCGAGAATATGAGTGGAGATCCAGAACAGGAATATTTCTCGGACGGTATTTCAGAGGAGCTACTGAACACCTTGGCAAAGGTCGACGACTTGCGTGTGATCTCGCGCTCCTCATCATTCTCCTTTAAGGGGAAAGACTTTGACATACCAACCATCGCGGAAGAGCTAAATGTCGCACACGTGCTGGAAGGCTCGGTCCGACGTACGGGCAATAGTGTTCGGATTACGGCGCAGCTGGTCGACGCGAGCACCGATTCACATCTGTGGTCGGAGACCTTTGACCGTGAGCTCACAACGCAAGACATTTTTGCGATCCAGAGCGATATAGCAGCAGCGATAGCTGACAAATTGCGGGCAACGCTGTCGCGGCAGGACCAGCTAAATCTGAGCAACGTCCCGACATCGAGCCTGGAAGCCTACCAGTCTTATTGGCTAGGCAAGCAACGCATGGTCAGCCGGGCCAGCGCTTCGCTCGAGCAGGCCATAGGGTATTTTGAAAAGGCCATAGAGATTGACCCAAAGTTCGCTCTCGCGTACGTAGGGCTGGCCGATACCTATATGCTCCTCGGCGACTATGCCGGAGTGTCGTTGCAGCTCGTACTGGAAAACGCCGAGCCGGCTATTAGCAAGGCGCTGACGCTGGACGATGAGTTGGTTGAGGCCTATGTTGCGAAAGGCGCCATTCGGGCCAAGGCGGGCGACTTAAGCGCGGCCATTGACGCATTTCAGCGCGCAATAGAACTGGATCCCAATTACTCCAAGGCGTATCACTGGTATGGAGACGTGCTCCTGACCTACTTGCAGCAGCCTGATGCTGCCTTGCCTATGCTGGAGAGAGCCTATACGTTGGATCCTGTATCACCGGCCTTGATCGTGACCGTCGGTCAAGTACTTTCCGGACTGGGACGGTTCGATGAAGCAATGGGCTACTATCAGAAAGTACTCGAGATCGAACCGGCATATGCGAGTACGTATTACTTGATCGGCACCCTGCACGCATACGCATACGGCCGGTTGGATCTGGGCATACGGTGGAGCCTCAAGAGCTACGCACGGGATCCGCGATACGTCACGAACCTACACGCCCTGGGTATCTACTATCTAGCGCTCGGAGATAGCGAAAGGGCTGAGTATTGGATCGACAAGGCTCTGTCCAGTGCCCCGGATCGATTTCAGCCAAAGATGGCAGCGGCCTTTCTGAGTTTTCACAGAAATAACGAGACAGAAGTTCTGGAAGCCGCGGACGAACTCCAGTCGATCGCGCCCGGGAACAACGCGACGCTCTACCTGCTCGTTGCTTCGGGACGCTATAGAGAGGCGCTGCGCATTGCTGCAGAATCCTATCCGGAATTCGTGTGCGATCGTGAGCCAGAGATTTCACGGCTGAATCTCCTGCCAGCTGTCAATGTATCACTTGCGCTTGAAAAGACGGGTGATCCTGAGTGTGCCAACCGATTACTGGACAATGCGTTAGAACAAATGCGAGTTATGCCAAGGATGGGTTATTTCGGCTATGGATTTGCCGATGTTGAAGTCTACGCCAGACAGAATAAGAAGGAGAAAGCCCTGACTGCTTTGAGAAAGGCGATCGACGATGGCTGGCGCGTATTTTGGTGGGCACAAGGCGAGCGGAGCCCGCACACTGAGTTACTCCGTGGTGATCCCGAATTCGATGCAATGATGGATGAAATTCGATCCGAGATGGCCACCCAGCTTAAACATGTGCGGGAGACGCAAACGCATCATTAACCAGCACGGAGTTCCGAGTGACGGGTCACCTGGACATCCTCAGACCTGTCCGCCGGCAAACTGTCGGAACAGTGAAAATCAAGGACTCGCTGCCACAAGTCACAAAAAGCCGGCCCTCAACGAGGGCCGGCCTATTTTTATCGTATTGAGGCTGGATTTGAACCTGCGAGGGCGGTTTCTTCGTAGCAAAGGAATATCTGTAGCACTTGCGGTGCTACCGAATTGCATCAACCGAAGCGCCCAGACGCATTCGTCGGAATAGGGGCGCCGAGACCGACCGGAGCGCGAAATCCTGCCTGTGCTACGACTTATGAAACTAGCCGACTCTCTGAGGGGGCGGCTATGTCATTTTCCGCACTGCGGTAGTCCATTTGGGAGCAGATCTAATTACAGCTGGACAGTTATACAGCCTAGCGATCAGCGGGAAGACCGCGCGAAGCATCGAACGTCTAGCATTATGCCAAATACTTTGTGGAGACACAGAATGGCTGGTTATACTCGCCGCCAAATAAAATAATTTTAAGAAGAAAGTGAAACGAGAACCATCAACTCGCAGGCTAACTGACCGGTATCGCCATCGAGCAGTCGTGTCGCTATTAGCGATTGCGACCGGGACCATTGGTGCGCAGAGCATTATCGGAGAGGAGCCGGCGCTGGGTTCGGTCGAGAGTCGGATTACCCAGTCTGAGATCGAAGGTGGCTCGATTTCGTTGCTCGATATCCGGCTGGCAGGGCTCAAGGTTTTTGCTACTCAATTCCGGCGCGCGGACGGCTTTGGGGATGGACCGATCGTCCCGAGGAACACTACCTCGCCAGGGGGGCGACCAACGCTACAGAATAACGGCACGTTTTTGCGGGTTAACGGACTCGACGGCCAGGCCTGTCTCGATTGCCATGATCTGATCAGCGCTGATGTGGTACCGATTGTCATGGGCGTTGGCGGTGCGGGCGGCATAAATAATTCGCCGCTGTTCATGCCTAGAGCCATCGATGTGGCCGATGCGGCTGGCAACGGTTTTGCCGCGGTCGATGGCCGCGTGATCAATCCACTATCATTGTTTGGCACGGGCGCCGTTCAGCAGGTGGCTAAGGAGATGACGGCGAGTCTTCAGGAGCTAAAAGAACGGGCATTGCGAAATCCTGGCCGTAGCGTCGCGCTGAGAACCCACGGTGTAGATTTTGGCACTTTGCGGGCCGATGCTCGGGGTAATCTCGACACAGCTGACGTGGAGGGGATCGATGAAGATCTCGTGGTGCGCCCGTTCGGCCGCAAGGGCGAGTTCACGACGGTTCGCGATTTTGACTTAGATGCACTAGCGTTTCATATGGGCATGCAGCCAGTTGAGGTCGTCGGCACCGGAGTCGATGCGGATGGTGATGGCGTCGTAAACGAGGTACTAATCGGGGAGGTCTCAGCACTCGAAATCTTCATCACTACGCAAGATTCGCCGAAAAAATTGCCCGAAAATAGAGAGGCGCGACGTGGTCGACGGCTGTTCACGCAAATCGGCTGCGCCGATTGCCATATGCCCGTGATCAAGACAATTAGCCCTTATCTTTCCTACAGTTTTCCCGAAGTCCCGACCGATCCATCACAGAACGTGTTTTTCTCAGTGGATCTGCGCCAGCCACCGATCAATATGACACCAGACGACGACGGTGGGGTACTCGTGCCTATGTTTTCGGACTTGAAGCGTCACGACATGGGCCCGGAACTTGCCGAGGATTTCTTTCTTGCCACCGAACAACAGAACCGTGAATTCATCACCACGAAGCTCTGGGGCGTCGCGGACACAGCACCGTATCTACATGACGGGCGTGCACTTACGCTGAACGAAGCGATCATGTTACATGGGGGCGAAGCGCAGGCTGCCCGCGATGCCTTCGGAAAGTTGTCGAATCGGCGCAAGAATCAAGTTATCGAGTTCTTGCGTACCCTCCGTAATCCCCGGTCACCAAACGCGGATGTGCTGAACTGAGCTTCGCTTTGCCTGGATGCCCCTGCGACAAAGTACACCTTTGACGCAACCGGGCCACTCCCTCACACTGTTCAGGTGTACAATCGACTATGCTGAATTCTCCGACATTCAGCAAACACCAATGAGAGAAACTCATGACTGACCGTTACCATCCCAGTGAATCTCGCCGTCGTTTTCTCAAACTCGTCGGCCGTGGCGCACTGATCCTGCCGGTTGCGGGCCTGACGGCCTGCTCTCGCAGAGACAGTGCCGAGACGCCGTCGACGGCCGCTCCGGCACCGACGCAGCCGGGAACGACGCCAGTATCCGAGGCACCGCCGGCTGCAGCGACCCCAGCGGGAGCCGGCATGACGCGGCTGGAGGAAAATGACCCGCTGGCGCAGGCCTTGGCTTACGTGCATGAAGCCGCCGACGTCGACAGCACCAAGTACCCGCAATATGAGGCCGGACAGGTGTGTTCCAATTGCGCGCAGTACCTGGGTGGCGCCGATGAGGAGTTCGCCGGCTGCGCGATTTTCCCGGGACGGCTGGTCAAGAATACGGGTTGGTGCAGCGTTTACGTGCGGAAGGCAGGTTAACCTGCCGGACGATCCTGAACCTGCGGGTTGCAAGCTTTCTTTATCTATAAAAGAGTCTTGAGCGATCCCGCACTAAGATAGTGCAGAATGGCCCGAGCGTCGTTGCGATCATTGGTCCGCGACTGGCCGGATTATCCACGGCGGTTCGAATCTCGCGGAGCGTGGCGCCCGTAGCCAGGCAGCTAACAGCGACACGTCAAAAACGGCAACGGGCTCCGGGGAGGTTGCAAACGTACAGAGCGAGCCCCCACCACCAAATGAAGAATGGCCCCCCATTGCGGGGCCATTTTCATTGTGAAAGACGGGAGAGGTATTCCACGACACATTTCAACGGTCAAGCTGCGGCCTTCTGAACGGCTGCCGCTCCCAGTAGGTCAGGCTGCGCCACAGCCATTCCAGTGGGCCATAGCGAAAATGCTGTAACCAGAGCGAAGACAGCGCAAGCTGGAACACCCAGATAAAAATCATGATCGCAGCCTGGCCGGTTCGATCGATCTGGCCGAACAGGCCAAATCCATGGCCGTAGAATATCGTCGTGCAGATGACGGTCTGAAGAATGTAATTCGAGAATGCCGTGCGGCCGACTGCAGCCAGGGCCCGTTTCAGAGGCCCAAGCAAGTCGCTTTGGCACCACAGCATTACGAGGCTCACCCAGCCAAGGCTGACCAGGATGCTTGCCCAGTAGTTGTATTGCGTGCCAATGAAAAAGAACTGTGGTGCCGCCCAGTCGATCGCAAAGTTATAGCGAATGCCGTACAGGACGACGGGAATGCCAATAACTAATGCAAGCGCAATGAACGTTGAGTAAAACGCTTTCGATCGAGCCGCACACAACACACCGAGCTTGAACAAGGCCATGCCCAACAACATCAGCCCGCTTATGCGCCAGAAGGCCCAGACGACCAGAGTACCGGTTTCCATCTCCAGAGCTTTGGGTACGCGCTTTTGCATCTGCTCCAGCCAACCGCCCTGATAGACGGCGATCTCGTTGGCGATTGCACGCGCGGACGGTTTGAGGTCTGCTTTCACGTACTCGAGCATCTCGGACGGCCAGTAAGGCGTCGACAGTCCGGACCCGATCATGATCACGGAGGTGATCGTGATGCCAACGAGTCCCCAGACGATCAGCCATCTCGGCGGTAGCTTGCGAAACAGGTACACGACCATGCCGCAAATGGCGTACCAGTAGAGGATATCGCCGTGCCAGAGCAGATGTGCGTGCAAGATGCCAAAAACCGCCAGCCAGGCCATGCGCCGGTAGTGCACGCCCTTTGAAGATCGTCCGCGCGACTCGATTCGCTCCGACATCAGAACGATGCCCGCGCCGAACAGCATCGAGAAGATGGCCATGAATTTCATGTCGGCGAAAACATGTGTGATGCGCCATACCCAGCCGTCGATTCCGGAGAGGCTGCCATAGACCGTTGGTGCGAAGTAGGTCGCGGCCGGCATTGCGTAGAGGCCGATGTTCATCGTCAGGATGCCGAGCAGGGCGAAGCCGCGCAGCACGTCCAGCGAGATTATTCGCTGCGCATCGGATATCGGGGTAATTACTGCTGTCACTGATCTTCCAGGTCGGTCAGAAAGTGCGCCCAAACTAACGTCGTAATCGCGTTCTTGCAACGAATGACCGGCATCGGCAATCACGGGCTAGTGTGTCGGCAGCAGGCAGCGAGGCGTGGAATTTCCAGCACAGCGAGAGGCGCGGGGGACCTTACCAAGGCACGAAGTAAGCCCCCGCCACTTCAATGAATAAAGCCGGTCCCAAACGGGGCCGGCTTTTTCATTAGTCGCAAAACCTGCCTGCCTCCTGCTAGAGTCAGCATCGGATTCAGAGGAGCTTGGCGATGCCTGAGTGGCTTGGAATTCCGGCAGCTATCATCGTATGGTGCTTTGCGCGCTACGTTTTCTTGGTGGCACCCAAGACACTCGCCTCACGTCTGCTTATCGCGATGTTGGTCATTGATGGCGTCGTAATCATAGGCGGCAACCGCATATATGTAGTGAGTTGGCTTGCGTGATGTCACCCGAGTTCACAATCAACCCATGGGGACTGACGGGCGCCTTTGCTGTATTGATGGCGTGGTCACTGGCGGCATTTCTGCTTCGGTCTGCGGAGCGCGATCGCCTCACCGTGTTGTTCGCGAACGTCTTGCTGGTAGAAGGCGCCGTCCTCGTAACGGCGACCGTCGGTTTCGTAAAGCTATTTAACCTCTCCGGCCCGCTGGATAACTGGTGGTCTCACCACACCGCCGATTGCCTGATGCTGCTCGTCTACCCGCTGTTTCTGGCCCACGCGCTGCCTCAGCGGGTCTTGCGGATGCTTCGCCGACCGGCGGCTGTGCCCGTATTGGCGGTCATCGCGACCGCCGTCTGGGCCATGCGATTCTTCAGCGATCTCTGGCTCATCGCCGTGCTGCTGTCCGTGATGTTCGCTATGGCGTTCTTACTCGCCGTACACGCGATCTTCCTCGCCCGCACCCACCTGGCCCGCCGTCGTGCGATGCTTTTCGCCGTGGCTTTCGGGCTACGCGATTTGAGCTGGGGCGTCGTCTACGCCGCTGCCTTCCTTGGCGTGCGACGCGGTCCCGGGACTGCGGAGTTGTTTTTCGATCAACTTTATGCGGGCTCTACGCTCGTCTACATCCCGATCGTTGCCTTCGGCATTCTCAGCGTGCGGCTACTGAACATTAAGGTGCACGTTCGTCGTGGGGTGCAGCGCGGCACACTCGCCGCGGTATTTGTCGCGCTGTTCTTTCTGATCTCAGAGGGCGCAGCGTCACTGCTTTCGGAGCGCTTTGGCACCGTCACTGGTCTCCTGGGTGCAACAGTCGTTGTATTCCTGGTCTCACCATTACACCGGTTGATCGAGTGGCTGTCCGGACAGGTAGTGCCGGTGAACGAGGGCAGCGAGTATGAGGCGTATCGCAAGTTACAGCTGTATGCCGTAGCAGTTGAAGATGCTCTTGCCTACGGCGAGATCGGCCCCGCGCAGCGGTCTTTGCTCGACCGATTACGCGAATCCCTGGCGATATCCTTCGAAGATGCCCGGCGAATCGAGGAGGATCTGGGCGTGCAGGCATTCGCTAAGCAGGGCGCCTGACATCAGGCGGCTAGCAGCGGGATCTCAAAAATTGCGACGGGCTGCGAGGCGATTGTCAACGGACAAAGCGCGTCCCCACTACTTCGAAAATCAACCACCCGGCAACGGCATTTCCTTGCCGATTCCGAGTCGCAGAGGCAAACTGAGTTCGATGGCAGACGTCTACCAGAATTTCCTACCAGAGGATCACTTCGCCGATATCCAACGCCTGTTCATGACCAATATGATCCCGTGGTTTTTCGCGGATCGTGTAGTGTCTACCGACAGGCACTTCATGTTCGGGCACGTATTCATGGAGGACGGGCAGGTTATCAACGGCCATTATTTCGAACCCGTGCGCGGTATGCTGCTGCCGATGCAGGAGAAGCTGAAATTTATTGGAGTCAGCCGCATACGGGCTGTGTTGTATACAAATCAGGGTAGGGAGATACGCCACCCGACCCATGTCGATATACCGCTCGACTCGGGCGTGTCAGATAAATTCCGCATTGCTGTCTTTCACGTCAATACGTGCAATGGCAAGACTGTAATCGGTGACCAGGAATTCAAATCGGTGGAAAATCAGCTGATCATATTCGAGAACGTGCCGCACTATGGCACCGTGCAAACCGACACGGATACGCGGGTCGTGATCAATTTCGCCCTGAGGATTGCGTAACGAGGCGGTTGCGCCTTGAGGGGTGCGGACAGATATACCATCGACCCAGGCGAAGAACTTCAGCATTGACATGATGACTGTGCCCCACTTATGACGCATTTCGAGTTCCTCTCGGTCGCACTGTCATTCGTGCTCGGCCTGGCCGTCACCGTTCTGCTCACGTCCCTGCTCACCGCGTTCCGCAACCGGCGAAAAACCCGCATGAGCTGGCTTCCGTTGACCTGGGCCGCGTACTTGCTCGCCATACAATTCGACATCTGGTGGGAGGTCTACGGCCTTGTATCAATGGAGAGCTGGACTGCGGGTGCTTTTGTGCTGCTATTGCTGATCGCGGTCCTGCTCTTTGCGGCAGGCGGCCTTATCCTGCCCACGGGTCTCGGCGATTACCCGGAGGATCTCGACGAGTATTTCCAGCATGACGGTCGCTGGGCAGTCGCGATCGTCGCCGCATTCCACATCACTGCAATCATCGCGAATACTGCTTTGTTCGATGTTGATATTTTTGGCCCTATGAACATCTGGAACATAGTGGCCATCGTCATCACCGTCGTAGTAATCGGCGCCAAGCAACGCTCGATCCAGGGGGCTGCGAGCATCGTATACGGTGTATGGTTCTGCGTTTATCTTTGGATGTTTGTTCCAGTTACGTACTGAGATGCATTAGTTTCTCTGTCTGAATTTTCTATGTCCGCTTCTGGCCGAAAGTGGACGTCGATTTTCTCTAAATTGACCAGGATGGAACATCCCCATTTACCCCGAACGCGGCCAATCCGCTAGACTTGCTCGAAAGCGGCGCTGACGACCCGCAGCGGTCGTTTGCGATGTAACGCTTTACTCAAGTTTTTGCGCCGGGGAGACAAAGCATGACAAGACTGATCTGGCCAGCATTACTTGCCACTATTGCTTCCACAGCTGCTGTAGCCATTGAACTTGATGATCGCCAGGAGGCCGTGTGGCAATTGGAAGAGGCCTATTGGCGTTACGTGTCATCGGGTAACGTAGAGGCATACGTTGCACTTTGGCACGATGATTTCGTGGGTTGGCCATGTTTTAGTTGGACACCAACGCGCAAGGTGAATATCGGCTCGTGGGTAGAAGAAATACGGGACAATGACTGGACGCTTACCTACGAACTTCGGCCAGAGGCGGTTCAGTTGTTTGGCGATGTAGCTGTGGTTCACTACGCCGCTGAGTATGTGTACGGCTATCCCGACGGGACCAGCAAGGGCAAGGGGGAATGGAGGAAGTTTACTCACACGTGGATGAAGGTAGGCGAATCCTGGCAAATAATCGGCGGCATGTGTGCTGGCCAGGAGCCGCTAGCCACGTAACGAAATCATAAAGGTGTCCGCTTTCGGAAAACGTGGTCGTAAGCGAGGTAGGCCCCGGCGCTAGCTGGCCGACGGGTAAGAATATGCAGATAACTGCACTGTTTCGAACATAGACGCCCCGGCTACCGAAATGGAAAGAGCCGGTCCCGATGGAACCGGCTTTTTAAATCCAGGCAATAAGGTTAAGAATTATTAATTGGGTTACTGCGAGGTATCTATGAGCGCTGCACTGCGTGACAGGGTGTTCGAGCTGCCTGATCGCGCATACGGATGGTAATCGCCTGTGGTCTCACATGAAGTTAGGAAAATCACAATTAAAAGGTCTGAAACACATGGGAAAATCTTTGCTTCCTTTCCGAAATAGCAATCGACCGTGCCGTGGCCACCTGCGACGTGGGCTGTGCGGAACCGGATTTCGCACCACTTTCATCGTCTTTCTGCTGGCGGCGCTGGCTTCACCGGGACCGATTGTCGGGCAAGAGGTGTCCGGCCTGGCGGCCCTTCCGCTCGACGACATGCAGTTTCGGCTCATCGGACCATTTCGCGGTGGACGATCGGTCGCGGTGGCCGGTCACCCCACCGACCGTCTGACGTTCTACTTCGGATCGACAGGCGGGGGCGTCTGGAAGACGGAGGACGCGGGGCACAGCTGGACCAACGTGTCCGACAACTTCTTCGCGACCGGGTCCGTTGGTGCACTCGCGGTCGCGCCGTCCAGGCCTGAGACTGTGTATGTGGGAATGGGCGAGCACGCGATCCGTGGAAACACTTCACATGGCGACGGTGTCTACCGTTCAGACGACGGAGGGGCGACGTGGCGTCACCTGGGGCTAAAGGCCACGCGACAGATCTCCAATGTGATCGTCCATCCCACCGAGTCGGAAGTCGTCTACGTGGCAGCGCTCGGCCACGCCTGGGGACCCAACGAGGAGCGGGGCATCTACCGGTCGCGTGACGGCGGCACAACCTGGGACAAGGTCCTCTACCTGAACGAGGACGTCGGTGCCGGCGATCTCGAGATGGATCCCTCCGATCCAAACGTACTCTATGCCGGGATGTGGCAGGCGCGCCGTTTCGCCTGGGGACTCCGCGCCGCCGGCCCAGGCACCGGGCTTTACAAGTCGACTGACGGAGGCGACACCTGGGAAGAGCTGACGAAAAACCCGGGTTTACCTACGGGTGTGAATCGAGGCCGTATCGGTGTCACGGTATCGGGGGCCGACCCGAACCGTGTATGGACGATCATCGAAGCAGAGGATGATCAGACGGGCGTCTTTCGGTCCGATGACGCCGGGGCCACCTGGGAGCTGGTGAGCCAGCGAGCCGAGCTATTGCAGCGGCCCTGGTATTACCACAGGATCCATGCACATCCCACTGACCCCGACCGGGTGTACGTTCAGAACACCTCACTTTGGCATTCCACCGACGGGGGGCGCAGCTACACGGAGATCCCGATACCGCACGGGGACAGCCACGATCTGTGGATCGATCCGAACGATCCAGAGCGAATGATCGAAGGAAACGACGGAGGCGGAAATACCACCTTCAACGGTGGCCGGTCCTGGTCGACCATTTACAACCAGCCGACGGCCCAGTTCTACCACGTGACCGTCGACAACCGCTTTCCGTACCGGGTTTACGGAAACCAGCAGGACAACTCCACGCTCTCGATCCCGAGCCGCTCCGACTATGGCGAGATCGACGAAACCGAGCTCTATACGATCGGCGGAGGCGAGGATGGCTACACTGCGGTCCATCCTGAAGATCCTGACATCGTCTATTCTGGCGATCACCACTGGCTCACCCGCTACGATCACCGTACGAAGCAGGTGAAGTTCATCTCGCCGTGGAATGAGATCTGGTGGGGTTGGGGAGCGAGGGATCACAAGTACCGGTTCCAATGGGTGTTCCCGGTCGTCATCTCTCCCCACGACCCCGAGGTGCTCTACGCCACTTCGCAGGTCGTGCATCGCTCCCGGGATCGTGGCGATTCGTGGGAGGTCATTAGTCCGGACCTGACGCGTGCCGACCCCTCGACCTTGGAGACGACCCCCGGAATCGACGATAACCCTGACACCGGTCCGTACTGGGGCCCCATCAAAAGAGACAACACCGGCATCGAGTGGTATGCCACCATTTTCGCCTTTGCGGAATCACCCATTGAGGAAGGTCTCTTTTGGGCGGGTTCCGACGACGGCATGGTGCACATATCTCGTGACGGTGCGGAAACGTGGCGGGATGTAACGCCCGAGGGATTCCCCGACTTCACCCTGGTCAGCATCATCGAGCCGTCGAGACACGATCCCGGAACGGCATACATCGCCGCGAATCGATACAAGCTTGACGACCTGGCTCCCTACCTCTTCAAGACAACGGACTACGGGGCTAACTGGACGCTGATCACCGACGGAATAGGCGTCGAAGACTTTACGCGGGTCATCCGCGAGGACCCGACGCGGCCAGGACTGCTTTATGCGGGAACCGAAACCGGGCTGTACGTGTCGTTCGACGACGGTGAATCGTGGCGCAGGTGGCAGGCGAATTTTCCAGTCGTGCCGGTTCGCGACATGGTCGTGAAGGACGATGATCTGGTCATTGCCACGCATGGCCGGTCCTTCTGGATCTTCGACGACCTGGCTGTCCTCCGCCAGGCCGACGCGGGCGTCTTCGCGGCCTCAGCTCATCTGTTCCAGCCCGAAGACCCGGTCCGGTTCCGGGAAGGAATTTCCACGAGCCCTCTGAGAGGGCAGAGTCCACCGGGCGCGTTGGGGGAAAATCCGCCGGCCGGCGCTGTCATCTGGTATTACCTCAAGGACCCCGATCGAACGGTAACGCTGACCTTCCGGGACCAGAGCGGGACCGAGGTTGCGACGTTCAGCAGTCGGGAAGACCCCGACCGAGTGGGCACACCCAGGAACCCGCCACCGGACCCGATCGCGGCTGACGCGGGCCTGAATCGCTTCGTGTGGGACCTGCGCTATCCGGGCCCGCTGCAGATTCCCGGTGCGATCTATCGGCGCTACGACCCCATTGGGCCGATCGCGGCGCCCGGCCGGTACGAGGTCGAGCTGTGGACCGAGGGATTTCGTTCGACTCGATCATTCGAAATTCTTGCGGACCCGAGGCTGGACACGACCCAGGAGGAGTTCGACGAACTGAACCGTTTCCTCCTCGCCGTACGCGACGAAATCACCAGCACCCACGAAACCGTTTTTCGCATCCGCGGCCTGCGGGATCGGATCGCAGTCCGGCTCGACAGCGATCTTCCCGGCGATGAGGCTCGGCGCGAAGGAAAACGCATCACGCTTGAGCTGCTCATCATCGAGGAGCAACTGATCCAGTTCCGGGCCAAGGCGACGCAGGATCTCATCAACTATCCGGTGCGATTGAACGATAAGCTCTCGACACTGTTCACCCTGGTGGAGATGTCCGATTCGCCACCGACAGCTCCGGACTACGAGCTATTTGACGATCTGAAGATGCGGATTCAGGAGGTAGAAGCGAAGCTCGACAACTTAATGGAGGCCACGGACTGGACACGACTTGGCATGGAAGTGGACTGAGCCGACAATAGGGCAAGTTCAGGTTCTTCGGGGCGAATAGAGATGTCAGGCCGGTTTTCTCGAAGTTGGGCGATTTTTAAATCCAGCGCTACTGTCCTTAAACAGAACAAGAAATTGCTGGTATTCCCGCTGTTGTCGTCTGTTGCGGCATTGCTTGTCATGGGGAGTTTCGGCGTTACGTATGCGTGGTGGGGAGGTTACGCTGACACGACATCCGGCGAGCAAACGACGACAGAGCCGATAATTTATTTCTTGACGTATTTGGTGTTGTACAGCGTCGTCATTTTTTTCAACACGGCCCTCGTCGCCGCAGTGGTCAGATACATGGATGGAGGCGAACCGACTATCGGATACGGTTTGCGTGTCGCATGGTCCAAAATCGGTAATGTTCTGGGCTATGCCTCTATCGCAGCGACTGTGGGTGTGATCCTCAAGGTCGTTGAAGAACGGCTCGGTTTCATTGGCCAGATTGTCGCTGGTTTGCTGGGTCTAGCCTGGACGGTCACCACATTTCTGGTAGTTCCTGTACTCGTCCACCGTGACATTGGCCCACTGGATGCAGTCAAAGAAAGTGCCGTGATGCTAAAGAAGACCTGGGGAGAAAACATTATCGCTAACGCCGGAATGGCGCTGATCTTTACTTTATTTTACGTGCCATTGATCCTGATCATACTTGTCACGACGATCATGATATTCAGCGGCTCGGATCTTTCAGCGGGTTTTTCGGAAAGAATCATTGCATCGTCGATGCTGGCGCTGTCCCTGCTCGTCCTGGTATTGCTGGTACTCATCCATGCGGCTCTGCAATCCATATACGGGACTGCTTTGTATCGCTATGCGGCCAACGCGCAGGACGTTACAGCAGCCAGAAATTTCTCGCCTGATTTGCTGGGCAGCGCGTTCATACCGAAGCGAAAATGAGGTGGATCCTGACAATGCTCGACAAGCAACAATCGCAGGTTCGGCCCGCACGCTGTTGACGGTGTT
>JBFHXJ010000004.1:0-81798 GCA_041598995.1 Woeseiaceae bacterium | reverse complement strand
TTGCCACTGCCGTGCGTCATATCAGTCTTGACGTAGCCCGGATGCAGCAGCACCACTGCGATGCCGCCGTCGCCCAGGTCGTGCCGCAAGTTCATGCCGACCATGTTAGCGGCTGCTTTCGACGCGCGATAACCGTAATTGTTGCCGGAGCTGTTGTCCCCGATCGAGCCGACGCGACTCGTGACGATTCCGACTTTCGAGCCGTGCTTGAGGTTTCGCCGCAGCGCACGGGTGATGCGCAACGGTCCGATCGTATTGATCCGGTATTGTTCGAGCATAACGTCGTAATCGACGGTCTCGATCGTATCCGAACGCAAGATGCCGGCGTTATTGATCAGGATATCGATCGTGATGCCTTCGAGCTCTGCGGCGAGTCTTTCGGCATCGTCATTATTCCCGACATCGATGTCGTTGATCACCCTTACACCGAGCCCTTCGAGTTCCAATCCGGCGCGACGACATACGGCGATCACGTCGTCGCCTCGTGCATGGTACTGACGGCACAGTTCCAGCCCTATACCGCGGTTCGCGCCGGTAATCAGTACGGTTGCCATGCGTCTCGCCTTATTTCGTATCGGACCGCGACAACGTTTTCGTCAGCCGATAGAGAAATTCCTGCCCGTCGAAAAATGCGTCGATAAGGATGCGTTCGTTTTGCCCATGCGCACGCACGTCATCGATCTCGCCGAAGATGCCGGAAACGCCGTAAACCGGTATGCCGGCGTTGCGCAAGTACAGGCCATCCGTCGCCCCGGTGCTCATCGTGGGAATGACCGATACGCCCGGCCACATTTCCCCGGTTATCGATTCGATTGCCCCGAGTATCTCCGGCGTGAGAGGAGATGGCGGCGAGGGCGTCGCCTGATTGACTCTCGTGATCGAGACCTGGTCATTGCCAATGACGGTGTCGAGCGTATGCTCGACGGTGTCGATCGATTCGCCGGGCAATACCCGGCAGTTGACCGTGGCTCTGGCACGTTGCGGCAGCGCATTGTCGGCATGGCCGGCATTCAGCCGCGTCGCGACACAGGTTGTGCGCAGCCGCGAATTATAAAAAGGCAAGTCCGTAAAATACGCGATCGACGCCGGGTCCGGCGGACTTTGCAGCACACCGCGCATCGCATTGGCCAGTTCACCGTCTGCTAGCTCTGCCGAGCGCTCGAAAAATACCTGCGTGACCTCATTGAGTCTCACCGGAAAATCATGATTGCGAATCCTGATCAGTGCATCCGCGAGGTGATAGATCGCATTGTCCTTCAAAGGCAACGAGCTGTGGCCGCCGGGGTTCGTCGTTTCCAGCAAGAATGTCTGGTAGACCTTCTCGCTTGCCTGAACGGCGTTCGCAATGCGTTGTCCATCCTTCATTGCACCACCGCCGCCTTCGTTCAACGCGTATTCCGCATCGATGAGTTCACGATGGTTATCGAGCAACCACTGGACGCCGTTGTGATCACCACCTTCCTCGTCGGCGGTCAGCGCGACGATGATGTCCCGATCGGGCTGAAAGCCTTCTTCCTTCATACGAATCAGGTTGGCGATGTGAATCGCGGCCTCGTCCTTGTCATCGGTCGTGCCACGACCATAGTAATAGCCGTCCTGTTCGACGAACGTGAAGGGCGGCAGGGTCCAGTCGGCCGGGTCGGCCTCGACGACGTCGATGTGCGCCAGGAGCAGCAGCGGCTTGCGGCCCGAGTCCCTGCCGCGGTAGCGCGCGACGAGATTGCCTTTGCGGTCGACCGGCGCGAGCACCTGAACGTCCTCCGGCGGAAAGCCGGCCGCCAGCACGCGATCTGCCATGGCCTGCGCGGCCGCCGTATTGTCGCCCACGCTGTCGGTCGTATTGATCTCGATCAGTTCTTGCAGGAGATCCCGCGCGAGCTGCTGGTGCGGCAACAGCTCGCGTTCGGCGGCGGGAGTTTCACCGGCCGTTTCATCCGTGACAGGCGCAGTTTCCTGTTTCCGGCTGCAGGCCGAAACGAGCAACAGCGCCAGGATGATCGGGAGGAGGGACTTTGCAATCGACATGCGTCTACTCCGTTAAAAGCGAAATTCGATTAATGCAGTTTGAGCCAGCCAGTGTACGTCACTTTATTGAATTGTAAATTGCTGCGCCGTTGCCCGACGCGGCAGGTGAGACGTTCGGCCGAAAAGTTCGCACAGACGCCAGACAATCACAATACGCAAAATGATCGCCGTTTTCTCTTTTCGCTCAGCCAAGCCCGCCTGGAGGCAGATCCATTCGGCGCTGGGTTAAATTCGCGCATTGCGAGCGATTCCCGACATCTTGGAAACGGGTGCCCGTTTAGTAGTAAGGTTGCGTCTGCTTTTTATCAAACGAGGGGGGCGAGCCGGTTGCTGACCCAGCCGTCTTGACGAAAGGACATTCCACGATGATGACAACACGTCTGTCCAGTTACCTGGCACTGGCATGCCTGTGTTTTGCGGCGACCGCCGGCGCGGACATCGACCGCAGCCAGTTTCCCGACGCGCTACGGGCGATGGAATGGCGCGAGGTTGGCCCGTACCGCGGCGGGCGTTCAGCCGCGGTCGCCGGTATCCCCGGTGATCGGGATACCTATTATTTCGGCGCAACCGGCGGTGGCGTCTGGAAGACGGGCAATCGCGGGCAGACCTGGCGCAACGTGTCCGATGGTTATTTCGGCGGGTCCATCGGCGCGGTTGCCGTATCCGAATGGGATCCGAATGTCGTCTACGTGGGTGGCGGAGAGAAGACAGTGCGCGGCAACGTGTCTCCGGGCGACGGCATGTGGAAATCGACCGATGCAGGGGAGACCTGGACACGCATCGGTCTCAACGACTCACAACACATCTCGAGGATCAGGATCCACCCGAAAGACCCGGACCTCGTGTACGCCGCGGTGATGGGACATCTTTTCGGACCAAACGAAGAACGCGGCGTGTACCGCTCGAGCGACGGCGGCAGGACCTGGCAGCGCATACTGTACGTCAATGACGAGGTCGGTGCCGTCGACCTCGCCATGGATCCCGCAAACGCGCGCATACTGTATGCGAGTTTCTGGCGTGTCAGGCGAACGCCGTTCTCGCTCGAGAGCGGCGGCCCGGGCTCCGGCATTTACAAGAGCGTCGACGGCGGCGATAACTGGGAAGAGCTGACGCGCAATGAGGGGCTGCCCCAGGGCACGATCGGCATCAGTGGCATCGCGGTGTCACCGACGAACAACCGAAACGTCTATGCGATCATCGAAGCCGAAGACGGCGGCGTGTTCCATTCGCGCGACGGCGGCAAGACATGGATCAGGGTGAACGAAGACCGCAACCTTCGCCAGCGCGCGTGGTATTACACGCGCATCTATGCCGATCCCGCCGATGAGGATTCCCTGTACGTACTCAACGTTCGCTTCCATTACTCGAAAGACGGCGGCAAGACTTTTGTCGAGATCAACACGCCACACGGCGACAATCACGATCTGTGGATCGACCCCGCCGACCCGCTACGCATGATCGAGGCGAACGATGGCGGTGCCAACGTATCGTACGATCGCGGCGAGACCTGGTCCGTGCAGAGCAATCAGCCGACGGCACAGTTCTACCGCGTCTCCACCGACAATGACTTTCCGTATCGACTCCTCGGCGGGCAGCAGGACAATTCCGCGGTGCGTATTCGTTCACGCTCGGCATTCGGGGATTCGATCGACGTGCGCGACTGGGAACCGACTGCGGGTGGCGAGTCGGGACATATCGTGGCCAAACCCGACAACCCCGACGTCGTCGTCGGCGGCTCCTACGGTGGATTTCTGCGTCTCGTCAATCACGCGACCGGTGAGACACGCGCCATCGACGTATGGCCGGACAACCCGATGGGCTGGGGAGCGGCGGAACTCAAGTACCGCTTCCAGTGGAATTTCCCGATCGCATTTTCCGTGCACGATCCGGACGTGCTCTATGTCGCTGCGAACCGTCTCTTTCGCAGTAACGACCTTGGTCAGAGCTGGGTGCCGGTGAGTCCCGATCTGACCCGCAAAGACAAATCTCGGATGCAGCCATCCGGCGGGCCGATTACCAAGGACAATACGAGCGTCGAATACTACGGCACGATCTTCGCGATCGCCGAATCGCATCACGAAGTGGACGCGATCTGGGTCGGTACGGACGATGGCCTCGTGCACGTCACGCGTAACGGTGGCAGGACCTGGAACAATGTGACGCCGAATGCGCTCCCCGAATGGGCACAGATCAACAGCCTTGAGATCCACCCATTCGAGCCCGGCGGAGCCTATCTCGCCGCGACTCGTTACAAGTCGGATGACTTCCGGCCCTATCTGTATCGCACGGTAGACTGGGGCAATTCCTGGCAGAAGATCACCAACGGCATCCCGAGCAACCACTTCACGCGCGTTATGCGCGCCGATCCCGACCGCGAAGGTCTCCTGTACGCTGGGACGGAATTCGGCGTCTATTACTCGCTCGATGACGGGCGCAGCTGGCGCTCCATCCAGCTCAACCTGCCGCTGGTACCGGTCACTGATCTCACGATCAGGAATCAGGACCTCGTCGCGGCAACGCAGGGCCGCGGCTTCTGGATCCTGGACGACCTGACGGTGTTACATCAGTCGACCGTATCCACTGCAAGAAAAGCCGCGCATCTTTTTACGCCCCGGGCGGCGTACCGATTCACGGCAGGCGGCCGGGACGACGAACCGGTGAACGCCGGCATGAATCCGCATCCTGGCGTGGTCTTCCATTATTCCCTCGCAGAAAAACCGGCCGAAGACATAGAGATGACATTGCAGGTCTTCGAGATGCGCAGCGAAGCGCCGATATGGACCTGGACGCGAAAACCGGTAACGGCCGGGGAGGAGGAAGCCGAGGAAGGCGATCCGAACGCGCCGCCCGACACGCGTCTGCTTACCTCGGACAAAGGATTGAACCGATTCGTCTGGGACCTTCACTACCCGGGGATGGAGCGCTTCGACAAGCTCATCATGTGGGCCGATATGAAGGAAGGACCGAAGGCCGTGCCGGGCACCTATCGCGCCAGGTTGACTGTCGGCGGTGCCACGGAGGAGGTGGTCTTCGAGATTCTGCCCGATCCGCGATCGGGATCGACCGCCGAAGATTACCGGGCGCAATTCGACTTTGTCATCCAGGCGCGCGACCTGCTGTCGCGCGTACACCTCGAGATCCGCAAGATTCGCGAACTGCGTGCGCAGCTCGATGTGTTGACAACTAGACTCGAGAAGCAGGCGGAGGGCGATGCGGACATTGCGGATTTGCTCGCGGAAGTCACTGCATTGAACGATACGATCACGCCGATTGAGGCGGCGCTGTACCAGACGCAAAACGAGTCCCGTCAGGATCCGCTGAATTACCCGATTCGCCTGAATAACAAGTTGACGAGCCTGATGCGCATGGTGGCCGTTGGCGATGCACGCCCGACCGCAAGCGCCGTCGCGGTACGAGACGAGTTAAAGACGGCGATCGAAGCGGAACTCGCACAACTCGAGTCTGTGTGGAACGACAACGTGCCGGCATTGAACGGCCGTATCAAATCGATGGGAATCGACCTCGTCACCGTATCCGCGGAGTAGGGTCGCGACCACCACGCAAAGCTATCTGTCGGCGAGTAATACCAACACCGCGATGACGAGCAGCGCCAGCACGATGTAGTTCAACTTGCGCCCGGTTTCCCGGGTAATGCTCTTCGTCCTCTCGACCTGCGATGTCGGCTTCAATCCTTCGGGCGTAATCTCGTAGGCCCAGGCGAAAAGTACGATGACGGGAAAGCAAAGTATCAACAGGAGCGCGAATATTTGAACGGCGCGTTCGTCGGTGCCCAGGACGGGCGACAGGGAATCGACCAGTTTGATCAGCAGCCACCCGAGGATGGCGTAGCCGACACTGACTTTGAAGATATTGCGTCTTCGTAGTTCGCCAAAAACGTGCATGGGGGTCTCCATGGCCGGATCCGCCACAATTTTAACTCGATTGATGCAAGTTGACTCGGCTGTATGCGTCGTCGAGGAGCGACAACAGACGCTTCCGCGGAAAATTTTTTCTCGAATTTACATTAAGAAAGCCTCATAAGTTGAGAGCCAGGGATTTTCTGCCGCATTGCCAAGTCCCGCGGGATAGGGTCCGGCTGAGGTGACCCGATGAGCAGCAATGGCGGTGGCCGGAATTTAATTTTCAGATTTACCTCGGACAAGGACCGGCGCTCGGGGTCTATGAGGGCGTCAAATCCCGTAGCCTGCTGCGCGGCGACTTTGTCAGCTGGGCGCAGGAAAACGTCGACAGACAAGCGGCTCGGGACGCCCGATGACGACGACCCCGACCTGATGACAAGCTGGTCCGATTATTCGGCCTCACCGTCCCAGTAATCCACGGCGGTCGCCTTGCGCGCAAACACGAGGAAGTTCTGCGGGTCGCGGGGATTTCGCGGATTACCGTGCCACACACCGTACTTGTCGGAGTCCGGGTACAGCATGACGTCGGTGTGATCCATCGTGCTCAGCGCAATATAGCTCAGGGTGTTATCGGAGGTATTGATGATCTGATGCGGTTTATCCGGGTCGGCCGGCGCGCATATGAAATCGCCGGCGCGGATCGGGTATTCCTGGCCGGCGTGTCTCAGTGTGCCTTCGCCCTCCAGCACGTAAAAGAGCTCCTCGATCACGCAGTGTGTGTGATATGGCCAGGCCCTCTTGCCTGGTTTCAGGCGAACGACGGCGTATCCGAGTTTTTCAGCGCCGATCTTGTCGGATACCGGTGCGCGTTCTGCGAGAAATTTCTCGCCTTTGCCAAATTCACTGTATTCGAGTTGGTCCAGATTCATGATGGGCTTGCTCATAAGACGCCGCTCCGTTTCAGAAGGCTTTTTTTCAGAATTTCATCGTACTAAAAACGATTGTTTATAAGATTTCTAACTTGATCCGGTCACATTGTGCATTGATTTTCGTCGTTCAACGCGCGTCGACATGCCAATTCCCTGTCGCTGAATTGAAATGAAGGGATTCCTTTTTGAAGTTGCGGTTGCTAGTAGTATCATCGGTTCAGCGCAACGGGTACGCAACGGAGAATAATCAGAATATCTCGTTTCTGACTTGGCGCTCGTGGCTGCCCGGGGAATCTACCGTATGACCGTATTTTGAGAATAGAACGAGGACCAAAGCGTGTTTGTATCGGCCAGTTCGAATGAATTGCAACGAATTGTCGTCCTGAATCCGAAGGGCGGGTGCGGGAAGACCACGCTAGCGACGAACCTGGCCAGTTATTTTGCAATGCGCGGGCCGCTCCCGGCCTTGCTGGACTGCGATCCGCAGGGCGCGAGCATGAAATGGTTCGAGAAGAGACCGAAGAACCGGCCCCCGATCCACGGCATCGCGGCTTACAAAAAGACGATGAACGCGACCCGCAGCTGGCAGACGCGGGTGCCGCAGGAAACGCGCCGCATGATCATCGATACGCCGGCGGCGCTCGAAGGTCCGGAAATACACGACGCCATTTACGACGCCAGCAACATTCTGATTCCCGTCATGCCGTCGCCGATCGATATCCGATTTGCGACCAAGTTCATCGCCGAGCTGCTGCTCGTGGCGCAGCTCGATCGCGGCAACATCAAAGTCGGCATCGTCGCAAATCGCACGCGCAACAATACCAGGAGCCTGCAGAAGCTGATGCGGTTTCTGTCGAGCCTGCGGATTCCGGTCGTCGGCATGCTCCGTGACAGCCAAAACTATGTCACCGCGGCGGACTACGGCATCGGCGTCTATGAAATGCCGCACTACCGGGCGCAGAAGGACATCGAGGAAATGTCCAAGATCATCAACTGGCTCGACTGCAACAACGCACCACGCAACGAGGTGCGGCTCCCGAGGATCACCGTCCCGGAAGTATCGATCGAGCAGCGGCAGCAGCCGACTCAGCCACCGCTCTTCGCACAGCGAAGGTAATCAGTCCGGAATCCTTATTCCGCAGCCTCGCGGTCGATAGCGACGAAGCGAATCGTTGCATCGCCCTGGTTATTTCGCATCGCCATCCTCCTGCCGACACCGCTGATAGTCGTCGCCAGCTGCAGTGATTCGACGAATGAACGTTCCAGCGACATCGTCACCGGCTCGCAGGACATCCGGGTAACACCGATCGGGTCGACATGGATCTTGTTTTCTTCGAGCCGGTACCGGCTGAAAAAGCTGTTACACCCGCCATGACCTGTCAGCTGACCGTCAGCCTCGAACTGCACGTACATCTTGCTGTCGCTGTCGACCTTCATCTCGCGGATTTTCGACGGCCGCCACGCGTTTGCCGACAATTGCTCGATCGATGGGATGGCACCAGCCTGATTACGCATGGTTATCAAACTGACCAGCGCTAAGCCTGCGAGAAATAGCAGGAAGAACCCGAACCCGGCCGATGCTTTCATTGAAGATCCTCTCCGTTCGTTCCGGTGGCCACTGTAATTTATTCAATTTGAGGTCGCAATCTGTTCAAATCGTGCGCTTGTCATAACAGGAGGCCGGTGTTGTCTGTCGACTGCTGAATGGGATGCCGATGAGACCGAAAATCAGGATCGCTGCACTAGTAATGGCGATTCTCGCTGCAAGTTTTGTGGCAGCGTCGGAAGAGGCGCCGTAGCAGCGACGTACCGTGATAGCGGACGGCCATCCGATCGCCGTATGGGGAAAAAGCGCACGCGGCGCGACCGAGGCCATCCTGCTCGTGCACGGCAGGACCTGGAGCGCGTTGCCCGACTTCGATTTGCAGGTCGAGGGCGAGGCTCTTTTCTTGATGGACGGACTCGTCAGTGAGGGCTATGCAGTGTTCGCGGTTGATCTTCGCGGCTACGGCGAGACCCCGCGCGACGAGCCGCGATCCCAGACCAGGGAGTCATCGGGGCTGAAGCCCCTCGCACAGCGATAATCCTGAGCGGGCAACAGCTTGTCAAAGTCCCGACGGTTCAGGACGCCAGTTTCGTCCTGCCCACCTCCGCGAGCGCGGGCCGCCGCGTCCAGTTCAGATGTTTCTCGACAGACGAGATCATCATGCCGGCGATGTCTTTCCCGGTTGCAGCCTGAATGCCTTCGAGTCCCGGCGACGAGTTGACCTCCAGCAACAGCGGACCCGTCTGGGAGCGAATAATATCGACGCCCGCCACGTTCAGGCCCATCGTCTTCGCGGCCTTGATCGCCAGTTGCCGTTCCTGTTTCGTGATACGCACCATGCGCGCCTTGCCACCCTGATGAATGTTGGCGCGGAATTCGCCCGGCGCTGCTTCCCGTTCGATGCTGGCCACGACCTTGCCGTCGATGACGAAGCAACGGAGATCCTTGCCCTGCGCTTCCTTGACGAACTGTTGCACGAGGAGGTTGGCGCGAATGGCCTTGAACGCATTGATCACGCTCTCCGCCGCCTTGCGCGTCTCGGCCAGGACCACGCCGCGTCCATGCGAGCCTTCCAGCAGTTTGACGATCAGTGGCGCGCCACCGACCATATCAATGAGATCGTCGGTGTCCATCGGCGAGTTGGCAAAGCCACTAATCGGAATATCGAGCCCGTTGTGAATCAGCAACTGTAGTGCGTACAGCTTGTCTCTCGATTGCGCGATCGAGGTGGAATGATTCATCGTGTACACACCCATGCTCTCGAACTGCCGCGCGATTGCGCAACCATAGAAAGTCGCGCTCGGCCGGATGCGGGTTATGACGGCATCGATATCGTCGAGGGTACGTCCACCGCGGTAATGCACGCGCGGCGTCATTGCATCGAGCTTCATGTAACATTGCCTGACATTGATGAACTGCATCTCGTGCCCGCGTTCCTCGCCAGCCTCCATGATTCGCTTGTTACTGAAAAGCTTATCGTCAGATGCCAGTAAAGCGATGCGCAGGCCGCCATGAGAACTCTCGATCTTGCCGTACATCTGATCGATTTCCTCATCGCTGATTTCGCCGTGGCAGAAACTGGCGGCGGGATCGACAAGTATCTTGTCATTCATCGCCTCACGGCCAAGCAACATGCGGTAGCCCATCGAGTCGCGATTAGCCAGCGTCAGCTCGATATCCCACACGCGATAACCCAGGGATAGCGGCGTGCTGATGACGTAGCGTTTTTCCGCGATTCCGCTGGAACTTCGTATGACTCGCCGATCGACGACTCTCGACTCGCACTTGATTGTCGTGCGGCGGTTTTGCTGTAAGGGGTGAACCTCGAAACTGACCCACGATTCACCATGCCGTTTGAACGGCTGGATATTGAATGCGTGAATAGAAGAGGTTTTGGCGCCTGAATCGACTCGCGCCTTGATCGCCGGAACCCCGAGGTCAGGAAAGCCGCACCATTCCTGACTACCTACGATGATTTTCGTGTCTATGTCCGTCACATTTGCTCTCCACTATTGCCCAAGAAAAAAAGTGAGTCGCAGCGACATCCTGTCTCATGTTGTAGGTATTGTTATGCTCCTCTCCGTTTACTCAGTTCCTCTCAGATAAAAATCAATTCAATCAGGGCTGGCGACCTCTGCGCTCCTCTCGGTGTAGCCGGCAACCACGACTGCAGCGACAAGCATAACCAGCCCGAATTTTGTTGTCTTGACGGCGCCTTTTCCCTAACCCGATTGCGAAACCCGGTCGCGAGCTATTCTACTGCAATAGCACGGCGCCTGCAGGGATTGCCCAGGATCGGCTAAATCGCTTGTGTCCAATTTGCGACAGCGACCAGTGATGCGAATGCTAGTCCGGCGTCTGGCTCAGGACGGACATCAGGATCGCGATTCCCTCGATGAAATTACCGAGCCGGATATTTTCGTTCGGACTGTGTTGGTTGTTGTCGATGTTGACTGTCGGAACCGTGGCCGCCGGGATTCCGAGCGTTTCGACGAAAGGGGAAATCGGTATTGAGCCACCCGATGTACGAATGAGAATCGGTTCTTCGCCGTACAGATGCCGCATGCCGGCCCGTGCGAGTCGTCCGGCAGCAGCATCCATGTCGGAGCGGTAAGCGGCGTAGCTGTAGTCGTAAGTAAAGGTAACGATATCGGCATGTTGCAGTCGCTCGGCATCGCTCGGTTCATGACCGATGACGTGATAACCGAGATTTTCGATGTGAGACCTGACGAGTCCGAGCAAATGCCTATGGTCAGACTCCTTGACCAGCCGCATGTCGATTTCGGCGATAGCCGTCGCCGGTATGATCGTACGCGATTCCTTGCCGACCCATGCGGATGACAGTCCGCGTATGTTGAGCGACGGATACTGAATCGCCTCCTGCAATGACGGTGCAACCGCATCGTGTCGGATCAGTCCCATGTCTTCTAAAATCTGTTCTTCGTCGTCGGGAACTGCCTCGAGCACCGCACGAATCTCGTCGGTAATCGTCACACCGTCGTAGAAGCCCGGGAGCAAGACGCGACCGTCGGCGGATTTCATCGAACTCAGGATGCGGGCGAGGTGAAATGCAGGGTTAGGTACGAAGTTGCCGTAATGGCCACTGTGTTGCGGAACCTTTGGCCCGTAGGTCACCAGTGTGATCGTGACGATGCCCCTGGCGCCGAAGCGCACGGTCGGTTTGTTCGAAGGATGCGGCGGGCCGTCGAAGATCAGCAGCAGGTCGGAACGCAGCAGCTCGCGGTTGGCCTCGACAGCCTCAGGCAGGTTCGGCGAACCCATCTCCTCCTCCGTATCGATGATGACCTTCATATTGAACGCAGGCACGAACTCGGCTTTATCGAGCAGTGTCATCGCGACCATGAATTGCGTCATCGGTCCCTTCGAATCCGACGCCGACCGGGCGAATACGCGCCAGTCCGGATTCCAGTCGGATTCGAGCATCTCCCATGCAATTCGCTCGTAATCGCCGGACTCGCCGCGCTCTTTGAGAACCGGCGTATACGGGTCCTCCTGGAACCACGCCGAAGGATCGACGGGCTGTCCGTCCGACTGCAGATAGATGAGCACGGTCTTCGCTTCGTCGGCTACGTGGCGTTCGGCGAGGAGCAGCGGGCTGCCGGCGGTCGCAATTCGCTGGGTGGAGAAACCCATCGCCGAGAACGCGCCTTCCATCCATTCCACCAGCCGCAGAATGTCGTCCGGATAGTTCGCGTCGTTCGGCAGGCTCAGGAATTCCCGGTACAGAGCGATTGCCTGCTGCCTGTTGTCCTCGACGAGCACACGGATCGTGGCGACGGGCAAAGGTTCCGCCGCGACCGGCAACGCTGGTTCAAAAATCGTCAAGAAGAGTATTAAAAGTGAAATCCTGAGACGCATAGTGACTCCCCGTAATCGTATGTTCAGTTAAAGAAGAATACTCCACGCCGGAAAAAGGTTCATATCGATCTGACTGGCGCTTTCACGCTGCTCGACTACACTTAAATGATCGTCGCTTGATGCGACCAAACTGGGGAAAGGCAGTGACGAGAATCGACAAATGCATTGCAATATTTTTTCTTTTCGGGCTGACTCCCATTGCCAGCGTGGCGCAGGATGAAGACGGGCCGGCCGGATTTTCCTACGTGACTTACTATGTGTGTGACGTTGCGACACAGGGCAACATGGACGTGATCATCGAAACAAACGAGAAAGCGGTGTTCGATAAATGGGTCGAAGACGGCAAGCTGATCGCCTGGGGTTACCTGTCCCACTTCACGGGCGGTCGCTGGCGCCGGGCACAATATCACGTGTCACCGACGCTGGCTGATGCCCTCAGCAACCAGGCGGCAATTTTCACGGAAATCTATGCGGACAATAACGCGGCCGGACTGGCGCGCTCGGAAGCCTGTGAAGCCCACGACGACTATGTTTGGGCGCTGGGGCAGGGCAGCCCGCCAGGAACCGATCGGGGTGACGTCAGTCTGTCGGTTTATTATGTCTGTGACCTCAATCGCCAGGAACGGGCAGACGACATTTGGGCGCAGGCCAACGCGCCGGTGCTGAACAGGCTGCAGGAAGAAGGCAAGATTGCGTCATGGGGCTGGCAAAGTCACATCATCGGCGGCCGGTTTCGCCGCTTGCAGACGATCACGGGGTCCGATTACGATGCAGTCATCCAGGCAAACGGTGCACTGGTGCAGTATTCGAACGAGGGGAACAGGGCGCTCGGAGAGGAATTCAACGACATCTGCGGGTCGCACGCCGATTATCTTTGGGATATCGTCCACGAAGCGCCATAGATAACAGGGGAGCACGACCACTCGGGCGGCTCTTGGAGCCGCCCTTTTTTGCGCCCGTTGACACGATAGACTAATCGAATTATGACTGCCCCTGCGGAAGAACGCCCCGTCCAGATACGCGCCACGAACCTCTGCCGCAGCTTCGCGGAGGGAGGCAGAAAGCATGCCGTGCTGGAAGACCTTAATGCCGACATTCTTGAAGGCGAAACGGTCGCGCTCAAAGGTCGCAGCGGCTCGGGCAAGTCGACCTTGCTAAACCTCATCAGTGGCATCGATACGCCGGACAAAGGCGAGATCGAGGTAGCGGGTCTCAACGTCACCAAAATGTCCGAGCACGAGCGCACCTTATTCCGACGCCGGCACATCGGCTTCGTTTACCAGGCTTTCAATCTCGTATCGACCCTAAATGTCAGCGATAACATCAGGCTGGTGCTGGAATTGAACGGCGTCGAAGAGGCGGAAGCCGGGAAACGCATCGACGAGCTTCTGAAAGCGGTCGAGCTTCATTCGCGTGCAGACAGTTTTCCGGATGTGCTCTCTGGTGGTGAACAGCAACGCGTCGCAATCGCCAGGGCACTCGCGCATCGTCCAGCGTTGCTGCTCGCGGATGAACCAACCGGCAATCTCGATGACAAAACGGCGATGGCGGTACTGGAGTTGCTCGACCTTCTCGTAAGGCAGTCCGGAGGCACGATGATTATCGCGACACACTCGGCGCAGGTCGCGTCTTTTTGCGATCGCGTCTTCGAGCTGCGCAATGGCGTCTTGCATCCGGCGAGCGATTGATGATGCCCGTCCTGTATCGCGCGAGTTTCGGGTATCTGCTGCGCCACCCGTGGCAGCTGGTGCTGGCATTACTCGGCATCTGCATCGGCGTCGCTGTGATCGTGGCGGTCGATCTCGCAAACGAGAGCTCACGCCGCGCGTTCTTGCGGTCGATGGATGCGGTCAACGGCGAAGCGACGCACCAGATTGTCGCCGGTCCTGCGGGCGTGGACGAAAGACTGTACACAAGACTTCGTACCGACCACGGCTTTCGTAACATTGCGCCTGTCGTCGCCGGATATGTCCGTTATCAGGACGTGATCATGCAAGTGCTTGGCGTCGATGTCTTCGCGGAACGGGAGTTCCGGCACTATTTTCTGTCGGGTCGCGATGAACAGTCCGTAGTTAATACGCGCGTTGATTCGCCGGTCAACGTTATCGCCCGTATGCTCACTACGCCGGGCGCAGTACTCGCCTCGGCACGCACCGCGGACAGCCTCGACATCGAAACGGACACGCCGTTTCGCGTCGTGGCGGACGGCAAGGAACGGGCGGCAGTGTTGATAGGGACTTTCGCCGAGGAACAACAGGGCAGGCTGGATAACATTCTTATTACCGATATTGCCAATGCGCAGCATTGGTTGGAGATGCCCGGCCGATTGACGCGCATCGACGTCCGTATCGACGAAGACGGCTTGCTCAGTGCAATTCAGGAGGCGCTGCCGCAAAACGTGCAATTGCTGTCCGCTGCGGGCCGCACCCAGTCGACGCTGGACATGAGCAATGCATTCATGACCAACCTTACTGCGATGAGCCTTCTCGCGCTGCTCGTCGGCATTTTCCTGATCTATAACAGTGTGGCTTTCGCTGTGCTGCAGCGGCGCAGCATGATCGGCGTATTGCGCGCACTCGGAGTAACGCGCGGCCAGACCTTTTCACTCATCCTTCTCGAAGGATCCATGCTCGGCATTGTGGGTGCATTGCTCGGTCTGCTAACCGGCATCTGGCTCGGCGAACAATTGCTACAGCTGGTTGCTCGATCCATTAGCGATCACTACTTCGTGATACACGTGACCGCCGTATCCGTGGCGCCAATGTCGGTCGTCAAAGGGTTTACGGCCGGCCTGGGTGCGACCGTGCTCGCCGCGGCAGCGCCCGCGTACGAGGCAACCTCGTATCCGCCGCGGCTGGCAATGGCGCGCTCCGTGCTCGAACGCAGGGCTGGTGAATGGCTGCCTTACATTACCGGGGCAGGCCTTACGGCCGCCTTTCTTGCCATGTTCATCCTCGCTTTTTCCGGCGACAACCTGGTCGCGGGGCTGGTCGCCTTGTTCCTGTTGATTCTCGGATTCGCGCTCGTTATTCCGATTGCGATCAGGATTCTGGCAAATTCGTTAGCGCCGAGCGTCGGCAAATGGCTGGGCAACTCCGCCAGAATGGCGATTTCCGGAGTTACTGCCTCGTTGAGTCGTACCGGGGTCGCGATCGTGGCGCTGGCCGTCGCCGTCTCGGCCACCGTCGGCGTCAGCGTGATGGTCGACAGCTTCCGATATTCCGTCAATGAGTGGCTCGGCAACACGCTGCAGTCCGACATCTATGTCGGCGTGCCGCGCGGCTCCCTCGACCAGGAGCTCATCGAGGAAATCGCCGCCATAACCGGGGTGCAACATCACAGCACGAGCCGGCGCGTTTTGCTGGAAACGGACACGGGCAGGGTGCGTCTCATCGTACTGCAAATGGCGCCCGGCAGCCATGCCGGGACGGCGCTAAGAGACCGTGATCCTCAGGCAGTTTGGGACGCATTCGAGAACCAGGCAGCGGTGTTGGCGTCCGATGCTTACGCATACCGTCACGATGTCGTCCCTGGAGATACCGTGATCCTAAATACTGACAACGGCGAGCGGGCGTTTCCGATTGTCGCCGTTTTCCAGAGCTATGATTCCAACGATGGCGCGATTCTGATGAGTCGGCGGACCTATGACATCTTTTTCGACGACCCGAGAGTCGATTCCGTCGGGCTTTATCTCGACGACGAAACCGATGCCGATCGCGTCATGGACGAGATACGAGCGCTGAGTGTCGGCAGGCAATCTCTGGTCGTGAACAGCAATGCGCGTATTCGCGAAATGTCGCTCGATATTTTCGACCGTACCTTCGTTATTACCGACGTCCTGTACTGGCTCGCGGTGGGTGTCGCCGTCATCGGCATTCTCGGCGCCATGCTCGCCTTGCAGCTCGAACGGGCAAAGGAACTGGCGACACTTCGAGCGCTCGGCATGACGCCTGTGCAAATCGGCGGGCTGGTCACGATGCAGACGGGATTCATCGGCATGCTGAGCGGCGTGGCAGCGATTCCGCTCGGCATCGTCATGTCCTGGGTGTTGATAGCGGTCATCAATCGCCGGGCTTTCGGCTGGCAGATGGACATGACGATCGAACCGCGTGTTCTGCTGACCTCGTTGGCACTGGCCATCGCTGCGGCACTCGCCGCCGGCCTTTACCCCGCCTGGCGTGCGGCCAGCGCCCGGCCGGCGCTCGCCATGCGCGAGGAATGATGTGCAAAGTAACTTTAAAAAAGAGCCGTTAGTTGCTGTTTTAATAACAGTTATCTTGGTTTTCATACTGCGATGGCTGGCGCCGCCGCCCACGGTCCCGGAAGCGGTGCTGCCGGCAAGCAGCTCGTCCAGGCTCGCGGAGCTCCTGAGCGACGATGGCCGCGCGGGCTACGCTCAGGCGGCCAGCAGCCGAGAGTTCCGCTTTCCCGCCGATCACGGACCACATCCCGAATTCCGCAACGAGTGGTGGTACGTCACCGGCAATCTCGAGACCGATACGGGCAGGCGCTTCGGCTTCGAGCTCACGATCTTCCGCTTTTCACTGACGCCTGAGACGGAACGAGTATCCGGCGAGCGCTCTGCATGGCGCAGCAACCAGGTGTACATCGGGCATTTCGCCCTGACAGACGCCACCCGGCGCAAATTTCACGTTGCGCAGCGCTTCTCGAGAGGCAGCCTCGGTCTGGCCGGCGCATCCGCCGATCCGTTTCGCGTGTGGATCGACGACTGGTCGATCGCGGGAACGCGGTCCGGCGGGGCGGCGACGTCCGGGTATCGATTTGGCAGTCCCTGGCGGCTACAGGCCAGCGACGGCGACATCGAGCTGAGCCTGACCCTGACGCCACAGAAAGCGCCGGTCCTGAACGGCGTCGACGGCTTGTCGCAAAAAGCCGCAGCGCCGGGCAACGCATCGTATTACTACTCGATTACCCGATTGCACACAGAGGGCACCGTGCAGTCGGGCGACGAGGCATTCCGGGTCAGTGGCCTGTCATGGCTGGATCGCGAATGGGGCAGCAATGCCCTTTCCAAAGAGCAGCAGGGCTGGGACTGGTTCGCCCTGCAGCTGTCGGACGGCAGCGACCTGATGTTTTACCGGCTTCGCCGGATCGACGGCAGCCAGGATTCCCATAGCGCCGGCACGCTGACTCGCGACGACGGCAGCACCGTGCCACTGTCGCACACGGACCTGGACATCGAAGTGCTCGATACCTGGGAAAGCCCGCACGGCGGCAATTACCCGGTCGCCTGGCAGCTCATCGTCCCGCAACACGAGCTGCACCTGAACATCGAACCGGTCATGAACGCGCAGGAGCTCGTTACGACGGTGCGTTACTGGGAAGGCGCTGTCGACGTCACGGGCAGGCGCGGTGACGAACCGGTATACGGCCGCGGCTATGTCGAGCTCACGGGATACGAGGATACGCTGCGATAGATTGCCGGCGGCGATCCGGTTTCGCTTGATCGCGTCCTAGGACGAACGGCTGAAGCGACTGAGGAGACCCGTTTTCTTTTTCGGCTCGTCGTCCGCATCGCCGGTCGGCGTATCGACGACGTCAATCGCCTTCAGTGTCGCGGTCATCTCCGACTGGAACTGCTCCTCGAGCGATGCCGGCTCGTCGGTTTTCTTCTGCTGTTGCGCAGGTTTCGGTGCGCGGCTATCGCCTTTCTCGACCTTTTCCGGGCTGCCGCTACTGTTCAACTTCTTGACGAGGTCGAGGCGCCTGGTTGTCGACATCTGGATGTCCTTGTCCGCTGCCGGGGTATCGCCGGGATTGCCGGGGATCGGGTCCTCGACGAGTTCGAGTACCAGGGAAGGATCCCGCTCCGCGGCCTCGGCTAGGGCAGCCGCGTCCGCACCGGGCTTTTTTGCCGGAGCCTCTGCGGGTTCTGGTTTGGCATTGTCAACATTGGCCTTTTGCGCCGTCGAGGCCACTTCCGCCGCGATTGCCTCGAATTCCGCATTGCCGAACAGCGTCTCGGCCATGGACTCGGTCAGGTCTCTCAATGATTCGGCTTTGCCGAGACCGTCCGCAGTCTCCTGCGTAATTGATTGCGCCTTGGCCCGTTTTTCCTTGAGCGCCGCGTCCAGCGTCAGCGCCGGGACGCCATCAAGCGTCTTGTCGGTCCTATCCGGGCCGTCGCTGCCTGCCGGCTTCGGTTCCGGCTTCTTTTTTTCCTCGCTTTCGTTGGCAGCCGCGATCGCCGCCTCGAGCACGTCGATGTCCGGCATGCGCGGCATGTCCGCTTTTTTCCTGGCCTGCGCCTCCGCTTTGGCCCTGGCCTCGGCTTTTGCTTTTGCCTCTGCTTTGGCCCTGGCCTCGGCTTTTGCTCTTGCCTCTGCTTTGGCCCTGGCCTCGGCTTTTGCTTTTGCCTCTGCTTTGGCCCTGGCTTCGGCTTTTGCTTTTGCCTCTGCTTTGGCCCTGGCTTCGGCTTTTGCTTTCGCTTGGGCTTTGGCCTCGGCTTCGGCCCTGGCTTTTGCTTCTGCCTTTGCCTGCGCTTCCGCCTTGGCCTTGGCTCGCGCTTTTTCCTCCGCCCTGGCTTTGGCTTCCGCTTTTGCCCTGGCTTCGGCTTTCGCTTTCGCTTCAGCCATGGCCTTCGCTTCGGCCGCTTCTTTGCGTTTCTCGGCAGCCATCTGTTCTGCCGTTGCCGGTGTCGGTGCGTCGATCCGCATCGACTGCGACAGCGTCGGAAGGTCGTCGTCATCCGCGTCATCGCGGCTGGCAGCCGCCGCTTCCAGTTGCACCTTCGTCTCCTTGTCGACCCTGATCATCGGTGCCATCCTGAACGTGGCGGGGTCTCTGCCTTCTTTTTCAGCCTGCGCAATCTTGTCGGCATTGACCGCTTCCATGCGTGACGTCTGTTCGACTTCAAATGAAATCTCGCCGGGGATCTCTTCATCATCGTCCGCGGGCTGATCCATCTTGAAGTCAGGGCGTTTATGCGGTTGCGTGTCGTCGATATCGGGCTCGATGGCCTTGGCAGGATCCGGTTCCGCCCGCGGTGCGGGCTGCGGTGGCGGTGCAGCGGACCGCATGATCGAGGCAGCCGGCAGCGCAACGTCGATACCAAGCGCATCCTTGGCAATTCTCTGGATGAATTGGGCATTCAGCGGTCCGGTGCCCTCGGCGGCCGCCATGGCGAGTGCCGATTCACACAGATTGTTGATGACCCGCGGGATACCCTCCGAGCAGCGGTACAACATGTCGACAGCACCGGCATCCAGGACCTTGTCGATGTCGCCGCCGGCTTCACGGATGCTGTGGCGAAGGTAACCCTGCACTTCTGCTGCGTTGAACGGATCGACGGATATCCGCAGGCGTGTCCGTTGACGCAAGCGGGCGAGCGTCGGATGTGCGAGCCATTCATTGAGATCCGGCTGCCCCATCAGGATGATGTTGGCGCCGGTGGCATCCCCCGAATCGGCGGCCGTCAATGCTTCCATTTCGACCAGCGCATCCATGCCGACACGCATCGCATCTTCGACGACGATCGCGAGTTGCGCGCCCGCTGCGGCGCGTTCAGTCAGCAGGCGGCGAAATGCTGCAAATCTCTGGACTGTGCCGGTCGCCTCGCGACTGATGCCGAATCCGGTCAGCAGCAATTGCAGCACTTCGTCCGGTGCGAGCGCCATGCGGCCGACATTGGCGACCATGCGGCCCGGCGAAATCGATTCGAGTGCGCGATTGACGACCGTCGTCTTGCCGACGCCGACCGGACCGGACACGGTGACGATCGAATCCACCGCGGTCAGGCCGGCGCCAAGGCTCTTGATTACCTTGGCCTGTTGCGGGCCGACGAAGACGGAGCGATCTTCAGCCCGGGAGCTGAATAACTTTTTCGTCAGGCCAAAATATTTTTCGTACATTCGTTGTCTTCAGACGCCACGCAAGCGCATCGCTCACCCGTAAGCAGTGCTCAGGCCAGTTTGAAGGGAAATAAGCTCGAATTCAGGGTTTATGTCACAAATCCGGCAGGCCGGGCAGTGTCCGGTAAGCGGATGGTTTTCAACGGTATTTTGCCAAAGCCGGCCGGCATGGCAGGACCCTGACGACGCGCTTTTGTGAAGCGGTCGAGCCGCCGGATGACGGCGGCCGGATGGCGGATCACGCTGCCGTTCCCGACCGCGATGCGGCATAAATTAGCAAGAATATCAATTAATTACGCGGCTTGGGCCGCGGAGACCAGGAGGTAGCCGATAGCGCCCGTCGACAGGGCGTAGTAGACAAAGGGAAAAAACGTCCGGCGGATGACCAGGCCCTCGCGGCCGAGCATGCCGACCACGGCAGAAGCGGCGACCACGTTATGTACGCAGATCATATTGCCGGCCGCGCCGCCGACCGCCTGCAAAGCGACGATCCAGGTCGGATCGACACCGATCCGCTGCCCGACGCCGAACTGGAACGAGGAAAACATCATGTTGCTGACCGTATTGCTGCCGGCGACGAATGCACCAAGGCCGCCGATGAAGGTCGAGAACACCGGCCATGCCGTACCGGCCAGCGCGGCGACGCCATCCGCCAGTTCGATAGGCATGCGATCGAATCCGGCCGCACCGCCGTCGGAGTTGATGAATACCTGCACCATCGGCACAGTGAAAACGAGCGCCATGGACGCACGCAAAGCCGCGGTCCCCGATTTGCCCAGCGCGCGAGCGATCGAAGGGCGGTCCATGCGATGAACGAGATAGGTATAGAGGACGGCGATCAGAAAAATCGTGCCCGGCAGGTAAAGCGGCGCGACATTGACCGTGATGTGGGTGGCCAAGAGTTCGGGTATGCGCAGCGCTATTCCTTGCATGAAATCTTTGAAGGGTAGCGTGTCGAGTCGCGTGATGACGAGCAGCGCGGCAACGACAATGTAAGGAGACCAGGCGGACATCATGCCAATATGGCGGTTCGGGGTCTCGTCGGCCCTTATCTCGATCGTACCCGACCATTCGGGCCGCCAACGGGATTTTTCCTCGAAGTGCCATTCGTCATCCGGCGTCAGTATCTTGTGTCGTGCCGCCGTGATCACGATGGCGAGACCGATCAGCCCGCCGAGCAATGAAGGAAACTCCGGACCCAGGAAGACCGCAGCGAGGAAGTAGGGCACGGTCATCGCAAATGACGCGAACAATGCAAACTTCCATGCGCGCAATCCTTCGATGAAAGAGCGGTTACTGCCAAACAATCCGGTCATCATGCAGATCACGATCAGCGGCACGAGGGTACCGGCGAGCGCGTGCAAAAATGCCACCTTGATCGCGATCAAATCGAGCAGCGCCGCGAACGACGGTATGTCGGTGGCCGCGATCAATTCCTGAACGGCCGGATCATTGGCAAGACCGGTACTGACGCCGACGAGTATGGGTGTGCCGGCAGCGCCGAAAGAAACTGGTGTGCTCTGAATGATCATGCCGGCAATGACAGCGGCCATGGCCGGAAAGCCGAGGCCGACGAGCAGCGGTACGGCAACGGCCGCCGGGGTGCCGAACCCGGCGGAGCCTTCGATGAATGCGCCGAACAACCACGCGATGATGATGACCTGCACCCGCCTGTCACCCGAAATATTGGTAAACCCGGAACGGATCGCGTAAAGCCCGCCGCTCTCCTGCAGGGTGTTGAGCAGAGCTATGGCACCGAAGATGATGAAAATGAGCGTCGCGGCGACGACTATGCCATTGATCGTGGCCGCGCCGACGACCGTGAGCGGCACCCGCCAGACAAAGAGTGCAAGTGCCACACAGACGACGTAGGCGATCGGCATCGCGCGACTGGCGGGCCAGCGCAAACCGACCAGGAATATTGCGACGGACGCAATGGGCAATAGTGAAAGGAGTGCCAGTACGCCGTTGCTCATTGGCCCGAGCATACGCGTTCAAGCCGCGCCGATGCGAATCGATCAGGTGACGTCCGGGTCCTGCGGCCCCGAAATAATTGCATGTACTCCTTATATATGATGATTGGCCGCAACGCAGGTTATGTCGGCGCGCGCGGCATCGGCGCGAAGCCATCGAGCTCCTCAACGCCCGCAAGCCAGCGCAGCACGGCCGGGTAAGGAGCGAGATCGAAATCTCCTTCGTCGACGACACGGACATAGGAATACATTGCGATGTCCGCGATCGTCGGGTGATCAGCGGCGAGCCAGGTGCGTTCGGCGAGTTCCTGCTGCATCCACCTGAACAGGCGCTTGCATTCACGGTCGGCGGCATCGAGGTCGACCGGCCGCCCGAACTGGCGGCCTGCGCGTGCGAGCACCGGCCCGCGGTAAACCTCGCCTGAAGCGGTAGATAACCAGCGCTGGACCCTTGCGGCGCCTACCGCATCGCGCGGCAGCCATTGCTCGTCGCCGTGCTTGATAGCGAGATAAACAAGTGCTGCCGTGGAGTCGGTAATGACGAAATCGCCGTCGACGAGCGTCGGCACCTGCCCGAGCGGACTCAGCTTTCGGTAGTCGGGATCCTTATGCTCATTCTTCTGCATGTCGACCAGTTTCGATTCATAGGGCAGGCGGAGAATCGACAGGAACAGACGGATGCGATGCGCGTGGCCGGAGCGGGGATAGTCATAGAGCGTCAGTGTCATGGCGCGATACTAACCGCAAATCGGGTCATACCGGAACCCGGCCCGCCGGCGAGACCTGCCACTCAGACTTTTTCGTCCGGATAGGGGAAATCGTCGGGCGGCGCGAGGTCGTCCTCGACCCAGCTGCGGATACCGGCGTCGCACATGGCGTAGCCCCAGTTGATCAGGCGCCGTTGCGTCGCGAGGTCCTTGGCCGCGAGGTCCGTTTCAATGTTCGCGAGTTGCCAGGTTCGCGCTGTCGGGCAGGGTAGCTTATCCCCGGCGGGATAGTCATCGATGCTGCCGCGTATGCTCCAGTAGGCCCCGTTGCGCCTTCCATCGATGTAGGCGTTCAGCAGGATGCGCTTGCGTAACGAACGCACCTGATTGTCGACCGTGTTCAATACCCGATAGCTCTGCAGAATCCAGTCGGCCGACACCTTGCCTTTCGCTTCGTAGCCGCCGCCGGCGTTGCTGACGATCAGTGTCTTGCAATATTTGAAAATCGTTTCGAGTCCGAGATTGTCGTAAACGCCGCCGTCGGACAGCAGCGGGCGTGTCGTGAAAGGTTCGACCTGCAGATCATCTCCCGATCCGGCGCGGTATTGCGAAGTCTTGTAGCGGAACCGCACAGGCGACAAGAACGGTGGAAAGGCAGACGACGCCGCGACAGCCTTTGCGACGAGGTCCTCCGGATTCCTGATCTCGCCCACGCGCCAGTCACGGTTGTACGGCTTCGAAAAACGCCACAGCTCGCCGGACTGCAAATTGGTCGCATTGATGACGAAGCGTGGATGATCGGGCAGATCCTGCAGCGTCTTGTGGCCATAGAGCCGCTTTCGGTAAATGCTCTCGACGCGCTTGCTGATCGTACTGAAGATCATCGCGCCGATGCCCGAGGCGATCGAGATCGTCGTCTGACTGGCGAAGTCCTGTATCGGTCGCATGACCTGCTCGCGGAATCGCTCCGCGACGCCTTCTTCATCGACACGCAGCGTCTTCCAGGCCAGGCCTAAGGCACCCGCCGCGATGGAGCCGCCGGAAACCGAGGACACGCGCATCAGGGTACCCATCGGCCCGTGCTTGCCGTCGCGCTCCGCGCTCCCGAAATATCCGAGCTCGGCGAGCCGCAACAGCACGCCGGTATGAAACAGCATGGCGCGGTAACCTCCGCCGCTCAGGCACAGGCCAATGCCCGCCGCCGGTGTTTCACCGCCGGGCGCGTGTTGACTGACGGGCTCCGCCTGGTACTGCTGGACCATGTCGCCTCGTTGTTTTTCTTGTCGCGCCCGATTATAGAGCGCGTGTTCTTAGACGAGTACTTTCGGCAGTGTCGGGTTGAGGTGCATGAGCCGGTCGTAGACCGACGTGCCTGTCGCATCGGCAAGCCGGTTCGGGTGTATCGCAGCGTGATCCGGCCCGAGCATCGTCGCCATGTCACCGATGCGCACGCGTGGCTCATCACCCACCTCGATGATCGTATGACTGGCACTGACGGCACCGATGAACGGGTAGGGCTCACCGTTGACGACGGCATGCGCGCCGTTCACTGCCGTGCGCGGCATACCATCCGTGTGTCCGACCGGGATGGTTGCAATCCAGGTGTCCTTGTCGGCGACGTAATTGCGCCCGTAACTGACGCTGTCGCCGGCGCGCAACCGTTCAACGCGGACGACGCGCGCTTTCAGGCTTACCGCGGGCCTCAATGTCGCGACATGTCGTTCACTCCGGAAATCCGAAGGGTAGGCGCCGAAGAGCGCAATTCCCGGCCTGACCTGGTCGAGATGCGACTCCGCGAAATGGAATACGGCGTGTGACGACGCGGCGTGCAGCGGGCCGAGCTCGATCTCCTTGCCGCGCGCCGTATCGGTGACTTCGATAAACCGCCGGAGTTGCTCACGATCGAAGTCTTCTTCCTCGGTGAACCCCATGAAGGTGCCATCGATCCTGATCTCATGGGCGCGCAATTCTTCGAGCACGGGCCGGGCGCGATGCCAGGGAATACCCATGCGGCTCATGCCGGTATCGAGGTAGATGTGTGCGCTGGCCGGGCGTCCCGCTTGTTTTGAGGCGCGCGTGATCCGCGCCGACGAATCGTCGGTGCAGATACTCAGGCTTATATCGCGGCGCAACAGCTCCTCGCCATCTGCATCGGCGAAGAGGCTCATGAGCAACACGGGTTTCCTTATCCCTGCGTCGCGCAATGCGATCGCCGCCTCTGCCTTGACCACCGCGAAGCCTGTCACCTGCGGCAGCGGTTCCAGTACCGAGGCGACGGTGGTGAGGCCCAATCCGTAAGCGTTGTTCTTGATCACGGCGAGGATGGGCCGGCCGCCCGCGAGCCTGGAGACGACAGCGACATTTTTCCTGAGCGCCGCCGCCTCGATTTCGAGCCAGGGATCGAACCGGTCTGACGAAATTTTTGTCGCCGCTGTCGTCGTGGCCATCGACAACGATGCTGCAATCGGTGTCGCAGCGACTGCTGCAACAAATTCACGTCTTGATAGTGACATGGCAAAACCCCTTCTACTCATCCACAACGTCGGCCTCGGTGAAGATGTCGGTGCCTTCGCCTTCGGCGCGACCGACGACGATGTCGTCGCCGATCGCGAGCGTCATCAGGTCGCCGGCGACCAGCATCTCGCCGTCGTAGTCCGTCAATGCCAGTAACTCTTCCGCGGTAATCTCCGGGGGGATGATGTGCGAGTAGACGCCGAGCCGCGGTCGCGTTTTGTTGAACACATAGGCGACCTGTTCCGGCGTCGAATGGACCGACAGGCTGACGTTGGCGAGGATCGCCTCGGGCGAATTGCCCGGCGCAGGCACCTGCGTTTCGTGGATCAGCACGTCGACACCCTTGCCGATACGAATGATTTCGCTCGCCGGCGTGGAGCGCGTATCGCCCGAGAACAGCACGGAACGCCCCTGGTAATCGATGCGGTAGCCGAGCGTCGCGCCGTCGAGACCCAGCGGTTCGCCGGTCTCGACATCGATCGGCATATGCTCCACCTCGAACGCCGTGATCTTGAGCCCGCCCTTGTCGAAAAAGACGCCCGGGCCGATGTCGGTTGCGAGGATCTGCGACCCTGCCTCGTGCACACCGACAATCGTCCGGTAGCGAATGTCCCAGTCATAGGCGGCGGCGAAATTTTTCATCATCGCCGCGGTACCTTCGGGCCCGAACACCGTCATCGGGGTCTTGCGGCCGTACAGCCAGCTGGTCAGCCAGAGTCCGGGGACACTGATCGTGTGATCGAAGTGCAGGTGCGTGATCAGGATGTGGTCGATCGCGGTCAGCTTTTCGAAGCCGCCCGACTGAAACAGGCGCTCGCGCATGCCCGGGCCCGCATCGACCATGATCTTGAATTCGCCGGCCTCGACCAGTATCGCCGGCCCGTATCGGTCATGCGACGGCCGTGGCGCGCCGGTGCCGAGAAACGTCAGCTTGATCTCGCCTGCTTCAGCCGCGAGCGCCGGCGGCATCGCGACCGCGGTTATCATCGCTGTAACACAGACGATGTAAATGCCGCGCAGTCCGAGCATCGGTTTCTCCCCCTGAAGACGGAAACCGGACTATAGCACCGGACTGTGTCTACAACTTCGCCTGTGACTTCTGCCTCTGGCTCGGAACGAATTCCTCCATCACGGCCGCCTTCAGGATGTCGGGCGGCAGCAATCCCTGCGCCAGCACGAAATCGTGAAACGCCTGCTGATTGAAGTCCTCGCGCAAGGCAAGCTCGGTCTGCGTACGCAACGCCTGCAGTTTGGTGTAGCCGTAATAATAGGCGGTCGCCTGTCCCGGTATTCGATACGTGTAACGTTCGATCTCGTTCTGTGCCCAGCTCTCGCCGATCACGACGTCATCCATGATGAGGCGTTTCGCTTCCTCCGGCGTGATCAGTCCGAGGTTCAGCATCGGGTCGAGGAACATGCGCGCGGCACGCATCAGGCGATATTGCAGGCTGATGAGCTGACCCTCGAGGGGCATGTAAGGTTTCGCGATCGCTTCGGCGTAAAGGCCCCAGCCTTCGACATTGGCGCTGTTGAAGGAAAATATCGCGCGCGCCGTGGATACGCCTGCCTCGATCATGCTCGAGAATTGCATTTCGTGTCCCGGTCGCGCCTCGTGCGCGGTCAGCGTCCAGGCGGCGGCTTCGTAGGTGTCGTCCGTCTGTGGCCAGCTACCGTCTTCGTTCTGCACGATCAGGGGAATGACGAAGTACGGATACTCGCCCGTGTTGCCGATGAGGCGTGGCACATCGAGATGCGGCGCCGGTTGCCGCGCGGTCTCGGCCGCCGTCGCGATGCGAATGCCGGCATCCCGCTCCGGCAGGCTGATGAGCTTCTCGGCGATGATGGTTTTCTCGATCTCGCGCAACACGCCATGGTAATGGTCGACGAGCTTGTCGCCGTCGATTGGTCCATCGGCTTTCAACAGCCGGATGACGTCGCGGTAGTCATCGGACGCGTAGCCCTTTTCCTTTGCAACGAGCGCGCCGATGACCTCCATCTCGTTGCGAATATCCATGTAGCCCTGTGTCGCCGTCTGGATGAGTCGCTCCGGCGACTCGTCGACACCCCAGTTCTTGAGCGCGTCGGCATATAGAGGCGGCGGCATTCGATAGTCGTCGCGACTGCGCGGCAGGATTTCCTGGCGCACCCACTCGCCGTATTCCCTGAGTTGCCCGGCGAGCGTCTCGTAAGGTACCTGCCACCCCTCGAGATCAGTGCCGGACAGCAGCTTTCCGATGCCGTCGATGAAAGTCACGCTGCGTTCGAGATCCTGCTCGACTTCGCCGCGGAATGGCCCATGCAATCCCTCGACGCCGAAACGCTCGCGCGTGCGGTCCTTCGCGAGCTTGGTAATCGGCTCATAGCCATCCTCGAGACCCGCGTAGCGATTCAGGCGAACGATTGCGGCCGGATAACGCTCGGCCGGGATTTGCGGATCGATGAGGGCGCGGATGCCCGTGAAGACGGTCTGGCTGATGTTGCGATACGGCAGCAGGTATTGACGATTGAGCTTCGCGGTCTCGATGCTGTCCTCGACCGCCTGGATCAGGATGCCGAGGTCCTGGCGAATCGCGGAGTGTGATTCCTCGGCGAGACGAATCCGCAGCTCCGCGAGCACGCGTTCGGAATCCTCGAGACCGCGCTCGTAGAGCCCATCGCGCAAATCCAGTATCTCCTCGTCGAGGCCGTCGACGCCGATGCCGCCGGCAGCTTCAGGCTGGAATTTCGCGATCGCCTCGAGGACCAGCTGGGCGTGCTGATTACTCTTCTCAACCCAGCCTTGCTGCGCCGCTGCGCCCTGCACGATCAGCACGGATGCTAGCAGTACATGGAATCGGGAAATATTCATAGACTCTCTCCGCGTCTTATTGCCTTTTTGAATTTCAGAATTTTGTGGGAGCGGCTTTAGCCGCGATTCAATGCATCAATGTCCGCACAATGCCTTTCTTTTTCCTTGTTACTTAGAAAACTCGCGGCGAAGGAGTTCCTCGCCAGGGTCACGATCTGCTCGGTGGTGAGGCCCAATGCCCGCTGTGCCTGCAGGAAATTCTCGCCGACATAGCCGCCGAAATAGGCGGGATCGTCGGAATTGATGGTGGCGCAAAGTCCGGCATCCAGCAGTTGCTTCAGATTGTGATTCTCGAGTGTATCGAAGACTCGAAGCCGGACGTTCGACAACGGACATACGGTCAGCGGCGTCTGTTCCTGCACCAGGCGCTCGACGAGTGCCGGGTCCTCGAGGCAGCGTACGCCATGGTCGACCCGTTCGACCTTTAGGAGATCCAGCGCCTCTCGGATGTAGGCCGGGGGGCCTTCCTCGCCGGCGTGTGCGACGGTCAGGAATCCTTCATCGCGTGCCCGCTCGAAGACTTTGGTGAATTTCGACGGCGGATGGCCGACTTCGGACGAATCGAGCCCGACGGCACGAATTCGATTTTTGTGCGGCAGAGCCTGTTCGAGCGTCGTCATCGCATCGTCCGCCGTCAGGTGGCGAAGAAAGCACATGATCAATTCGAATGTGATGCCGAGTTTCGACGTACCGTCCAACAATGCGCGGTGGATACCGTCGACGACGGTGTCGAATGCAACGCCGCGTTCCGTATGCGTTTGCGGATCGAAGAAAATCTCGATGTGACGCACATTGTCTGCGGCGGCGCGCTCGAGATACTCGCTCGTCAGCTCGTAGAAGTCACGTTCTGTGATCAATACCTGCGCACCCGCGTAATAGATGTCGAGGAACGACTGCAGGTCCGTGAATTCATACGCATTGCGAATCTCGTCGACGCTGCCGTAGGGAATGTCGACGCCGTTTCGCTGCGCGAGCTTCATCATCAATTCGGGCTCGAGTGTTCCTTCGATGTGCAGGTGGAGTTCCGCTTTCGGGATTCGCTGAATGAGCGTCACAGGATCCATATCGAGCATGCTCAGGCGTAACCCAAGGTACCGTCCGAGCGGACGATATCCATCGACTTCAGGATTCGTGATTCATAGTCCCGCGATTCGACATTAGTGACGATCACGAAGTCGGCACGCGCGGCCTCCCGTGCGACATCAAGACGGATGTAGCCGCGATACCGGCTCTCGGCCCATATGACTTCCCTGTTGTGCTTGGCGACGAGCTCGTCCCAGCGCATCGTCGCTGCGTTGCCGTAGTTGACGAGGAAGCGCGGCGAGGAAATGCCGGTCGTGCCGAGCTCGACGCCCATCGCTGCACCGTCGTCGTCGTAAAGTGTATTCGCCCAGTAGCCGTGAGTATCTCCGGACAGGACTATAAGGTCGTTGGCGTTCGCATTTTGTGCCAGCTTGTAGAACCGTTCGCGCGCCGCCGGATAGCCGTCCCAGCTGTCGAGGTCACCGGGCAAGTCGAGCTCGCCGAGCCGGCTCAGTCCGTCGAGAGACGCACGTACGAGCACGCCGAGTTTGCTCCTCAGGTTTTTGAAAAGCGGCTCGTTGATGCGCGGCGAGCGCCTCCTGCCCATGACAATCTGATTGCCGATGATGCGCCAGCGGCGCTCGGCGTTAACCGACTCCGCGAGTTCGGCTGCGAGGAATGCCTCCATCTCGGGCGACAGCATGTTGCGTTGTGGCGCAGCGACGACAGTGTCGTAGTATGCATTGGCTTCGGCAACGTCTTGGAAGCCGTCGAGCTGACGGCCCCAGGTGATCTGCTCGCTGCGGCCGGTATGGTGGGTCTCTATGGTGATCAGACTTGCGAGATCGCCGAATTTGTAATGTCTCCAGTAACGCTCCCAGGAGCCGCCGGGCCCGGGATCGCGTACCGGCATCCATTCGTACCAGGCCTGTAACGACGCCGCACGGCGCGCGAACCAGTCACCGTCGGCCACCTGGTGGTTTTCGGCGCCGCCCATCCAGGGGTTGTTCGCCGATTCATGATCGTCCCAGATCGCAATCAGCGGATGTCGCGCATGCATGTCAATCGATTGCGGATCGGCCTTGTACTGGGCGTGACGCACACGGTAATCGTCGAGCGAGATGATTTCGCTGCCCGGTTTGTGATTGCGGCCTATGCGCCTGCCGGTTGCGCCGCCATATCCGCCGCGCGCCCGGTGTTCGTAGATGTAATCGCCGAGATGCACGACAAAATCAACGTTGTCGTCTTTCGCAATGACCTCGTAGGCGTTGAAGAAACCGAAAGCGAAATTCGAGCAACTCGTAACGGCCAGTACGAGCCGCTCGAGACGATTGACGGGCAGGGTGCGCGTCCGCCCGACGGGCGAGTGCGTATCGCCGATCACGAACTGGTAATAATAGGTGGCGCCGGGCAGCAGCCCGTTGACCACTTGTTTGACAGTGTAGTCCCGCTCCGCGCTGGTCGTGATCTGACCGTGCGACACAGCGTTCAGCATGTTTCGATCCGTCGCCACGTACCAGTCAACCGCGACCGGTGCCGTGACACCGCTGACGCGGCTCCAGATGACGACGCTGCCAGCGTCAGGGTCGCCGCTCGCCACCCCGTGCGCGAAGGACGGGCCCCGTTCCGGCGCTAACGGGAAGTGACTGCACGCCGCCGGCAGGACGAGCGTCGATGAGACACCGAGTAACGCGTCGCGTCTTGTGATTTTCTTCGTCACCGAGCTGACCCGATCGCAGCTCGAACAGCTCCCACGTCACTATATGGATTTGTAGGAGCGGCTTCAGCCGCGATTCCAGGCATCACGCGTAGAATCTCGACAGCGCGAATGTCGACTCGACCGGTTTGCTGCCGAGTACCTGTGCCGCGACCATTTCGCCGAGCGCGGGACCGTGCTTGAAGCCGTGGCCCGATCCGCCGGTCAGGAGCCAGACATTGTCTGCCTCGGGATGCCGGTCGGCGATAAAGTCACCATCCCGCGTGTTCGTGTACTGGCACACGCGGGATTCGATCAGCGGTGCTTTCGCGAGACCCGGGAAACGATAGGCGACATACTCTGTGGCGGCACGGATGCCTTCCACCGACACCGTGCGTTGGACGGACGTCGGATCGTGCTCCGGCCCGCGTGCGTCATCCGCGACCTTGAAGCCGCGCTGTTCACCGCCGGGGATGCCGTACCACACCTCCTCGCCGAGGTCGGTCCACACCGGTAACACACCAGCATCGAAACGGCGATCGCCTGCCGGCGTGCCGAAGTAGAACATCTCCTGGCGCGAGATGCGCAGGTGAGGGCCAAGGACCTCCGGAAACATTGTCTTGAGCCAGGGACCACAAGCGAAGAGGTATTGATCCGCGACCAGCGTGCTGCCATCCGATAAGCGGATGCCCGACATGCTCCCGTCGACAATCGTTCCGGGCTGCACGTAGGCGGCACGGTAGTCACCTCCTTCCTTCACGAAAGCATCGACCACTGCCTGGCAGGCGCGCCGCGCGAGCAAGAAGCCGGCCGTCGGTTCGAACTGCGCGCTTTCGATGCCACTCACGTTGATCTGCGGGTAACGATTGACCAGTTCGTCATGAGTCAGTTGCTCATGCGGCACCTTCGCCGCGCGCATCAGAAAGCTGCTGCCTTCCAGATTAATCGGCGAATCCGCCCTGCGCATATGCAACACGCCGGTCACGTGGAGCAGCGGCCGCTGCCAACGTTCCGCGGCTTCGTGCCACAACACCAGCGATCGTTTCACCATCTCGACGTAGATCGTCTTGTCATAGGAATGCCGGATGACCCGCGACTCGCCGCCGGAGCTCGACCGCGAGTTGCCCGGGCCCCAGGGATCGATCAGCGTCACTCTTGCGCCGTTGCGCAGCAGGTTCAGGGCGGTCCAGCCGCCGAACGCACCCGCGCCGGCGACGGCGACGTGCGGTTTGGCCGACTGCGCCGCGACGAGTCTAGGAACTGCTGCAGAAACGGGCGCTGCGATCAATGAGCCAAGGAACGTTCGTCGTCTGATAGTCATAGTCCGGTCCTTCCTGTTTTCCGCGTCCGCGGCTCGCTGCCGGCTGCGCCGGTTTCCTCGCCGAAGAACCGCATCGCCAGCGTCATACTGATAAACAGGATGACAACGGCCACGAACACGACATACGGCGATTCGTAAATGCCCGCCATCCAGTACGCAAGTATGGTAACGGCCCCGGTCAGCAAGGCATAGGCGCCCTGGGTTGTCACGTGGCTCAGGTGATTGCAGTCCGCACCGACAGAGGCGAGCACGGTGGTGTCCGAGATGGGCGAGGCGTGATCGCCCATCAGCCCGCCGCTCAGCACCGCAGCAATCGTCAGGTACATCGATGCGCCGAGTTCGAAGCCGACCGGCACGGCGATCGCCATCAGGATCGCGAACGTGCCGTAAGAGGAGCCTGTCGAGAGTGAGGTTAGTGCGCCGAGGACAAAAACGAGCATCGGGAAATAGGCCGGCGCGACGGTGTCGCTGATGACCGAGGCAAGATAGTCGGCCGTGCGCAGGTCACCCGTGACGGAGTTCAGTGACCAGGCGAGCACCAGGATGATCGAGATATAAACGAGTTTTTCCGATCCTTTGATAAAAATATTGAGCGATTCGGTATAAGACACCGATTTGTGGCGTTTCATCATGACGGCGCAGGTCATCGATGCCGTGAGATAGGAAATGGCGAGCGTCGAGCGGATATGTACGCCGGTTACACCGTCGTGCGTCCAGTGCCAGGTGATGAGTGAGCCAACAAGCAGCAACATGACGCCCAGCGGCCATAGAAAAATGCCAAGACGGTCTTCGGTATCTGCTTCGATCTCGACCGATGACGTCGCGGTCGCGTGATCTTTTCTTTTTTCGAGATCGATGAGGTACTGCTTTTGCACGCGTAGCATCGGACCGTAGTCTCTTCCGCTCCAGATGACGATCGGCACGGTCAGCAACGCAAGGAAGGCATAGAACTGGTAGGGAAAGACGTTCAGCAACACCGAGAATGCATTTTCCGTGAGCCCGATGTCGTCGTAAGCCGTTTCGATGAGTGACATGATGTACGCACCCCAGCCGATGAACGGTATGAGGATGCTGATCGGTGACGCGGTCGTATCGAGAATGTAGGCGAGCTTTTCCCGGCAAAGCTTGAACTGGTCGAACACGGAGCGGTAAAGCGGCCCGATGATCAGCGCGTTGCCGGAATCGGTAAAAAAGATTGCGAGTCCCGACAGCCAGGCGAGCATCTGCGCCTTCGCGCCCGACGAGATAACGCGTGTCATCATGCCGGCAAATGCCCTGGCACCGCCTGATTGCTCGAGCAGGTTGACGAACCCGCCGATGATCATGATCGCGAGAATCACCTGCACCTGCGTCCCTGCGGCGATTTCCTTCAGCACCTGGTCCTCGACGGCGTTCAGGAGGGCGTTGAACGGGTTGTAATCGGTGATGATCAGCGAACCGCACAGGATACCGACGATCAGCGCCAGGATGACGTTGCGGCTCCAGATGGCAACGACGATCGTCAGGAGCGGCGGGACGACAGACAGGAAACCGTAGTCTTGCATTATTGTCGTTATTGCCCGGGGAACCCGGTGCAGCATAGCATGTAGGCCGTCTCGCTCACCGGGAGCCGCGTATGACTGACGTTTTCAGGGATTTGAAACTTTACCCTTACTGGTGGGAGGCTGTGCCGCGCCCGGAGGAATCGCTGGTCGAACTGCCGACCGAAGTCGATGCGCTCATCGTTGGCGGCGGATTCAGCGGCCTCACGACCGCGCTGGTGCTGGCGCGGGCGGGCAAATCCGTGCTCGTGTGCGAGGCGAGCTTCACAGGATACGGCGCGAGCACCCGCAACGGCGGCATGCTCGGGCCTAGCTTTCACAAGCTTGGTGTCAAGGGACTTACCGCGCGATACGGCAGCGCACGCACGCACGCAATCCTCAGACAGAGCATCGAGTTCGTCGATTTCATCAGGGAGCTGACGGAGTCCGAGAACATCGAATGCGATTTTCATCAAAGCGGACGCTTCCGATGCGCCTCGCGGCCGTCACATTATGAACAACTTGCGCGGGAGGTAGAAACACAAGTTGAAACGACCGGCATCGATGCGGAGATGATTCCGCGGGAACGCGTTCGCGAGGAAATCGGCACTGACCGTTTCTATGGCGGTGTGCGATACCGCATTGATGGCGGCCTGCATCCGGCGAAATACCACGATGGTCTGTTACGCGTCGTCAGGGAAGCCGGGGCCGTATTCGCGCCGCAGACCGCGGTCATCAAGCTCCGGAGGCACGCGAACGGATTCCTCGTATCGACGAATCGCGGTGACGTCGAGTCCAGGCAGGTGGCGATCTGCACGAACGGTTACACGGGTAACGCGATGCCCTGGTTCCGGCGCCGCTTGTTACCGATTCGCAGTGCGATGATTGCGACAGAACCCCTGGCGCCGGGACTCATGGACACGCTGATGCCTACGCGGCGAATGTACGGCGACAGCCGGCGCGTATTCGCGTATTACCGGCCGTCGCCGGACGGTGAACGCATTCTGTTCGGTGGTCGCGCCGCCGGACCCGGAGACCGGCCCGAAAAGAACGCGAGGGACCTGCGCAAGATGTTGCTCGATGTATTTCCTGAATTGGAACAGACGCGCATCACGCACAGCTGGTCCGGCTTTGTTGCATACACCTTCGATCATTCTCCGCATCTCGGGCAACATGACGGGCTCTACTATGCGATGGGTTACTGTGGATCGGGGGTCGCCCGCGCGAGTTTCTTTGGCACCAAGCTCGGATACAAGATGCTCGGTAACGAAGAAGAGGGCAGGACAGCGTTCGACGATTTGCCCTTCGACACCAGATTTCTGTACACGGGCAGACCGTGGTTCCTGCCGGCACTGGTTCGCTGGCACCGTCTCGTCGATCGACTTGGTTTTTAGGCAAGGGATCATCCGGAAATTCGCGCAGTCCGCGGGTCGGTGACATTCAATCTGATCACCGCTTGGTGAAATGCTTAAACGCAGACGCGACATTCCGTAAAGCATCGATGCCATCATGTCATTACCGCCCGGGACCCACGACAGGGACCAGAAATTTCACGATTCGAACGGTCATTCCGGAATCGCAGGGCGATTAGACTGAGACCACCCTCACAGCCGTTTGCCCGCGCGATTGCTAGGCTGACACCGTCTCGTGAGGCCGGCGCCTGATGAAAGCCAAGATCTTCCTATTTCTGTTTGCGCTTCCATTCTTCGGTGTCGGCGTCTGGATGGGGTATTCGATTGGCAACAACCTGCTCGATGCCTGGCAGATGCGGGAGTGGATACCGGTACAGGCGACGTTGCAGCGGGCCGGTTATGAAACGAACTCGGGAGACGAGTCTGATACCTACAGGGCATTCGCCGAGTATGGCTACGAATATGGTGGCCGCCGCTACATCAATGACCGAGTCGGCATTTCGGGTGGCTCCGACAATATCGGCGACTACCAGCGGGACATGGGCCGCTACCTGAGTGGTCTTCGAAGTCGCGGCGAAACAATAACCGTCTATGTCAATCCCGAGGATCCGGCAGACTCGATTATCGACCGGTCGGTACGCTGGGGACTGATCGGCTTCAAGGCGATCTTCTTCCTGGTATTCGGTGGCGTTGGACTCGGTCTGATCATCGCCGTTTTCCGTGCGCCGCAGGAAAAAGATCCGGAGGACCCCATGCTCCGGGATGCGCCGTGGCTCGCGAACGACAAGTGGCAGACGGCGGAAATCCGTTCGGACTCCAAGCCGACGATGTGGGCTGCCTGGGCGTTCGCCGCGTTCTGGAACCTGATATCGGCGCCACTGCCGTTCGTCATCTACACGGAGATTACGCAAAAAGACAACTGGCTGGCACTGATCGGTCTGCTGTTTCCGCTCGTCGGCATCGGCCTCATTACCTGGGCTGTCAAGCGCACGCTCGAGTGGCGGCGATTCGGACCTGCGCCGCTCACGCTCGATCCGTTTCCCGGATCGATCGGTGGGCACGTAGGCGGCACAATCGATCTGAACTTGCAATACGATGTAAATAGCGATTTTTCGCTGACATTAAGCAATCTGCACAGTTACGTTTCCGGTAGCGGCGAAGACCGCAGCCGGCACGAAGACGTCAAGTGGCAGGACACGCAGCTTGCGCAGGTATCGCCCGGGCCGAGGGGTTCGCGGCTGCGCTTTCGGTTCGACGTGCCGCACAATCTCAACCAGTCCGACGCAGAGCAGAGCGACGATTCGTACTACCTGTGGCGCCTGAATATCAGTGCGCGGTTGCCAGGTGTCGACGTCGATCGCAATTACGAGATACCGGTCTATGCAACTGGCAGGAAGTCGGCCGGTTTGTCTGATTCGTCGATACAGCACGCGCGCGGCAGACAAAAGAAGATCGACATGAAGGCCATCGAAGATCTCGTCGACCTGACCTACAAGGCCGGCGGGCCGTCCATGCATTTCCCGATAGGCCGCAACCTGGGAGGCGCGACCACTGCCGCTGTCGTCGGTGCCATCTTCGCAGGCGCCGGCTGGTGGCTCTTGCGCTATGAAGGGCACCCGATCATGGGCGGTGTCGTCGGGCTCGTTGGTATTCTCGTGGTCGTCGCTGGACTTTACGCTGTGCTCAACTCGCTCGAGGTCATGCAGTCCGGCGACGAGATCCAAAGCGTGCGCCGCATTCTCGGTATTCCCGTCAGCCAGCGGCGCATGCGGCGATCGGATGTCATCAGACTGGAAAAACACGTGGCCGCGAAATCGAGTTCCGGCAGGCGACATACGATTCACTATTCGGTCAACGCGATCGGTCGCGATGGCCAAAAGATGAAACTGGGCGAAGGATTCAAGGGCGCAAGCCAGGCCGACGCAGCCGCCGGCCTTTTCGCGAGCGTGTTCGGACTGCGCGTGCAGGAGGTCGGTCAGGCAGCGGAATCCCCCGACGAAGAATACGACATGCTCGCCGCCGATTGACGGTACCGCGCATCATCGATCTTGTTGCGCAGCCCGACCGTTTACTTGACTGCCTGCCCGACGATCATTGCCTGGCCGTCGATGAATACCGCGAAGATAAACGTATCATCCATCGCCACGTTGTCCTGGGTCGTACCGAGCCCATCGTAGGCACCAGCGAGCGCGCCGCAGGTGGCAGCGTCTGCAACGAAATTGACGTCGTAGGCGTTTGCGGCCGCGTCGATGACCGATACCTGGCCGCTGATGACACAGCCGCTCGCGGTCTGACCGCTGATGGTGCCTGCGGCGTCAATGTCGAACGATGACATGTCGCCAAAAATATCGAAATCCGAATACATGGCCATCACGGTACTCAGATCCGCGCCGCGATCATAAGTCGCGTCAAATGCCGTCGTGACAGCAATGGCGAGCCCGGTGCTGGTAACGGTCAGCTCGAGCGACGTATCCTCGGCGACGGTGCCGGCGCTCAGATTCAGCGGTGCAATCGCCGAGCCGTCCGCCAACGATCCGCCCGGTGCCGCATAGACATTTCCCGCACCGCTCACCTGGTCGCCATTCACCGCGAAGGTCCCGTTGGCGGCGGCGACGAGATCGCCGGTCCCCACATCGGAAAGGATGCAGGCGAATTCGTCGCGGGGCGCCGGAGCGAATACGCAGGCGATGTCGTCTGTGGACGCCGTACTCGGAAAGCCGAAGGAGAACGAGTCGATCACGATCTCGCCGGTCGTCACGGTGATAACGACTCGGCCGATACGCGATTGGCCGGCTGCCCGATTGACCGAGATCTGGGTGAATGCGTCGGGCACGGCGGTCATCGAGATCTGCGCTCCGTTCTCGTCCAGCACCTCGATCGTCGCAACATTCCCTGCGGAAACCGTCCGCGTGAAAAAGGACAGCGAATCGCCCGGCGTCGGGAAGGTTATGGATCCATCGGCGGTATCGATATGCCACGAAAACGCGCCGTCGGTGTAAAACGCCGGAACACCCCGGGTCTCAGTTACACCACCATCGAATACGGCGCTAAACGGAGCATTACCCAGCGTGAAGCCATCCGCGTCGTTGAATTCGAAGCTCGTGACGATGTCCGGCACGTCGGGTGTCACGGCATCGCCGACCCATAGGCCGGAGGCAGACATCGCGGCCGGCGGCGGAGGTGGCGGTGGGGGCGGCGGGGGAGGCGCGGCCGCGCCGCCACCGCCGCCTCCGCCACAGCCCGCCAGAAGCACCAGGAATGCGAGTGAAATCAATGCTGAAAGAAATCGAGTTTTCAAGATGTCCTCCGCAACGGGTTGAATGTAGTGCGTGCAAGAGCGCACGCGCATGACCTTTTGACAGTATGTCGCGCAGCGGGAAAAAAAGGTTCTAGCGTTGCGCAAATTTGACGGTGCGAGTCGTCGTTGACGGAATCGCATGCCGAGTCGGATCGCCACCTGGGCCCGGCAACTGGTGTAAGATTCTGGGGTTCTCAAAGAGCGAAAATGTCGAATGACACGGTATTTGCGATGAAAGATAAGCGCGTTCCGCCATTAATGGCCCTGGCAGCGATGTTGCTTGCCGGCATGATGCTGGCCACGGTTGCGCGCGGTCATCACTCTTTTACGGCGGAGTTTGTCGCCGACAAGACCGCACGAATGAAAGGCACCATTACGCAAGTGTGGTTCAGAAATCCGCACGTTCGCTACTTGATGGTGGTCAAGAACGAAGACGGCGAGGAGGAAACCTGGGACGCCCGCGGTTCCCCGGTCGTGTGGCTGGCCCGCAAGGGTTGGAAGAAAGACACGATCAAGGTCGGTGACGAGGTGGAGATCTACGGTTTCCTCGGTCGCGACGGCATGAAGATGATATCGATCATAACGATCACGCTGCCCGACGGAACCGTGCTGGTAGATCAGGTGCCGGAGTAAGAGTCCGATGCAGAAATTATTACAGACGATTTTCCTGATCGGCGCCCTGTTATTAGTTTCTCTGGCGAAGGCGAATGACATAGGAGGCCGCTGGATGCTGTCCCTTACGGACAAGGATCGAACCTTGACCGGCCTCCTGGAGATCGAAAAGGCGGGCGATGGCTGGGTCGCGTACCTCGAAGGCGGCCCGACAACTGTGGAAACCGACGGGGATGAGGTCGTCATCATCGCCGACAGCCGCGACATCCGCGGATTCGTGTTCGATCGCAGGATGGTCGGCAAGATCGACGGCGATACGATGAGCGGCATCTACACGCAGGAAGGCGCGTCAGCGTCGCGGGAAGATCCCGGTCCGTGGCGAGCGGTGCGCGAACAACCGAAGGAAAAAAAGGCGATGCCGCCGAATCCCGTCGACATAGCCGGGACCTGGACGGCGACGCAGGAACTCGACTTTCGCAAGTACACAATGGCGCTGACGCCGGCGGGCGAAGCATGGCTCGAGTCCTATCTTCCCTATTACGATCAGCCCGACGTTCGCTGCACCTCGGTCGGATTGCCGGCACTGACGACCTATTCGTTTCCATTCGAGATCATCGAATCGGAGAACCGATACACGATGATCTACGAATATGAATCCATCGTGCGCCGCATCTGGATGGACGGACGCAAGCCGAGTGAAGTTATGCCGCCGTCCCGTATGGGACACTCCAACGGCCACTGGGAAGGCAGCACGCTCGTCATCAATACGACTAATCTCGAGAAAACGGTACGCGATTTTCGCGGCGAGCTCATCGGTGAGAACGCGCGTATCGAGGAGCGCTACTATCTGAGCGACGACGGCAATGCCCTGACCATGGTGGTCACGGTGCATGACCCGGAAAACTACGCGCGACCACCGGTGCGGCGCCGCATGTGGAAGCGCGACGATAATGCGGAGATATTTCCCTACAAATGTGATCCCGATTCGTTCTACATAAAAATGTACGAGGACGGTGAAATGGACATGTATATCGAGCGTACGGACAAGCGCTTCTAGGAAAGTAGGTAGTTTCATCCAGAGCCCTGCCTTTGCGCGAATATATTGCGCCCGCACGATGAACATTCGCGAAATCTTGCGACGGCACATCATCATCGTCGGGACCCTCATCGTCCTGGTCGGCCTGATTGCTGCGTCCGACGAATTGCACAACAGCGCCGAGGAATTGATCGTCTGGACGGAAGGGTTCATCTCGCACGCGCCAGTCCTCGGAATGGTGGTGTTCGTTCTGCTCGCGATGATCTCTGCGATGGTCGCGTTTTTCTCGAGTGCCATCGTCGCACCGGTGGCGATCTACGCGTGGGGCAAAGCCGGTACGTTCGCATTACTGTGGCTCGGATGGCTGCTCGGCGGCATCCTGTCATTCTGCATCGGTCGATATCTGGGGCGTGCCGTCGTCAGCGCGTTCGTTGACGAGGACAAGATCAGCGGCTGGGCGCACGAACTCGGGACCCGGGCCCGGTTTGCTCACATACTCCTGTTCCAGGCTGCGATTCCGTCCGAGATCCCGGGTTACGTTCTCGGTATCCTTCGCTATCGCTTCGCTTTGTATCTCGCTGCGCTCGCGATCACAGAACTGCCTTACGCACTTGCCACGGTCTATCTCGGTGAATCATTCCTCGAACGCAAGAGCGCGATATTCGTGGTGCTCGGTATTGCCGTCATCATTCTCGGCATACTGCTGTTCAAGGTAGCTCAGAAGATTCTGCGCCAGCGCCTCGAGCTGGACTGAGCGACTGGTGCCGGACACCAAAGAGGCAAGTCGAGGTACCAAGGTTATGGCCGCGGCGCCGGGCTAGTTCAGTCCGAGGCGATCCAGCAGCGGTTCGATCGACGGCTCGGCGCCGCGGAATTCGCGGAACAATTCCATGGCGTCACGGCTGCCGCCGCGCGACAACAGCGTCTTGCGAAAGTGATCGCCATTCTCGCGCTTCATGCCGCCGTTCTCCTCAAACCATTTGACGCTGTCGGCGTCGAGCACCTCGCTCCAGATGTAGGAGTAGTAAGCGGCGGAATAGCCGCCGATGATGTGACTGAAGTACGGTGTGCGGTAGCGCGGCGGGACCGGTTCGAAGTTCATCCGCTTGTCGCGCAGTATCCTGGCTTCGTATTCCATCAGTGCTTCCGCCGGCGGAATGTCCGCGGCTTTCAGCTGATGTAATGCCTGATCGACGATGGCGGCGGCGAGGTATTCGGACTGTTCGAATCCCTGGTTGAACTTCTGCGCCTGCAATACGCGATCGAGCAGGTCCTGCGGTATCGGTTCCCCGGTTTCATGGTGCTTCGCGTAGTTGGCGAGGACCTCGGGCCAGGTTGCCCACATCTCGTGTACCTGCGAGGGATATTCGACGAAATCACGCGGCACGCTCGTCCCGGCGAATCGCGGATACCTCACGTCAGAAAAAAGGCCGTGCAAGGCGTGGCCGAACTCGTGAAACATCGTCGTCACTTCGTTCAGCGTGAGCAACGTCGGTTCGCCCTCGGGCGGCTTGACGATGTTCAGGTGATTGCCGACGACGGGTTTCTGATCGAGCAGCCTGGTTTGCGAAACATAGGCATTCATCCAGGCGCCGCCGCGTTTGGACTCGCGGGCGTAAGGGTCGAAGAAAAACAATCCCAGTGGTTTCCCGTCGAGAAACGCCTCGTAAACCCGTACGTCTTCCTGGTACACCGGCAGGTCGGGGCGCGGTTCGAATGTGGCGCCGTATACCTGCTCGGCCATAAAGAACACGCCGTCGTGCAGCACGCGGTTCATCTCGAAATAAGGTTTCAGCAGCGTGGCATCGAAGCTGAAGCGCTGTTGCCTGAGCTTCTCGGTGTAGTAGAGCCAGTCCCACGATGCGAGCGGGAATGGCTCGTTCTCGCTGCGATTGATCAGTGCCTGTAAATCGGCGGCCTCGCGCCGCGCATTGGCAATGGCACGCGGTCCCAGCCGACCCAACATGTCGTTCACCGCCTCGACGGTCCCGGCAGTCTGGTCGTCGAGCATGTACGCGGCATGCGTGTCGTAGCCGATCAGCGCCGCCCTCTCGGCGCGCAGCGCCAGTACACGGGTAACGATGCCGCGGTTATCGTACGCGTTGCCCCGGCTGCCGCGCGATTCCGAGATCTGCTGGATACGCTGCCGCAACGCGCGATTTCTGAGCGACGTCAGCGGCGGCTGCTGCGTCGTGTTCTGCAGGGCAAGCACGAACTTGCCGTCGAGATTGCGGGACGCCGCTTCCTTGGCGGCGCTCGAAATCTGGCTCTCGGAAAGCCCGGCGAGCTGTTCGCGCGATTCGACCACGATAGCCAGCTCATTCACTTCGTTCAGCACGTTCTGGCTGAACGCCGTCTGCAATTCGGCAAGCTCGGTATTGATGTCACGCAGACGCGCTTTTTGCTCATCCGACAGTTCGGCCCCGGCGCGCACGAAATCGGTGTGGTAGCGATCGAGGAGCCGCCGTGATTCGGCATCGAGTCCGAGCGTGCCGCGCGCGGTGTAGAGTGCGCGTACGCGCGCGAAGAGGTCGGGATTCAGGAGGATCTTGTCGGCGTGCGCCGCGAATCTGGGCGCCATCTCCATCTCGATCTCCTTGAGCCTGTCGTTGGTGTGCGCACTGGTCAGTGCGCCGAACACGCGCTGAGCCCGCTCCAGCAACCGGCCGGATCGCTCCATCGCGACAATCGTGTTCTCGAACGTCGGCGCCTCCGGATTCGCGGCGATGGCCTCGATTTCGGATTCCTGCTCAGCCATGCCGCGCTCGAACGCCGGCACGTAATGTTCGCTGTCGATGCGATCGAACGGCGGCATGCCGTACGGCAAAGGACTTTCGATGAAAAACGGATTCGTTTCAGGGGGCGTTTTCGTGATAGCCGGTTCGCCCGCATCGCGGCCCGAGCAGGCGACGACAAAGAGGAACAAGGAAAGGCCGGTGAGCAGGACAGACTGTCGCATCTCGGATGCTCCGGGTTCTCTATAAGCGGCGCATCATACCAAGTGGAAAACAAAAGCCAAAAAAATGACAGTTACGTCGTGGCAGTGGCTACGTGGGAGCGGCTTTTTTTGTACATGGTTGTGCGAGAGCGACGAGCTGCGATCCTTCTCTCGGACAGTCGAACTAGCGATATTGAATGCTGTCTCGTCGGACCCGCTCGTAGATGCCACTGCGGATTTCACGGATCGTGTGCGAGAACTCCGGATCGTTGCGCACGGCATCGAACAACGCCGATTCGAGAACGCGAATCTCGAGGCCGAGCGGCGACTTGCCGTAGGCGAGGGCGGCCCATTCGAGTGCCTTCCTCGCGTCACCGTGCCAGGCAAAGTCGACGGCGAGGTCCTCGTAGGTAATGACCAGGGAATAACCGGCGGCCGCCTGGGTCATCGACTTGCTGCGCAGGTCGGCAAGCACGTCGGCGACGATCGCGCGGCCTTCCGCTTCGCGCCCCATCGCGTCGAGACAGGTTGCACGCAACACGCGGTGCGGACCGAGTGACAGGTTCGCGCACTCGTCGGCGCGACCGCTAAGCAGTAGCGCGCGCGCTTCGTTGGCGCGGCCGCGAATCTGGCGTGGCTCCAGCGTTGTCGCAATCTTCGAGGACGCGATCGCGCTGTCGTAATGCCCGAGCTGCAGCGACAATTCGGCCAGCGCGATGTGGCGGCCCGGGGCCAACGGGTCGAGATCGACGGCCCGGCCCGCTTCCGCCAGTGCTGCGTCGATTTGTCCGAGCTCGGCAAGTGAACGCGCGCGCCAGCTCGGAATACTGGCGGCATTGGGTTGTAGTTGCGCGGCGCGTTCGAAATCGGCGGCGACCGCCGCCGCCGGTGCGCCGGTCAACGCGCCTAACAGCCCGCGCGCGGCGTAGCCGGCGGCCAGATCGGGATCGAGGTCGAGAGATTTTTCGGCCATCGCCAGCGACCGGGCTGCCAGCTGGTAGCCGTCCATGCCGACTTCATAACGATACGAAAGCGCCAGCGCGTAAGCAGACGACAGGTCTGCGTAGCCGGGCGCATAGTCCGGGTCGAGCGCTACCGCCTCGGCGAAATCGTCGATCGCCTTGCGGATGCCCTCGGGTGTGCGCTGGCCGAGCCAGCGCTTGCCGCGCAGATAGGCTTTCTGGCCCGGGCCGAGGTTGCTGTGCGACTTTTCGTTGGGTTGTGAGATGCCGGGGATCATCGTGACGATCCGGCTCGACACCTGTCTCGCGACGTCTTCCTGCAAGGCAATGACGTCGTCCGATTTGCCGCGAAAAGTCTCTGCCCAGACATGCGCATCGGATTCCGCGTTGATGTGTTGCAGCGTCACGCGAAGACCGCCGCTATCGAGCCGCACAGAGCCCTCGATCACGTGGCGAACGCCAAGTGCGTTCGCGAGTTGCGGAATGGTGAGCCCCTGTCCGCTGACAGCCTCTACGGAATGCCGAGAAATGACTTTCAGGGGCGGAATACGGGCGAGGTGCGTGATGATCTCCTCGGTGATGCCGATACCGACATGATCGTAGTTCGCATCGCCGGTGAGATTGTCGAGCGGCATTACCGCCACTGAATCGATGTACGCCAGCGGCGGCCGCGCCGCCGGGACAGCGGTCGTCGACTGGTAATGCATCCAGCCGAATGCCCCCAAGGCAATGATCGCAAACAGGATAGCGAGCGCGTAGGCCAGCGAGGGACCCCGACCCGATGTTCCTGATGCGGCATCCATTGCCCTCGCTTGCCGCGAAACGGCGTCTGGCACGATGTCGTAGACCCAGGCAAGTACGATGACGATCGGATAGCCGAGCAGGGTGGCGACGATTACGAAGGTGTTGAATGCGTCGGGCAGCTCGAGCGCCGGAATCATGATGTCCGCCGCCTGGATGACGGCGAACGCGACGATGCCGTAGACGATCGCCACGCGAATCACCTTGCGACGCTTCAGTTCTTCGAAAAAGCTAGCCACTTCGCGTGCCGGACGGCTCCTGTTGCGCCCCTGGGATTGCTTCTATTCTAGCCCCTGCGCGGCGGCGCAATCTCAACGGGGTGCCGGCAATCCGGGTGAGCTTGGCAGCGTTTTTCGGCATGACCGGGCCGCAGGCCCGCGCCGCAGGTTCGACGCAGCCGAACAACTCGATTGCGGCACAAATTATCTCGTTTTTTCATACATTAACGACAAATGCTTAAGATCATGTCGAGAGTACGGCGGCACGGGTCGCAAGCGACGGCCGCGACGGCGCGGCCGTGCTTGACGGGCTGCCGATGCACCCGGGGACGGCGGTCTGTGCCGCCGAAAATACTGAAAGGCCACATTTTTTGAGGCAATATGAATCGAAGCGCCAGGCGCGCGGTGCATTTCACGGCTGCTCGATTCAGGGAATGACGCTGAGGCTATTGGGGGACTCGTCGCGTATGCAGCACCGGCTCAAAGACCTCGTCCAGGAACTCCGCAATCGCAGCGTCTTTCGTGCGCTCGTCGCATATACCGTCGCTGCGTGGGTCCTGCTGCAGGTCGCGGATGTCGTCGTCGATCGCCTGCCGCTGCCCGGCAACTCGATGACGATCCTGATCGTGCTCGTGGTGCTCGGTTTCCCGGTCACGGCCATCCTGGCCTGGGCCTATGAAATAACCCTGCGCGGCATCGTGCGCCACGAGGTAACCGACGGGGGCGCGCCAAGACTGGCCTTTTTGCCTTTCGTTTGCCTCGTCATCGTCATGACCCTTGGCGGCGGCGGCCTCCTGTTCTACTTGTCGCAGAACTTCTGGGAACCGTCGCGAAGATCGATCGCCGTCATGCCATTTACGAACAACAATGCATCCGCGGACACGGAATACTTCAGCGACGGTCTGACGGAAGAGATTCGAAGCCTGATCGTGCGCTTGAACGAGTTCCGTGTGGTCGGGCTGAACGCAACCACCCAGCTCAAGGATTCCGTCCTGGACGTGATGTCCATTGCGAAACGGCTCGATGCGGAGGCGGTTTTGTTGGGCAACGTCCGCCGCTACGGCGACCAGGTATCCGTTACCGCGCGGCTGATCGACGGTGACGACGGTAACGAGCTCTGGTCCGACAGCTACGACAGGCGGCTGTCCGACATCTATGCAATCCAGGCAGACATCGCCCGGCACGTGGCGCATGCGCTGCACGTCGTGCTGCCCGTCGCTACCGAGCGCCGCCTCAAGAATCTCGGCACGCGCAACGTGGACGCCTACGACGCCTATCTGCGCGGCATCGACCTGTTGCGTCTGCCGCCGGACGAAACCTCACTGCAACTCGCGGAAAGCCTGTTGCGGGAAGCGCTGGCCATCGACCCGGAATTTGCCAATGCGCACGCCGCAATGTGCAAGAGACACCTGGCAGGCTACCGCCTGTCGCGGGACGCGAGCCGCTTCGGCAGCGCGGAACGTGCCTGCCAGCGGGCGCTGGAAATCGACGAGGACTCGAACGACGTGCACCTCGCGCTCGGCGGTCTTTACAACGTATCGGGCAAATACGAAAACGCACTGCATGAATACCAGAATGCGCTCGACGACAACGAGAGTCTCACGGATGCCTACATCGGTCGCGCCGAGACCTACAAGGCGCTGGGCCGAGCCGCGGACGCTGAAGCCGATCTGCGCCGCGCCATCGAGACGGACGTAAGCAACTGGACCAGTTTCAACGCGATGGGGAACTTCCTTTTCGATCATGGCCGGTTCCTGGAAGCAGCGGAGTTTTACCAGATGTTCGTCAACCGCGCCGATGACGATGCGCAGGCGCTGAACAATCTCGGCGCCGCCTGGTACCTCGCGGGTGACTTCAAGAAGGCAGCCGCAGCATGGGACGAGTCGCTGGAGATCAAGCCGACACGCAGCGCATTCTCCAATACCGGGTCGATGTACTACTACGTCGGCGATTTCGAACGCGCCGCGGACCGCTACGCGATGGCCGTGAACATGGCGCCGAACGATTATCAGCTGTGGGGAAATCTCGCGGATGCGTATTCCTTCACCGAGTCCAAGAAGACGGTGGCGGATGTCGCCTACAAACGCGCCATCGAGCTCGGCGAGCAGGTGCTGGCGATCAACGATAGCAATACCGATGTGCTGTCTGATGTGGCTTATTACTATTCGCGCCTCAGCAATCGCGAAAAAGCGAAGGAACTGGATGCAAAGGCGCGGGCCCGGGCGCCGGACGATATGTACGTGTATTACAATAGCGCGCTGATTCACGCCGGCTTCGGCGAAACGGAGCACGCGCTTGCAGCACTGGAGCGCGCCGTCGAGCTCGAGTATCAGCGGGAACTGCTGTTACTCGATCCCGTCATCGCCGATCTCAGGCAGGAAGAAAGATTCAAGCAACTGATATCGAACGGCGCGCCATAACTGCTGCAATTGAAGTAAAAATAAATAATCGGAACGGGAGAAGATCATGAAAACAATGAGCGGTATTACCGCGATGTTGGTCGTTCTGCTGCTACTGGGGAGCAGCGTTTCACTGGGGCAGGACAACTGTGCCGGGAATCACACGATCCAGGTGGAGCCATCGGGTGACGGCCCGCCGGTGCTCAGTTATCGCGACGGAGACGCCGAGGAAGTGCATGTCTGTATCGGCGACCGCGTGCAGTGGGTGCTGATCGGTTCGGATCGGCAATTCTTCGTCGATTTCTTCAGCGGCGCACCCTTCGAAGGTGCGACGCGCCGCGGCTCGAGCGCGAGCGTCGTGTCCGTCACGATCGGCGGTCCGGCCGAGCGGGGCCGCAGCTACGAGTACGGCGTCGAAATGCAGGGCGGCCCGGCCATGGATCCGCGTATCGTCGTCGACTGACCCCCCGGGTAAGAGCCGGGCTCTGACCCGGGTCGGGAAGGTCGGCTAGCCGATCACGTCCCGGTACAGCCTCAGGATGTTGAGTCCGAACAGCTTCTCGAGCTGTCCGTCCGCCATGCCCCGCCTCGAGAGCCCGTCCCAGATCGTCTCCATGCGGCGCGGGCCGTTCAGCTCCTCGAAGTAGAGCGGCCACATCGCCCGGTCGAAATTCTCGCCTTCCTCGGCCTTCAGTTCGGCAAGATACTCCTCGGTGAGTGTCAGGCGCCGGTGATCGCGGTCGGAGCCGATACACACGTGATCGCTGCCGGCGACGTTCAGCGCATGCTCGATGTGCTGGTAATAGAAATGCACGGCATTGTCGATTTGCCGGGTCATAAAAGGCCGCATCTGCGTGACGCCGAAGACGCCGCCTTTTTCGGCGATCGCCCGTATGTTCTCGTCGGTCGTATTGCGGTTGTGATCGTAGAGTGCCTTGCAGCAGGAATGCGACACGATTACGGGCGCCTGCGACGCCTCGATCGCATCCGCCATGGTCTTCATGCCGGCATGCGACAGATCGATCAGCATGCCGACCTCGTTCATCTTCTCGACCAGCTGCTGCCCGAACACCGTGAGTCCCGAGCCGTTCAGCTCGTTGCAGCCGGCGCCGGCCCAGTTCTGGTAGTTGTAGGTGATCTGGCTCGAACGCACGCCGAGTCCGTAGAACACGTCGACGTTGTCGAGATTCCTGCCGAACTGCGTGGAGTTCTGGAACAGGTAAAACAGGGCGATCTTTCCCGCACTGCGCGCGGCATCGATATCGGCGACCCTGGTCGCCTTCAGCCAGAACTCGGATTCCTTTTCTATCAGCCGGTCGTACTCGAGCACCCCGTTTATCGCCCATTCGTAAGCCTGCGCCTCGAACGATTTGGGGTCACAGAGGGTCACGGTGACGGAATTGATGCCGGAATCGATCATTTCACGGCACAACTCGTCGGTATACACCTCGCGGATTTCGCCCATCGCGTCGATGACCAGCGCCTCCTGCGTCGGCGTTCCGGCAGCCAGCGCGTCAAAGGCGCCGCTTCCCGCATACAGCGCACCAGCGGCGGCGCCAAGCGTGAATTCCCGTCTGTCGATCATTGTCTTCCCCCGAGAAGTGTGTGTTACAGACGCAGCCCGGCCAGATCAGCGATTGCAAAGGCGCGCCGCCCGGACGGTGCTGTTTAACATAACAGAAATCCCGGCCGAGCTTACTGTCAAAGCGCTGCCCGTGTGCGTGCTCCGGCGTGTAAGATCGAGAGCATTCCTCCGCAATAATAAAGAACAACAAAATGCGAATCGTCGGTCGACATTACTGGTTTCCCTGCGCTCTCTTGTTCAGCCTCCCGGGATTGCTTTCCCCGGCGAAGGCCCAGGAAAGTCCCTTCATTTACGGCATCCATGATCATGACACGAACATTCAGGAATACCTCGACCACTTTTCGGCGGGCGGCGTCACCGGCTGGGTAACTGCGACGATTGCGATTGGCAGCAATCCGAACGATACCGGCGGCGATGATTTCCGGTGGATCGCGAATCAGGGCCACACGCTTATTGTCCGTTTGAACAACGGCTATTGCGGAACGGGAAACGTCCCGACGCCCGACAAGTATGACGACTTTGCCCGGCGCGCCGCCAATTACGTTGCCGCCACTCAGGGAGCGAACATCTTTATCATCGGCAACGAGACCAACCTGGCGGTCGAATGGCCAGCCGTCAATGGTCATGCCCGCTATGTTTCACCGTTGGACTACGCCAGTCTGTTCCGCAAGACATACAATGCAATCAAGGCGGTCAGACCCGGTGCGAAGGTCATCACGCAGGCGCTTGCGCCTTTTGCCGGCCCGTTTAATGCGGGTTCTACCTGCGGCTTTACCCACGACCCGAATCCTCTCAACTGGGTGCAGTACCTGCACGAGATGCTGACCGAGATAAAGAGCACGGGCGGGATCGACGGCATCGCGCTGCACATCAATTCGCGCGGATACAGCTACGACGATATTCACAGCACGCAAAAGGTGATCGCGGGCGGCCAGAGCCTCTTTTTCAGTTTCTACGTTTACAGGGACTGGGTCGATCACGGCATTCCTGCGGACCTCTACCACCTCCCGCTGTACGCCACCGAATCGAACGGCATCTTCTACTGGTCGGGTGGTCACCCCGAAAATCCCGGCTCCCGTTACGAGCGCGGATGGATGCAGGAGATCTACGCCGAAATCGATCGTTACAACCGGCAGGCCGTGGTCCTCGGCAAGCCCGTCTATCGCGCCGTGAACATGTACCGCTGGTGTGCGTGGTGCGACGGCTGGAATATCGACAACAGTCCTCACAAGGGACAGATCCTTGCGGATCTCGACCAGGCGATAGCCGCGCAATATCGCTGGCCCGATGGCGGCAGTGTGCCGCCACCGCCACCCGAGCCGCCGCCACCCGAGCCGGTCCCCGACGGTGACAACCTGGCTACCGGATCCGTCGACTGGTCGGCAAGCAGCTTGTTCGACAGCGGCTTCGGCGGTGACCGGGCTTACGACGGGGCCATCGCTCCGGACAGCAAGTGGACGAGCGACGGTACCAGCGCCGAATCCTGGCTCGCCCTGGACCTGGGCGGCGAGTTCGACGTGAGCGGATTCATCGTCAGGCACGCCGGCGCGGCAGGAGAGCCGGCTATTTACAACACCGAAGCGTTTCGCTTGGAATCCGGCGGCTCGCTGTCGGGACCGTGGACGAGTCTGGCAACGATTGACAATGCCTCGCAGAAGAACAGTTCGACGACGGTCCTCGCGAACCCTGAAGCGACCCGTTTTGTTCGGCTTTACATCAGCGATGCCGGTATCGACGACTACGCGCGCATTCCCGAATTCGAAGTCTACGGCACTGCCGCGCCTCCGCCGCCGCCTCCACCGGTGACGCCGCCCGGCGACAACGTGGCACCCGGCGCCGCGAGCTGGAGCGCAAGCTCCAGCTTCAGTGGCGATTACGGCGGCGACCAAGCGGTCGACGGGGTCATCAGCGCGAGCAGCAAGTGGACAAGCGACGGTTCGGGTGCGCAGTCCTGGCTCGCCGTCGACCTCGGCGGCGATCACGACGTGAGCGGGTTCATCGTCAGGCATGCCGGCGCGGCAGGAGAGCCGGTGTTCTACAACACCGAAGCATACAGACTGGAATCCGGTGACTCGCTGTCAGGACCTTGGACGGCACTCGCATCGGTTGACAATGCGACACAGGAGAGCAGTACCACGACGGTTCTGGGCACTGCCGTAAAGACGCGCTACGTGCGTCTCTACATTAGCGATGCCGGGATCGACAACTACGCGCGGATTCCCGAGTTCGAAGTTTACGGCACGCCCGCGGCCCCGCCGCCGTCAGCCGACAACCTGATCGTGAACGGCAATTTCGCCACTGGCCTGAACGGCTGGACCGTCTGGAACCAGCGGGGGAACGTCAATGCGACAGTCAACAGCGGCGTGCTGCAACTCGGCAGCAGCGACCACAACGGCGGGATCTATCAGCAGTTCGACACAGGTGGCGCAGGAACGACGGTGACTATCAGCGGCTTCTGGGAAAGCAATCCGACGAAGCCCAATTACCAGTGGGCGGAAGTCCTGATCATCGATGGTTCGCGATTGCCGCTGAACGGCGATGACGTGAGCGAATCTGACGCGGACGTGGTGGTCGTTTACAAGAACGACACCTGGACGAGTCCCGGTGGCTGGTCGGGATCCATGCAGCAGACGGCGCCCGTCATCAACGCCGTATCCTTCGTTGCATCGGGAGATGCAGCGACTGTTGTTCTCAAGAGCGGCAATGCCGGCGGCAGCGATTCCGGAACGCGTTACGACGATATCGTCGTCGAGGCGGACGGCAGCGTCCCGCCGCCGCCACCCCCACCGCCGGAATCCGTCAACAGGATCGAGAACGGGGATTTCGGCAACGGTCTGCAGGCCTGGACCGTTTGGACTCAGCGCGGCAACGTCGATGCCACTGTTAACAATGCGGCATTGCATCTCGGCAGCAGCGATCACAATGGCGGTGTCTATCAACAGTTCGACACGGGCGGCAGTGGAACGACGGTTATGGTCAGCGGTTTCTGGGAGAGTAACCCGACGACGTCAAACAACCAGTGGGCCGAACTGCTCGTCATCAATGGTTCGCGCCTGCCGGTAAACGGCGAAGACGTCAACGAGAGTGACAGCGATGTCGTGCTGCTCTACAAGAACGACACCTGGGCGGTTCCCGGCGGCTGGTCGGGATCCCTGGATCAGACTGCTCAGGTGGTGAATCTCGGTTCGTTCGCGGCCGCAGGTGATGTCGCGACGATCGTCCTGAAGAGCGGCAACGCCGGCGGCAATAATACCGGTACGACCTACGACGACATTTTCGTCGAGGCCGACGCGACGTCACCGCCACCCCCGACAAACGGTTTGCCCACCGCAACGGCGATCGCAAATCCGGCCATGGGTACCGCGCCGCTCAGCGTCGTCTTCGACGGCACCGGCTCGATTGATCCCGACGGGGATGCGTTGAGTTTCAGCTGGCACTTCGGTGACGGCAGTAGCGCGGCGGGTGCGACCGCTCCCCATACCTACACCGCGGCGGGGACCTACGTCGCGACGCTGACGGTCGACGACGGCAATGGCGGCAGCGACGCCGATTCCGTCACGGTGACTGTCTCGACGCCTCCGCCGGGCGGCGGGCAGCAATGGATCGTGCTGGAAACGAGGAGTTGCAGCGGGCCATGTGACTTCAACCGGATCAGGGCCGACCTCAATGCGCAGGGCCAGGATTTAGGCTTCGTCAAAATCGGCTTACACGTCGGGCTGGCCGGCAATCAAACCGGACTCGGCGTCTGGGAGCAAACGCTCCACGCGAATGGCGTACCTTTCTTTTTGAAGACAGTCGACTCGGCCGGGCAGGTTTTCGAGGCGGTTCAATTGAAGGCGGCGAGCGGCTGTATCGACAATTCGAATGACGGCGGATCAACCAGCTGTGTTCCGCACCAGCTCGTCTTCCGTAGAAGCGTTACGGGGCAGAATTACACGCCTGATGTTCCATATACGGGCTCGCCCAAATGCTCGGACCCGCCGCCCGCGGATATCCCCTATCAACAGATCTACAACGAGACGCCTTACGACGCTGCGCTGGCGCACTGGCAGCGACACCGCGACGAGTTTCCACCCGAGCTCCTGCCCTACAAGCACCTGATCTGGTTCGAGACCGTCAACGAGATCAACCGTGGCGGCAATTGTGATTTCGATGGAGACGGCATCGGCGGCGAGACGTTCCCGCACAATGCAGGCCTGATCGACCCCGTCTTCGGGCAGTACACGAAAGAGGGCGAGTGGATTGCCGAGTTCGCGATCCATACCGCGAATTTTGCGATCGCGGAAGGCTTCAACTGGGCGGCTTTCGGCTGGTCCTCGGGCGAGCCCGAGATCGGTACCTGGGCGGGACCGAAGATGCGGGAGTTCCTTGCGCTCGTCGCCGCCAACCCGCATCGTGTTGCGATCGCCACGCACGAGTATTCGTATACGACCGACGGGCTGGAGCTGGCTTACCCGAGCCTCCTGGGCCGTTTCCAGGAGGTGTTCGATGTCGCGGACCACTATGGCATCGGGCGACCCACGGTCCTGATAACAGAATTCGGCTGGACGCTGAACGACATACCGGATGTCGGGCAGTCGATGAACGTCGATCTTCCCTGGGCAGCAGAACTCTACGCCCCGCACCACGAGATCCAGGGCGCCGCCATCTGGTACCTCGGTGGCGGCTGGGGCAACATTGCGAACGAAGCGCAGCGGCTGATTGCGCCGCTGACAGATTACGCGACGCGCAACTATTTCGTGCTTGGCCCTGCCGCGCCTCCGTAGCGATTTCGATCGAACGCAAACGTCACTTCAGGGGTGACGGCCGCAGTCGTTACCTTCGGCGTCGTGCTTCGACAGACGGGTATCCGCGTCTCGCGCCGCGTGCACCTACGCAAGGACGCGCAACACCCACTTCAATTATCTGTCCCGGCCTTCGAACCGGTCATCGTAATCGTCGTATTCGTCGTCGTCCTCGTCCTCGTCGAACTCGTCATCGTTCGAATCGAATTCATCGTCGTCATCCCAGGAACCGCTGTGAGGTCTTTTTTTCGGCCCGAGGGCAATCTTGCTGCTGACCCGGGCGACATAGTCGTCATCGATCAAGAGGAAGTCCTCGTAGTTGTGAAGGTACCTGTGCATCCCTGTACTCCTTTGGCCAAGCGGCCATCCTTACATCCAATACTTTGCCGTCGACGCACATTTCGGCAGCTCCGGCATGACTTTTCGCCGCTTGCCTGATGCCGGCCGCCTTGTCGCAAGATACTGGTACGCCTGCAGCAAGATTTGCCAGGCGATTTCCATTTCGATCGAATCGCGAGGCAGGTACACGACCGTCATATCGTCGGCGCGAACAGCCCATCCCTTGACAACGATTTCCGTCTTGTCCACGGGATCGAGCTGCGGCAGCGATATGCCGCCCATGTCGATGCGGCAAAAGTGCTGCGGGCCGCTGCAGGCATTCCGCAGGACATACGCCTCATCGACGAAGTAATCGGTCGCCGTCGCGCCGTCATCCAGGACGGATCGGATCGCGGCGATACCGGGCAGGGCGCCGATGCGCCCGGCGAGTCCCCAATTGTCCAGGCCCGCGGCGATCGTGGCTGCGCTTTCCTGTGGCTCGATCAGGGGAACCCGGTGTACCAGCCGTTTCGGCAACAGCGTTGAGCGGCTCGCTTCCTGTGACTCGTGCATGGGACATCGCCTTGCGTAATGGGATAGTATTTCGACGCCAAAGTATCCGCCGATTTGCTTCGATGTCAAGTAATTTGATATCAAAATAAATAATCGATAGATCATCCATGCAGAAAGACGCCGTCGACCTTATGTTAAAGCAGTGGCTCCTGGAGCGGCCAGATCTGGACACGAGCGCGCTCGCGGCGACGGTCCGCGTGCTGATGCTGCACAAGACTTTTCTCAATCTGGCGACGGACTCGCTCGCCGAGATCGATCTGGAACTGTGGGAGTACGACGTCCTTTCGGCACTGCGCCGCCAGGGGGCACCCTTCAAATTGAGTGCGACCGAGCTCGCCAGGACGACGTCGCTGAGTGCCGGTGCCATGACGAACCGGATCGACAGGCTGACCGAAAAGAAACTCGTCAGGCGGGAGCGGGACCCGACCGACCGGCGCGGCGTCATCGTCACCCTGACGAAGAAAGGTGTCGAGGTGACCGACGAAGCGATCCAGTTGCGACTCGACGCCGCGAACAAGGGCGTCCAGGGGCTCAGCAAGAAAGAGCGCGCGCAACTGGCCAGCTTGCTGCGCAAGGTCGTTCTCGCCACCAGGCAGGACGAAAAGGAGCGCCGCCAGGGATGAAACGGAGTGCCTTCGGCAACCTGGATACCAGGATCGACCACTCGTTGCGCCATTCGCTGAAGGATGCCGCGGCCTTCGCCACGATGACCGGCATCGGGGAAACCTACTTTTCGGCATTCGCGCTGTTTTTGAAGGCAAGCACGCCGCAGATCGGCCTGCTCGCTTCATTGCCGCCGTTGCTCGCGTCGTTCGTGCAGCTGTTCTCCGCCTGGCTCGGCCGATTGACCGGACGGCGCAAGGCCATCGTGCTGACCGGCGCGAGCCTGCAAGGGCTCACCTTGTTGCCGCTGGCGCTGCTCCCGGTGCTGTTCAGCGAATACGCCGTTCCGTTACTGATCGCGTCGATCGTGATCTACCAGTGCGGCGCGCACCTGTCGACGCCGCAATGGGGCAGCATGATGGGCGACATCGTGCCGTCGCGGCGCCGCGGTCGCTTTTTCGCGCGACGCACCCGCATCGTGTCGCTGGTGACTTTCGTCTCGCTCATCGCGGGTGGACTGATTCTGCAGATCTCTTCGAGCTACGGGCAGACGGTGTACGGCTTCCTGTGCATCTTCGGCATAGCAATGCTGGCACGCATGATCTCCGTGTATCACCTGTCGAAAATGCATGATCCGCCCGGTCACGTCGCAGCGCTGGAAATTCCGCTCGGGGCAGGATGGTGGCAACGCTTGCGCCAGTCCAACTTCGCTAGGTTTTCGCTGTTTTTCGCCCTGATGCAGTTCTCGGTGGCGATCGCTTCGCCTTTCTTTACCGTTTATATGTTGCGCGATCTCCAGTTCAGTTACCTCGCCTTCATGGGCAATACCGGAATGTCGATATTCGTGCAGTTCCTGACGCTGAATCAGTGGGGGCGGATCAGCGATATCTTCGGCAACCGGCGGATCCTGGCGACGACCGGCGTGCTCGTGCCGCTGATGCCGTTGCTGTGGGTATTCTCCAGCAACTACTGGTATCTCCTCGGCGTTCAGGCCCTGAGCGGGCTGACCTGGGCGGGCTTCACACTGAGCGCGAGTAACTTCCTTTACGATCTCATTGCGCGCGACAAGCGAGCGACATTCCTGGCGATCCACAACGTGCTGGCGAGCACCGGCATATTCGCCGGCGCGATGCTGGGCGGATACCTCGGCGCGGTATTGCCGACGCAGTTGGTCATATTCGGAAGTACGTTCACCTGGCTCAGCCCCTTGCTCGGTGTGTTCCTGGTGTCTACCTTGGCGCGAACGATCATCGTCTTCGTCCTGCTGCCAAAAATCAGGGAAGTGCGGAAGGTCCGGCCGATCTCCTTTACGGACCTCATCTTCCGCGTGACGCGAGTGAATGCACTGGCGGGCCTGATCTTCGACGTCATCGGCCCGAAACCGAAAACGGTCGAGGAAAATTCGAATTCTTCGTAAAAAAAACAGCCCGCAAAAGCGGGCTGTTTCCCGATACTCGGAATGACGCTTCAGTCGTCGTCGCCGCTTGCGGATTCCTGCGTTGACAGGTCCGGGCGGTGCGCCCATATCGTGAATGTCGAGTCGACGTAGCCTGCACTGAAAGCCGCAAATAATCTGCCGGCCTCTTCAGCGGAACGTTTTTCCGAAACGAAGTCGAAGAAGTCCTGCTCCGGCGGCTCCATCGCGGCAAAGTTGTCGAGCTCGGACGCAATCATCATCGCACTTTCTCCGCCGATACGGCTATGCCAGAGCCAGTTGTTTCCCCGCTCGCTCCAGCCTTCTTCCATGGCGATCTTCGACAATTCCTTGAGTGCATCACTCGGACCAGGTCCGGTGCCGGATTTGATTTTCCACGTCGTGACGGCATAGTAGGGGTGCTGCCCGAGATCGGCCGGCCAATGGCTGTTCTCGTAGTCCGAGCGTTCCACGTAGTGATGATAATGATCGACAAACTGATCGACATTGGCGAACCAGTTTGCAGTCAGTCCTTTCTGCTGATCCTCGACAGTGTAGCTGTCCATGTCGGCCCAGGTGAGGCCGCTCGAACGCCACTGGTACAATGTGGGATTGCTGCCAACGCTGGCCGTATAGGCCTCCCATTCGCGAGATTCCCCGGCATCTCTGCGAAACGCGATATGTTGCTTCACCGCAGCCTCGAACTGGGACACCATGCCTTGCTTCGGCATGACGTACCAGACATCGGAAAGCGGCGCCCGATCATCCTGCGCAGAAATACTCAGTGGTATCAGCAAAATCGCTGTTCCGAGCATGCTGGTGATCAACGAAGTTTTCTTCATTCTTGATTCTCCATTAAGTGGCGTTCAGGTTGCCCCGATCGCAGAATATTTTTTCCTTGTTATAAGCGACCCGAAGTATAGTGCATTGGCTGCTGCTTGCGGCGACGGCGCAGAACCTTCCACGCGCTCAATATTTGCTCTCCACCAGGTCATGTGCATTGGCAGGTTTTGCACATAAGTTGCAGAACTATATAAAATTAATGCGCTAACTACTGACTGTATTCGGCCCGGACGTGCGGCCGGTGCGTCTGGATTCAGCGACTGCGGCAAGCCCTGATGGCCGCTCCTGCCGAAAAATGTCACACTTTCGGGGAAGCTTCCGAAGAGAGGTGACAATCGATGCGTACTGATATCAGGCAGCGGCTCGCCGATCGCGACCTCGATCGCTCGCTTGTCCGGTGGTTCATGAAGCAGGTGGGTAATCCTCGCATCTCCGTCCGGCTCTGGAATGGAGACGAGTTCAACATCACCAGTGAACGGCCGGTCGCGTGCATGGAATTTCGCAATCGCCGGGTGCTGTTCGAGATGCTGCGCTCCCCATCGATAGGATTCGGCGAGAACTATGCCCGGGGATCGATCGACATTCACGGTGATTTCCTGGCTTTCGTCAACGAGATCTCCTCGGCGCTCACGGAAAAACGCGAAGGCAGTTATTACCTGCCGAGGCTGCAGTCGCTGCTGTACGCGCTGCGGGTCAATACCATGACCCGTTCGCATAACAACGTCCATCACCATTACGATCTCGGCAATGAGTTCTACAAGCTGTGGCTGGACGAACGCATGGTTTACACCTGCGCCTATTACGACCGGCCCGAGGCGACCCTGGCCGAAGCCCAGGTCGCCAAGCTCGATCACGTATGCCGCAAACTGCAGTTACGACCCGGGCAGAAAGTCATCGAAGCCGGCTGCGGCTGGGGCGCGCTCGCGATGCACATGGCCGAAAATTACGACGTCAACGTACTCGCCTATAACAATTCGAGAGAGCAGGTCGCCTATGCGAGGGCGCAGGCCAGGGAACGCGGCCTGGATGATCGGGTGACCTTCGTCGAGGAGGATTACCGCAAGATCGAGGACCGCTGCGATGTGTTCGTGTCGGTTGGCATGCTCGAGCATGTCGGGCGCAGCCATTACAAGACGCTCGGCGCGCTGATCAAGCGCAGCCTCAAACCGGAGGGATACGGCCTGATACATACCATTGGCCGCAGCTACCCGGCGAAGATGGATCCATGGATCGTCAAGCACATTTTCCCGGGCGGGCATGCGCCGAGCCTCTCCGAGATGATGGCGATATTCGAACCGTTCCGCTTCTCGGTGCTCGACGTCGAGAACCTGCGCCTGCATTACGCGCGTACCTGCGAGGCCTGGTACCGCAACTTCGAGACGGTATTCGACCAGGTGAAGGACATGTACAGCAAAGAATTCGCACGCATGTGGCGCCTCTACCTCGCCGGATCATCGGCGGGCTTCCAGGCCGGCACGCTGCAACTGTTCCAGGTCCTGTTCGCGCCGCGCGCCAACAACGCCGTTCCCCGGACCCGCGAATACCAGTTCCGCGAGGATTAAGCAGAGGTGCAGTCGGCCGACGCCATCGTCGTGGGCGGCGGGCCGGCCGGGTCGACCTGCGCCTGGCAGCTTGAGAAAGCGGGACTCGATGTGCTGGTGCTGGACCGCGCGGCATTCCCGCGCGTGAAGCTCTGCGCCGGCTGGGTGACGCCCGAGGCCATCGCCGATCTCGAACTGGAGCCGGACGACTATCCGCTGAGCTTCATGTCGTTCTCGGAGCTTCATCTCCACTGGAAGGCCCTCACTGCGAAACTGAAGTCGTGGCAGCACTCGATCCGGCGCTACGAGTTCGACGATTACCTGCTCAGGCGCTCCGGGGCGACGGTACGGCAGCACCGGGTGCGCGACATTCAGCGTGACGGCGATGACTACATCATCGACGGTGAGTTTCGCTCGAAATATCTGGTCGGCGCCGGCGGCACCCGCTGTCCGGTCTACCGCGCCCTGTTTCATGAGCGCAACCCCAGGAACAGCCTGCTGCAGACGGCCACCTACGAGCAGGAATTCGCCTATGACTGGCAGGATCCGCGATGCCACCTGTGGTTTTTCGAGGACGGGCTGCCCGGCTATGCCTGGTACGTGCCCAAGGCGAAAGGCCATATCAACGTCGGCCTGGGCGGCATGGCCGAAAAGCTGAAGCAACGCGACAGGAACGTGCGCGAGTTCTGGGAACAATTCATCTTGCGGCTCGAGAAACGCGGCCTGGTCAAGTACGAAAATTACGCGCCGACGGGCTACAGCTATTATCTTCGCGGTAATGTCGAGGTCGTGCGCGACGGCAACGCCTACATCGTCGGCGATGCGGTCGGCTTGGCTACGCGGGACATGTGCGAGGGCATCGGCCCGGCCGTCAGAAGCGGCATACTCGCGGCGCGATCCATCGCTACCGGTGCCGACTATTCCCTCGAAAGTCTCGACACGCTGAGCGGCAGCGGTGTCGGCAGCCGATTCCTCGAACGCCGCTTCGTCGGCACCGCAACGGCGTGAAGTCCGGGCTTGAAGACGATACGCGTGCAGCGCCAACAATCGGCCTGACCCCGTGATCGCACACGGTAGCCGCGCCACATGGCATCTCCCACAAAAGCTCGATTCTGGCAGCGGTCCATGCCGGACGGTCTCTGTTTCGCCGGCGACCCGCGCGATGCAGCCGAGGTCGAGTTCCTGGCCGACAGGACCTGGGTGGATGCACGCGGCGTACGCCACACGGAGCTGCAGATTTTCGACGGGTTCTTCGAAACCATCCGCAAGGCGCGGCGACTGGTGCTCGTCGACATGTTCTATTACAACGACTTTCAGCGGGGCAGGCCGGAGAAGACGAGGCTTCTGTCGGGCGAACTGACCGACGTCCTGTTGCAACAGAAAAAAGATCGCCCGGACATCGTGATCGTCGTCATCACCGATCCCATCAACACCGTCTACGGCGCACTCCGGTCCGCACAGCTCGAGAGCCTGGCCGATGCCGGCATTTCCGTGGTCATCACCGACCTCACGCGCTTGCGCGACAGTAACCCTGCCTATTCGTGGTTCTGGCGACTGTTCGTCAGGCCGCTCGGCAACGCGCAGGGCGGGCTGTTGCCGAACCCGTTCGACCCGCGCACCAGGGCAACGCTCCGGAGTTACCTTGCGCTGCTGAACTACAAGGCGAATCACCGCAAGGTGCTCCTTGCCGACGACGGCGATGACTGGGTCGGCATCGTGACCTCTGCCAACGCTCAGGACGCGAGCAGTGCCAATGTCAATGTGGCGATCCGCTTCCGCGGTCCCGCAGCGGAAGACTTGCTCGAAACGGAGAACGCGGTGCTGGCGCTGTCGGGCGCAGAGCCGGTCAAGCTGCCATTCAACGCGCGCGGAGGCTCGACCGGCGTGACCGTACAGATTCTCACCGAGCGGGCGATCAAGCACGAAACGCTGCGGCTTATCGCGGCGGCAGGGCGGGGCGAGCACATAAAACTCGCTATGTTTTTTCTCTCCGATCGTGACGTGATCGCGGCGCTGATCGATGCCAGGACAAGGGGCGTATCAATCAACGTGCTCCTCGATCCGAACCGGGAATCTTTCGGCCACCGCAAGCACGGTATTCCGAACCGGCCGGTCGCCGCGGAACTCGTCAAAGCCGGCATCGATGTGCGCTGGGCGGATACGCACGGCGAGCAGAGCCACGCCAAGACGATGCTGGTCGAGAAGAAGAACGGCGAGGGCATTCTGCTGGCCGGCTCAGCCAACATGACGCGGCGCAACCTCGACAACTTCAATCTGGAGACGAGCGCGCTGGTACGTGCGGGGCTCAATGCCAAAGTCATGCATGACGCGAAACGCCATTTCGACCTGCTCTGGAACAATACCGACGGACAAATCTTCAGCGTCCCCTACGAGCATTACCGGAACGAGTCCGCCATCCTGACGTATCTTTACCGCTTCACGGAGAAGTCGGGCTGGAGTACCTTTTGAAATGCGCGCGATCGGCCTGATCGTCAACCCGGTCGCGGGCATGGGCGGCAGCGTCGGACTGAAAGGCACCGACGGCGACATGCATGTGAAAGCCCTCGAGCTCGGCGCCAAACCCGTGAGCCCGGCGCGGACAAGGGAGTTTCTTTCGCACCTCACTTGCATCGGCGCCATCCGCCTGCTGGTCGCGCCGGGACCGATGGGCGCAGATCACGCCGCAGCGTGCGGGCTCGACTTCGAGGTCATTGGCGAGCTCGCCGGCGCGCCTGGCCCTCGAGACACCAAAGAAATCGCCCGGGTCATGCTAGTGGCCGGTGCCGAGCTGATCGTATTCGCGGGTGGCGATGGTACCGCGCGCGACCTGTCCGATGCGATCGACCTCGATATCCCGGTAATTGCGATCCCGTCGGGCGTCAAGGTCTACAGCTCGGTGTTCGCTTTGAGCCCAAGGGCGGCGGCCGAACTCCTCGATGCGTTCGTCGCAAGTACGGATCTTACCGAGCAGGAAGTGCTGGACATCGATGAGGATGCGTTTCGCGACGGCAGGATCGAGTCGCGACATTACGGGTTCATGCTGGTACCACAGGTCGTGCGTTTGCTGCAGTCCGGTAAGCACGCGTCCGCCGTGAGCGGCTCGTCCGCGGCAGAAAAACGCGCGATCGCCGCCGCCCTCACGGCAGACATGCAAGAGGGCGTTCTCTACCTGCTCGGTTCGGGCACCACGATCGCGGCGATCGCCGATCAGCTCGGCATCGACAAGACGCTGCTCGGCATCGACGCGGTGATCGACGGCGAGCTCGTTGGCACCGACTTGAACGAGCAAGCGATCCTCGGTTTGCTCGACCGGCACCAACGTGCGGCCATCGTGGTGACGCCGCTCGGCGGCAACGGATTTATTTTCGGCCGCGGCAACAAGCAGCTCACACCCGAGGTGCTGCGCCGCGTCGGACTCGCCAACATCATCGTCGTCGCAAACCGGGACAAGCTGCTAGAGCTCGAATCGCTGCACGTCGACACGGGCGATGCTGAACTCGACCGGGCGCTGTCAGGCTATGTCGATGTGATCGTGGGGCCCGGCCACAAGAAAGTGATGAAGGTGCGATGACGGGTTCGCCGATCGACTACTGCTGATCGATCAGGCGCTGGACGTCGCTCCATGACAGGATCTTGAAATTCTGGTGCGCGTCCGGCTGGGTATTGCGGCCGTCCTGCACGACGAGCATGCCCTGTGGTAAGCCCGGCAGGCTCACCGCGGTCACATCGATACCGTCGGTGTCGGATGCGCCGTCCGTTCGTGCATCGCCCACGACGTGAAACGACAGCAGGTGTTCGCCGGTCTCGGTGTCGTAAACGGCGAAACTGTTGTCGCCCTGGCTGGATGCCACGAGTAATGTGCGCGGACCGTGATACAGCGCCAGTCCCTCGACATCGGCAGTGAGGTGCTCGCCGCGAACGCTGTCCAGCAGTTCACGATTATCGGGATCGCCGGCGTTGGCGGACATGCGCCAGATACCGCGGTCCTCTTCGGCGATATACAGGACGCCTGCGGCGTCGTCCGCGACGCAACCCTCGACCTGCGATCGCATCTTGAATCGCCTGACCTCGGCGATCCCGAATTGCGGATCCACCGCGTACTGCGCGAAGCTGCCGTCCGTGCTGTTGAGAAAGACGTATGGCTGCTGCGCCTCGTCCCGATACAGGCAGATGCCGTACGGTTCGCGGAGTGCGACGCGATGCCGGGCCACCAAACGCAATTCCCTGCTGGCGTGATCGAGAGCGAGTAACAGCAGTTCCGACGGAAATCGACCGCTCGCCGCCACGAGCGTCTGGTCATCGCGCCCCCACGGCGCGTGTCTCAGGTCGATATTGTTGGTGTTGCCGAGCGGCAGGTATTGCCGCACGGAGCCGTCGAGCTCGTAGCTGTAGATCCCGGAGCGCTTGTCAGTGCCCAGGATCAGGCTCGACGCCGGGTCACCGGGGTTGATCCAGATCGCCGGATCGTCGGCCGAATCATATGCGCTCACCACGGGTGCGGTTTCGGCGACGGGGTGCACGCGATGTGCCAGGTGATAGGTCGACCGGAACGGGTTTACACCGGTGCAGCCGTGCAGCAAGAGTACGAGAGTGATTAACGCCAGGCGAGAACGCATGCGGCGGAATTCTGTCGGATTGCAGCGCCGAATGCGAGTGTGGACCTCCGATGCAAGTGGTCGGGAGAGGCCGTCAGTGGTCCTTTTCGAAATCCGACGGACCCATCTTCACCGTGGTCTTGAACTTGATATAAGGCGTCGATTGCACTTCGTCCCACATACAGATGCAGGTGACGATCCCGTTTTCGACCCAAAATGTCATGCGCGCGCTTTCGCAGACGTACTCGCGAATATCGCAATCCGGTTTGCCCCACTGGATCGGCTGCAGATCGCTTATCAGCTCGACCGTACCGAGCTGCGTCCTCGCGATCACACTCAGAAATTCTTCTTCGCTGAGGCCGAGTAGCTGCTCACCGTCGAGCGTCGCATTGTTGTCCTGGATCGTGATGCTGCGAAGTTTGAGGTCGATCGTCGTTTCATTGGGCGCCGTGAACGAAAGCACGATGCCGAGTGACGGATACGCCCACTTGCGGCTGAACAACAGCCGGTTCGACATGAGATTTGCCCGGTTTTCCCGGATATCGATGACGCTTTTCTCGGGATCGCCGAGAATGCGGCGAACTTCGGAGACCGCCATGCCGAAGGAGACCTCGCCGAGACCTTCGAGCGGTCTGATTTGCAGATCAGGCATGTATCTTCCCTTACGGTCCTGATTACCCAAAATTCTATGGGCTTGTCACGCGCCACACTGTGACTCATGACACAGATCTGCCGGCAGCCGGGACGGTTTACGGGGATTTCAGCCCGGCTGGCGTCCCGCACGGGGCGTCCGCCAATCCTCAGGATTCGTTGCCGATCAACGCCGCGGCGCCGGCATACAGGCCGAGTGCGAGCAGGACGACCCAGGTAAAGCCGACCTCGATCGCCAGCAGCGTCGCGAGCGCGGCACTCAGGACCGACGCGAAGCCGTTGATGCCCCAGGCCCAGGGAATGAAATCCGGCGCGCTATCGGCGAGCCGGCTCAAGCCGAGCGGAAAGGGCATGCCCATGCAGAACGCGAGCGGTGCGATGAGCACGATCGAGAGGCCTATCTTGATCGCGCCAGGCAGGCCAATCAGCAGCTCGAAGAGTTGCGGCAGCAGTGTCACGTACGCCAGCGAGAAGAACACGATCCCGGCAACGGCAACCCTGACCGGGGCGGGTCCCGTTTCCGCGACGCGTTGTCTGAGTTTGTTCGAATAGGCACTGCCCAGTCCGGCGAACACCAGGAAACCGCCGAGCACGACGGCGACGGCGTACAGGGGATGACTCAGAAACAGGATGAACTTCTGGATGAACGCGATCTCGACAAACAGGAATGCCAGACCGAGCGCGAAAAAATACGGCCCCATCCTGGCAACTATTCCCCGAGGCCAATGTCGCTCGACATTGAACAACGGTAACAAGATCAGGATCGCGCCGGCGATCGCCGCCTGGACGACGGTAGCGGTAAGGACCAGGTAACCCCATTCGATCAGCCCCGCACCACCGCGTTTGCGCAATGCCATGACCTCGGGCAGCGCGCTCCATTTGAAGAAATGAAAGAAATAAGGCTGATTATCGGTCGCCGGCGCGATATGAAATTTGTACCGCGCGATGAAGTCATCGGCGCGGTCGCCGAGCAATGCGGTGATGCCATCGAACAGGAACGCTTCGTCCAGGATATTGAAGCGGTTCGCATCTGCCAAAGTCATACCCGGAAAGTACGCGGTGTCGAATGCGCGGGCGCGGGAGAATTCGCGTATCCGTGCAATTTCGTCGTCGGAAAAGGCACCGTTCCTGACGAGGAGCGTCACCGTGTTCCAGCCGCGAATGGCGACGATCCGTTGCCCGGGCTCCGCGATACCGATCCGGCGCAGCGCCTCGATGACGATTGCGGCAAGTTTCAGGTTGTCGCGCGGCGGCAGTTTCAGCCAGCGTGTTATTGCGAGCATGCCGCCAGGCGCGATGTGGTCGAGGTATTCCTCGATCGCCTCGACCGTATAAACGTAGCTTTCGTTGAGCGCCTGCACCCCCGAACCAGATGCGGAAAAGGAATCGAGCAATGCGACCTGGATGAGGTCGTACCGATCATCGCTCGCGGCAACGAAGCCGCGCGCTTCGCCGATATGCATCGTGACGCGCGCATCGTCGTAAATGTGGCCGGCGAAATCCGCGTAGGTATCATTGACGAGATTGACTACTTGCGGATCGAGTTCGACGGCATCGATGTTCCCGGCTCCGAAATGCAACGCCATCAACACGTCGGCACCGGTGCCGGCGCCGAGGATCAGCACGCGCGGATCATCGAGCAGTGCGTAAGGCAGGGCGGCAGTCACGTCACTTAAGTAAGCCAGGGAGGCGGGATTGCCGTCGTAGCGGGTGACGGCGCTCATAGCGTCGCCGTCTATGAACACCGCCAGTTGTTCCGGGACCGCGTGCCGCGTGCTGATGGAGAGCCCCGGCGCGTGACGAAACGGTATGCGTGGGCTTTCGACCACGGTGACGAGGCCCAGCGGACTGGATACCGTCTTCAATGCTCGACTGTCGACGACTTGCAGCGCCTGACTCAGCGACTTGTACGGTGACATGTGCAGCGACATCCATGCCTGTGGCAGGCCGACGAGCAGCACGACCGCTACGGTGGTTTGCGCGACAAAGAGCGGTACGCGGATCGTCGCGGCGTAAGCCATCATCACCGACGCCGCGAGCGCGAGCATCGCAAGCAGGATCAGTGCCTTTTGCGGGATCAGCAGGAACAGTGCTGCGATGATGAGCATTGCACCAAGCCCGGCGCCGAACAGGTCGAAAAAATAGATGCGGCTGATCAGCGCACGGCGGCAGCTCAACGCAAGTCCGACACACATCGCAGCGAAAAAGAACGGCACGAAGTAGACGAGATAAATGGCCGAGAGATTCAGGAACTGGCGCGGATTCCAGACGATTTCGAGCGCGTTGAACGGCACGAGCTGGCCCACGATGAAACACGCGACCATCGACACGGAAAAGAGCAAAGCGCCGATCGCAAAGGCAGTCTCGAAGTACGGCTCGAGCAGGCGCCGGCCTAAAGCAATGGCGGTGCCGCTCGCGCCGTAACCGAGGAGCGCCAGACTGATGATCATGTAGGCGAAGTGATGCCACTGCACGATCGACAGCACGCGCATCAGCAGTATCTCGTAAGCGATCGCTGCGGCCGAGACGAGCAGCGTTGCGAAAAACATCAAGTTTGCTTGACGCCTGCCCCGGCAGTTCATGAGCGATCCGGGCTAATGATCGCCTGTCAGTGGAACAAAGCGCACTGCGGCGACCTGCCGCGTGATTATCTCGTCGTCGAGGGACTTCTCGATCAGGAGAAGTTGCTGCGTTATGAAGCGGCCACCGACCGGGATGATCATATAGCCGCCGGGTTTCAGTTGCTGTACGAGTGGCGGAGGTACGTGACTTGCGGCCGCCGTGACGACGATCGCATCGAATGGCGCAAATTCCTCCCAGCCGTAATAGCCATCGCCGAGCCTGGTCGAGACATTGTCGTATCCGAGGCGCGCGAGACGTCCCGTCGCCTCTTCATATAGCGCTTCGATAATCTCGATCGTGTAAACCTTGTCGACGATCTCCGCGAGGATCGCGGCCTGGTAACCGGAACCCGTGCCGATCTCCAGCACCACGTCGTCGGGTCCGGGATCGATGAGCTCGGTCATCAGCGCGACGATGTAGGGTTGTGAAATGGTTTGCCCGTGGCCGATCGGCAGCGGGCGGTTTTCGTAGGCGTAGCGTTTCTGTTCTCGGGGAACGAACTCGTGTCGTCTTACGGTGCCAAGGGAGCGCACGACGTCTTTGTCGAAGGTGCTTTCGCCGGCATCGCGTGCAAGCGTGGCGTAGAACTGCACTTCATCGACCATACCGGCTCTCGCAATCGTGTAATCCGTTTCGTCGGCGATGGCCGCGTATGCCAGCAACAGGATAGTGGATACCGCTATCGCTACAATCGAGTTCTTGTCCGGCAACCGTGCCTTGTCAGTCAATCTCTGCTCCGGCTCGATGGTATCTCCCATACATGAATGCCGCCCTACGCCGCAATCAATGCACGATGTAGACCGTATCGTTTTCCCTTGCGTATTCCTCGATCTCGATACCGACGATGTCGCCCTCGTGTGCCACCTGAACCGGCTCGTGGTCGAGTTGCATCGACCTGACCTTTTGGGTGAAGTCCGAGGTGTTACCGTCGATATGAATCAGGTCACCGACATGCAATTCGCCGTCCGTGATCTTCACCGTGGCAACGTGGATGTTGTTGTAATAATGAGTGACGTTGCCGATCTTTTTTTCTGTCATCATATTGCCTCCGGGTGTCCCCCCAGTCACCCGCCGATTATACCTCTTTTCCGTCGCAAACGATTGAGATTCCTTGTGTTTTACCTCATTCGAGGAACAGCCAGGAACCGTATCCGACGACGTGGCGCTTGTCGCCCGAGGTGTCGCCTGAGTTCCGCAAATCGAGGGTCGCGACCGTCATGCCGCGGCGTTTGGCGGCGATCAGCAGGCCGCGGATCGGCGTCGCCCCGCAGGCGTGATCGTGATCGATCGATTGCGCATCCAAATTCTCGATCGCGGCGCAAGTAGCCTTGTCGCTCACTCGCGCATTGTCATAGCTCAGGTAGTGGCTGAGATCGGAGCTGACCACGATCAGCGTTTCCGGTCCGCCCCACAGCTCCTCGAGCACCCTGGCGACGGCCTCCGGCAACGCATCCCCGACGACCAGCGGCACCAGCGAGAACGACTCGAGGACGGTCTGCAGGAACGGCAGGTGCACCTCGAGACTGTGCTCGAAGCGGTGCGACGCATCGACGACGCTGACCTCCGGCATGGTCAGGCCGGCGATGGCGATCTGGTCCAGCGGCACATCGCCCAGGGGCGTGCGGAACACGTCGGCGCCGCTCAAGGCGAGCCCGCTGACGGCGACCCGGTGGCAAGGCCCCAGGAGCACCACACGCGTGTATTGCTCCCGATGGGGCTTCAGCCGCGCATAGGCGGTGGCGGCGATCGGGCCGGAATAGACATAGCCCGCATGCGGCACGATCAAGGCCTTCGGCGCCGGGCCTTGCGGCGCCTCCACTCTGTCGAAAAAAGTCCGAATCGACGCGTCGAGCTCAGCCGGACTGCCGGGATAGAACTGCCCGGCGACAGCGGGTTCGCGGATCTGGGTCATCACAATTTCCTCGCCGCTATTTGTTAATCTTAGTGCTCCGCGCCGCCGTTGCCATACGTACATATGCAATCTTTTGTGCCTTCGGTCGTCCAACTGGAGCGATGGTTGAATTGAAAGACACTTTTGCGGCAGATGCGCGCCTTGAGGGCGTCCCGGGGCGCTACTGGCAGCGGCTCGAGGATGGCCGCCTGCAGTGCGACCTCTGCCCGCGGTTCTGCAAATTACGCGAGCAGCAGCGCGGGCTCTGCTTCGTGCGCGGCCGGGTGGGCGACGAGATCGTTTTGACGACCTACGGCCGCTCGAGCGGCTTCTGCGTCGATCCGATCGAGAAGAAACCGTTGAACCACTTCCTGCCCGGCACGCCGGTTTTGTCCTTCGGTACCGCCGGCTGCAACCTCGCCTGCAAGTTCTGCCAGAACTGGGATATCTCCAAGTCCAGGGAACTCGACCGCCTGCAGGAGAGCGCCTCGCCGGATGCCATCGCTGGCGCGGCCAGGGAGACCGGCAGCCTGAGCGTCGCCTACACGTATAACGACCCGGTCATTTTTCTCGAGTACGCCGTGGATGTCGCCCGGGCCTGTCGCGAGCAGGGCATCAAGAACGTCGCGGTGACGGCGGGTTACGTCACGGAAGCACCACGCGAAGAATTCTTCCGCCACATGGACGCGGCCAACGTCGACCTGAAAGCGTTTACCGACCGCTTCTACTGGAAGATCTGCGGCGGCCACCTCCGGCCGGTGCTCGATACGCTGGAGTATTTGAGCCGCGAGACCGACGTCTGGTTCGAGATCACGACCCTGCTCATCCCGGACGAGAACGATTCGGAAAAAGAGGTCGACGAGATGTCGCAGTGGATCATGGATCACCTGGGTCCCGATGTGCCCCTGCACCTCACCGCGTTCCACCCCGACTGGAAGATGATGGATAAATCGAGGACACCGGTCGGTACGCTCACCCGATCCCGCGAAATCGCGTTGCGAAACGGCTTGCATTACGTCTACACCGGTAACGTACACGACAGGCACGGCGGCAGTACCTGGTGCCACCACTGCGGCGAGCTCCTGATCGGCCGCGACTGGTACGAGCTGTCGACCTGGAGCGTCGCGGTCGATGAGAACCAGGGCAGGTGCGCGCATTGTGATACGCCCGTCCCGGGTGTTTTCGACAATGCGCCCGGAAAGTGGGGAGCGCGCCGCCTGCCGATACACATCGCGGCATAACGTCGTTTCCGGCAGACGTTTCACCTGCGGCGCTCTCGGCAATCTGCCGGTCACGCACTGTTCCGCGTGGAACACTTTAAGTATTTAACATAAATATATAAATTAAATGCATATTCTCTGCCCTGATATAGCTGTGACTGCCCGGCTATAGCCCGCCAGCAGGATCGCAATGCCGTCTCGGGAGAAAATGCTTTGGGTAACCATGAGAAGGGGCCCGCTTGCATCGCCCCTCTGATTTCCTGAATCGACTTTCGTTTTGCCTCAGCCGCCGCCCGTCTGCTTGATGGCGGCTGCCGCTTCTGCAGCACCATTGAGCTCGGGGCGAGTCACCGGACCGTCCGGTGTCGGCTCTGAATTGTGCGATGCAGCAATGACCCCTGCACGAAGCCTTATATTTCCGACGATATGCAGGCGGGCAGAAGTTGGATTAGACTTTTACGTACGTAAAACTTCGTTCGCCTGCCCGGAAGAGGTCAAAAGAAAGGAGACATTCCGCGACGGGCGTTTTTTAAGCCAATGGGGGGCAAAACAATGAACAAGCGTGTATCGATTTTCTTCGTGTCGATGATCGTCGTTCTTTTCGGCATTCGTGCCATGGCCGAGGACAGTCCGTATGCAGATCCCGCCGAACCGGCGCTGCCGCAGACCGAGGTCGAAGTCACGCTTGCAAACACCGCGCTGGTCATCACCGATCCGCAGATCGATTTCCTGAGTCCGGACGGTGTGACCTGGGGCGTCGTCGGTGCAAGCGTCACGGAAAACAACACCGTCGTGAACATCGGCCGTCTCCTCGACGCTGCCAAGGCAAAAGGTATGACGGTTGCGATTTCGCCGCATTATTACTATCCATCGGATCACGGCTGGAAGTTCGGCGGCCCGCTCGAGAAGCTGATGCATGCGATAGGCATGTTCAATCGCCAGGGGCCGCTGAGCCTGAACAATTTCGAGGGATCGGGCGCCGACTTCATGCCGCAGTACAAGAAGCACATCGAGGATGGCAAGACCATCATCGCGTCGCCGCACAAGGTTTATGGCCCCGAGGCTAACGACCTGAGCCTGCAGCTCAGAAAGGCCGGCATCGACAAGGTGATTCTCGCCGGCATGTCAGCCAATCTCTGCGTGCAGGCACATCTGCACGAACTCCTGGAGCAGGGCTACGAGGTCGCGGTCGTGCGCGATGCGACGGCGGCGGCGAGACTGCCTGAAGGCGACGGTTACATGGCCGCAATCATCAACTTCCGTTACATCGCGAATGACCTCTGGACGACGGATGACGCGGTCGTCCATATCAGGAACGCCAAGTAAAGTCGCAAAATCAATGGGCCCGGGGATGCGCTTCCCGGGCCCGTCGTTTGTACGTCCTCGGGCGAGTCCGGATGCTTGAATGATGGACTCGAACCGAAAAAAACGGGGAATCGCTTTGACTTCTGCAGATAAAGAAATCAATACGTTTATGGCGGGATTGAAGCGCCGCAATCCTGGCGAAAAGGAATTTCACCAGGCAGTGCAGGAAGTGGCCGGCACCATCATTCCGTATCTGGAGACCCGGCCCGATTACAAGGAAGCGCGCGTGCTCGAGCGCCTGACCGAACCCGATCGCGTCGTCATCTTTCGCATCGGTTGGGAGGACGATGCAGGGAACATTCGTGTCAATCGCGGTTATCGCGTGCAATGGAACTCTGCGATCGGGCCATACAAGGGCGGGCTCAGGTTCCACAAAGACGTCACCCTGAGCATCCTGAAGTTTCTGGCATTCGAGCAAACTTTTAAGAACAGCCTGACCGGCTTGCCAATGGGCGGCGGCAAGGGCGGTGCCGATTTCAATCCGAAAGGCAAATCGGAACGCGAAATCATGCGTTTCTGCCAGTCATTCATGTCGGAGCTTTACCGCCACATCGGCCCGTACACCGACGTGCCGGCAGGAGACATCGGTGTCGGCACGCGTGAGGTGAGTTACCTCTTCGGCCAGTACAAGCGCCTCGCCAATCAGTTCACCGGTGTCATCACCGGTAAAGGGCTCGCGTTCGGCGGCAGCGAGATTCGTGTCGAGGCCACGGGATACGGCTGCGTCTACATGATGGAAGATATGCTGAAGCACCACGGACAGTCGATCGACGGCAAGACCGCCGTCGTTTCGGGTGCCGGTAATGTCGCACAGTACACCGTCGAGAAACTCATCGAGCTCGGCGCAAAAACGGTGACGGTCTCGGACTCGACCGGCTTCGTTCACGATCCCGGCGGCATCGATAAGGAAAAACTCGACTTCATCAAGGCTTTGAAGACGAATCGGCGTGGCAGCATCGAAAAGTACGCGAAGGAATTCAAGGTCAAGTTCTATAAGGGCGAACGCCCCTGGGGCATCGCTGCGGACATTGCGTTTCCCTGTGCGACGCAGAACGAAATCGACGCAGGCAACGCAAAGGATCTTGTGAAGAGCGGCTGCATCGCCGTGGCCGAAGGCGCCAATATGCCGTCCGAGCAGGCTGCAATCGACGTGTTCCAAGATGCCGGCGTGCTGTTCGCGCCGAGCAAGGCGGCCAATGCAGGCGGCGTTGCGACATCGGGACTCGAGATGACGCAGAACAGCATGCGCCTTTCCTGGTCGCGCGATGAACTGAACCGCCGGCTGCGCGACATCATGAGGGACATTCACGAGCGATGTGTCAGGTATGGCCAGGGAGACGAGCGCGTCGACTACGTCAAGGGCGCCAACATCGCCGCGTTCGTCAAGCTGGCCGACGCTATCAGCGCTTACGGCGTCATGTAAACCGGACGTTTTTGTGACGTGGCGTAATCGTAATTCGAGTTACTGAATGATCTTCGTGACGCAGACTACCAGGATGCCGGCTATGTTACCGGCTTCAGTCAGGTACGGGCAGACGAGCACATACTCGTCTCCGGCGAGCGCCATGATGGTGTATTTCATGTGGATGAGGCGCACACGGTGGTCTTTCAGGCTACAGATGCCGTCGCGGTACAGGAAATCTCTGATCAGCGTTTCGATGATGTCGTTCTCTTTGTCGTTTGGCCAGTATTCGCCAGCCATCCCCTCGTACGTCATCGAAAAAACCGGGCAATGTTCCCACCGAAACATCTCGGCGCCGGAGGCGTGCTGGTTCGGCCTGTCGTGCCAGGCCTTTATCGCCTCGACCATGTCGGGCATGGCAAACTCATTGAGATCCATTTCCTGCGCGCCCTGGAAGGCGAGTTCCGCCAGGGTGTGCTGATTATCGGTGAAGTCGGTCATGTTGCTCATTGCGTCTCACATCATAGTCGAATTCCTCGCGGCTTTCGCCAGCCAAACTGTTATTAAAGGAGGACCGGCACGCCAGCCTGGGCAATATGTCACAATGACGCGCTCGGGAAAGGCATGCGGCGCGATCGTGAGCGCCGGGCTCGCCGGCGCTGAGCGCGTTCGGGTAGGGGGACTGCTGTAGCCGGCTATGGCACGGATGGTGCTTCTCGCCACTCCAGCAAAAAACGATGAACAACAGGCCGGCAAATTCACAATCCTCGACGCAGGCGCTGCTGTCGAAGGTGTCGCGATACGAGGCGCTCTTCGAACTGGCCGCGGTAATCAACGCGGCGCGCGACATCGGCGAAGTCGGTAAGGTGCTGGCGCACAGGCTGAAGTACGTCGTCGACGTCTATGCCTGGCGCTACATCTGCATCGACGGCGTGCTCGACGAAGCCAAAGGTGACGAACCGGTAACGATCATCGTCGACGGCTACCGCGGCAAGGCAGACGTCATCAATACTGTCCCGGCAAGCCTGTCCGGATTCGAGCGGGCGCTGTGGCGTGATCGAAAAACGCGCATCCTGAGCGACGAGGCGATGAAAGACGCGCTTCAGCACCTGCCCGCGCATTTGCAGAAAGACGATCTCGTGCAGATCTCGGTGAATGCGCTGGTCGTCGATGGACAGACGGAGGCGCTTTATTTTTTCGCCAGGCGGCGCAGCCCGTATACCGATCTCGACATCAAGTGCCTCGCGATGGTGAGCGGATTCTTCCATACCAAGGTGCACATGCTCTGGGAACAGCAGAAGATGCGAGACCTGGAACGCGCCTACCTCGACCAGGAATTGATGTTGAGACAAAGCGACAGGCTCGCGACGCTCGGCCGGCTGAGCGCGGGCATGGCGCATGAGCTCAATAATCCAACATCGGTCGCAAGGCAGGCGGCCGAACAGCTGCGCGTAACCATCCTGGAGCTGGAACGCTCAAAACTCGCACTCGGCGACGCACAATTGTCGAAAGAACAGCAGGAGGTCATTGCGAGGCTCGAAAAGGAAGCTGAAGAACGCTCGCGACAGCCGAGCGAGCTCGATCCCATCGAGCGAAGCGACCTCGAACAGGAGGTCGAGACTTGGCTCGACCACAACGGCATCGAAGATGCCTGGCAGCATTCATCCGTGCTCGTGTCGATGGGCTTGTGTGCCGCGGAACTCGAGGAGCTGACCGGCTGTTTCGACGAAAATCTCACGCCGATCGTGATCGATTATTTCAGCAGCAAATTCACGGCCTACACCTTGCTCGAAGAAATCGGCCACGGCACAGAACGCATCGCCGAGATCGTCAAGGCGCTCAAAGGCTACTCCTACATGGACCAGGCCCCGGTGCAAGACGTTGACGTGCGCGAAGGGCTGAATGACACGCTCGTTATGCTGAGCGGTAAACTGAAAAAAGGCATCAAGGTCGAACGCGACTTCGCCGAAGACCTGCCGCGTATAGAGGGTTTCGGTTCGGAATTGAACCAGGTCTGGACCAATATCATCGACAATGCCACTGCCGCGATGGATGGCGAGGGCCTGCTCGACTTGCGCGCCTACCAGGACGATGGCTGGGTCGTCGTCGAGATCGTCGACTCAGGCCCCGGGATACCGCCCGACATACAACCAAAGATCTTCGATCCGTTCTTCACGACCAAGGCCCCGGGAGAGGGCACAGGCCTGGGACTCAACATCAGCCACGGCATCATCGTGGAGAAACATCACGGGCACATCTCTGTCGAGTCAAGACCGGGGGAGACGCGATTTATCATCAAGCTCCCAGTTACAAAGCCCGACGTAATTTCAGACGAGGAGGTAAGCGTCGCCACGGAACAGTCCTGACGTTCGCACAAGGAAACCAATGCCGGCAAAACCTATCATTTTTACCGTCGATGACGAACCACAGGTGCGCAACGCCGTAGAACGCGATCTCGCGCGCCGCTATCGCAGAGGCTACCGCATCATGAAGGCGGGCTCCGGTGCCGAGGCGCTCGATACGCTCGGCCGATTGAAACAACGCAATGACGTCATTGCGCTCTTCCTGGTCGATCAGCGCATGCCGGGCATGACCGGCACGGAATTTCTCGCACAGGCGCGCAGGAAATATCCCGAAGCACGCAAGGTGCTGTTGACGGCCTATGCCGATACCAAGGCAGCGATCGACGCCATCAACACCGTGGAACTCGACCACTATCTGATGAAACCCTGGACGCCAGCCGAGGAGAATCTCTACCCGGTGCTCGACGATCTCATCGAAGACTGGGAGGCGACGGCCACCTTGCCTTATGACGGCATCCGCATCGCCGGCACGCTGTGGTCTGCCGGTTCTCACGCGATCAAGGATTTTCTCGCCAGGAGCCAGATTCCCTACCAGTTCCTCAACGTCGAGCGCGACGCAGAAGCGATGGTTCTCGCGGAACAGGCCAACGAAATGACGCACCGGCTACCTGTTGTGTTTTTTCCCGACGGCAGCGCGCTGATAGAGCCGAGCATCACCGAGATTGCCGAGAAAGCCGGCTTGAGAACCCGGGCCGATGAGCCGTTTTATGACCTGATCGTGGTGGGCGCCGGGCCCACCGGGCTGGCCGCGGCCGTGTACGGCGCGTCCGAAGGTGTGAAAACGCTCCTGATCGACAAGGAAACGCCGGGCGGGCAGGCGGGTACGAGTTCGCGCATCGAGAACTATCTGGGCTTCCCGAAAGGCCTGAGTGGTGCCGACCTTGCGCGCCGCGCGACTGCGCAGGCGACCCGGCTCGGCGCAGAGATCCTCGCGGCGCAGGCAGTCGTCCGCGTGGCGCTGAAAGATTCTTACAAGGTGGTGACGCTCGCCAACGGAGCGGAGATTTCGTGTTACGCGCTGATCATCGCAACCGGCGTGTCGGTGCGCGAGCTCGACGTGCCTGGGGCCGCAGCTGTGACGGGCGCCGGCGTCTACTACGGCGCGGCCATCAGCGAGGCAGCGAGCTACAAAGGAGAAAACGTGTACGTCGTCGGTGGCGCCAACTCCGCCGGTCAGGGCGCCGTGTTCCTGTCGCAGTACGCTGCCAACGTCACGATGCTCGTCCGAAGCTCGTTAGCCAAGAGCATGTCGCAGTACCTCATCGAGCAAATCGAGGCCTGCGACAACATCCATGTGCGGCTCGGGGCGGAGGTGGTCGAGGTACACGGCAAGGACCGGCTCGAAGCGCTCAGCATTATCGACCGCGAGAGCGGCGAGATCAGCAAGGAGAAGGCCGCGGCGACCTTCGTCTTCATTGGCGCCTCGCCGCACACGCAGATGCTCGGTGACCTGGTCGCGCTGAGCCCCGCCGGCTTCATACTGACGGGCCCTGACCTCTTCATAAACGGCGCGCGACCCGATGGCTGGAAACTCAAGCGGGATCCGTTCCTGATGGAGACCAGCGTGCCGGGCATTTTCGCCGCCGGCGACGTGCGCCACGGCGTCATTCGCCGCGTCGCATCCGCTGTCGGTCAGGGATCGACCACGATCAGCTTCGTGCACGAATATCTGAAAACCGTATAGTTATGGAATAAGGCAAATTACGGCTGAGAAAGAGGGGGAAAGAAGATGAAGCGTAACGCTGTCGTTGAGTTCGACAAAGCCTCGCCGGAGGCCAAGGTGATCTTCCAGGAAATCATGGACACGATGGGCACGCCGGAGCCACTCAACGTTCTAAAGACCCTGGGTAATAATCCGATCATCCTGCGCGGCGTCTGGTCGATGGTGAAATCGACGTTGCTCGAGGGCCAGATCCCGGAATTATTGAAACAGCTCATCCTCTTCAAGATCTCGGTCATCGCCGGCAATGAGTACTGCACCTCGCTGCATGCCCATGCGGCGCTGAATCTCGATCCGACGCTGACTTACGACGATCTGAAGACACTCGTCGACGGTGAGTGCAGCGCCAACCTGCCAACATCGTACCCGGTCGCGATCGACGTCGTATCGCGGGCCGCGCTCGACCCTAAAAGCGTCGCCGACGACAAATGGGATTTCGAGGAACAATTGCGCGACGAAGGATTCACCGAGTCTGAGATCGACGAATTACTCGCCGTCGGTTACTTCAGCGTCATGATGAACATGGTTTGCGATGCCTACGAGGTACCGTGGGAAGCGCCATTGCCGGCTTAAAAATACCGTTCCAGGGAACAAGGGAACAGAAGCCGATGAAACGCAAGAGCATGGTGGAGTACGAGGCCGCGTCACCGGCCGTGCGAGCAATTTACGATGAAATCATGGACACGATGGGTTCGCCGACAGTGCTCAACTTTTTGATGGCGCTGGGCAACAACGAGCACGTTTTGCAGGCGGTATGGTGCATGCTCAAAGAAACGGTGATCGAAGGGGAGATTCCTGCGCTACTGAAACAACTGATCCTGTTCAAGATCTCGATCATTACCGGCAATCAGTATTGCACCGCGCTGCACGGCCATGCGGCACTGAACCTCGATCCGACATTGACCTACGACGATCTCGTCGCACTGGCCGACGGCCAGGGTGGTATCAATCTGCCGCCCTCGTTTCCGGTAGCCATCGACGTCATCTCCCGCGCATCGCTGCGCTGCAAGACCGTTGAAGAACCGGACTGGGCATTCGAGGAACTGCTGCGCGACGAGGGCTTTTCTGAATCCGAGATCGACGAGTTGCTGGCCGTCGGTTTCTTCAGCGTCATGATGAACATGATGACCGACGCCTACGACGTCCCCTGGGAGAAGCCGTTCCCGCCGTAGCGCCGGGACTAGCCGCTTACCGGCAGTCCGGATCGGCGCCGTCGATCAGACCGTCGCCGTCATTATCGATGCCGTCCGAGCATTTCTTGCGGCCTTTTTCTGCCTCGATCGTGCCGCCGCTGCCGTCACCACCACTGTCACCGCCCGTCGAACCGGACGTATTGCCCCGGTTCTTCACGCGGAAGGTGGCGCTTACAGTACCACTCTCACCTTGCTGGTCGTACACCGTCAGCACCACGGTGTAATTACCCTGGGACGCATAGATATGCACGGGATTGGGCTCGTTCGAACCGCTGCCGTCGCCGAAATCCCAGCCATGAGCGGTAATGTCCTGGTCATCGGTCGATGCCGAGGAATCGAAAGCACAATTGCGCCCATCGCAGTCATACGCGAAGTTCGCGACCGGCGCCGCATTGCCGGCCCCACCGCCCGAGCTGACAGTCACGATCTGACTCGTCGTGTCCGGCGCACCGTCGTCGTCGGTCACGGTCAGCTGCACCACGTAGCTTCCATCGGCCGCATACGAGTGCGACGGGTTCTGCACGTTCGAGGCATTACCGTCGCCCAAGTCCCAGCTCCATGACGCGATGCCGCCGTCGGTATCGCTGCTCGTATCGGTGAAATCGACATCGAGCCCGTTCATGAAATAAGTAAACGCCGCCGTCGGCGGGCTGTTACCGCCGCCTAGTAACAACTCAGCGATTGCGGCATCCGCCTGGATCAGCCCGTAGCCCGATTCGTAATCGAAGCCCGGCGTGATCATGTCGAGCGTGCTCAACTGCAACGCTGCATTGACCTCTGCCGGTGTCGAGCTCGGCGCGCTTTGCAGCAACAGCGCCGCCACCCCGGCGGCATGCGGCGCGGCCGCCGACGTACCGAAAAAGTTATCGGTGCCGTCGCCGTCCGGATCGCTGAAGAAGAACGTCGTGTCGACACCGTCGACTGCCGTGATTTCCGGCTTTGCGCGTATTTCCGGCGTGCCTTTCGGTGTGCCGTCAGCTTCGAACAGTATCGGCGTGCCGCCCCTGGAGGAATAGGGCTGGAGCTGTGGCGGGTCGACCTCGAATGCCGGCGTTTCCTGCCACCACGCGGCGCCGACGGCCGCCGCGCCGGCCGCATTGGCGTGGCCGTAGATCGTCGAGCTGAATGTCTGCCACTCATCGAGGGTGTTGCCGCTGCCGAAGACGACCATCTTGACCAATGTCGCCGGCGGACCGACGGAATCGACGTCGTCATAAGTAACGGCGATGCCGTATTGCGTTTGGTTGTACAGGAACTCGTTGTTCTCGAACTGCAGCACTTCCCAGCCTTCACCCATCGGGATGTTGTCGTTGGCGCTGATGGCGTAATAGATGCCGCCGTCCGGGCTCAACAACACGACGTCGTGATCGGCTCGGGGGCCCGCGCCGCCGAACGGTTCATTCCATTGCACGGCTACCGTCAAGACGCGGTTCAAGGGCACGGTGACCGTCAGGACCAGGTCCTTGCCGGGACCCGGATCGAAGTCGTGCATCCTGCCGACCCGTTCATACAACGGGTCACAGTCACCCAGCGGAAAGAAAAATTCGATGCAAAGGATATTGCCGCTGTCTACGAAAGCGCCCTCGTAGCTTTCGGAACCGGCATTGCCCGCCGCCGAGTAATACAGCGAGCCGTCTGCGACGACGGTGTCCACCGCTTGTGCCACGATGCCGTCCTGAAACATCGGTTCGTGCAGATACAGCAGGTCGTCGACGATGACGTCGGCGCCAGCCGCGGCGAGCGCGAGGATGCCGTTGGCGTAATCGACTTTGCTCTGCAGTCCGGTGTGAAACATCAGGGCTGCCGCCGGCGCCATGTCGTAAACGATCTGCAACATCGCGCGGCCTTCGTCGATACAGAAGAGCAGCACGCCACAGGCCGTGGACTCGGCGAGGACGTCCACCGCCGGTAAATCGCCGCTCGCCATGTCGGCCGATGCACCGCCCAGGTCGTCAAAGCTGTCCGATAGCACACCGACGGTGATGCCGGCGCCATTGACGCCATGCGTATTTCGCGCATCCACCGCACGCAAGGCCAAATCGCCCTGGCTCGTGACCGAACCGGCATTGCGGATCGGTGCGATCGCCGCGGATATCGAGCGCAGGCTCGCCAGTGCTACCGCATCCTCGATCGCCGCTAAGGGCATGTAGCCCGCGACCATCTCCCCGAACCGCGAGCCTTCGCTCAAGCCCAGCCGGCGCAGGTCGTCCAGCAGGTCCGCGCCGTCCGATGTCGCCCGCGCCTCAACCAGCACCCGCCCGCCGGAGAACGGCAGGAAGCGGTCGCTCGGCTGAAACGTGGTGCTCAGGCCTCGATTGACGTGTCTCCGGTATTCGGCGTGTGCCCGCACGAGTGCCGTGCTGGCCTTGGACATCGGGGCGGCTTTGTATAGCCCTTGTGGCATCTGCCGCTGCTGCGCGGGCACGGCAATGGTCTGCGCAAAGGCAACAGAGGTCACGAAACCCAACAGTAAGAAAAGCAGCGCTTTAGCGCCGGCAATGCGAAATCCTTTCATGCCCCAAGCTCCCTGCAGCGCGACGCCGCCAGTATAAACAGCGTGATGAGAAAACATTAGAAAGTTGACATAAAGGATTAAAATTATTGTTCTTTCTTTTAAGAATAGCAGACCAGACGGCGATCGCCATGCGCGGGTCGCGGTGTGCTACAGATCTTTATCGCGAATCGGTCCGCTGCTGGCCGCCATCGTTGTCGATTGGCTGGAGATGGCCCCCGACATATTTCATCGCCGATGGTTGATCGTGGACTACGCCTTTGGCTGCGCATCCGATGCGGCTGTCGGACCGAGCTTGTTCCGTTCCGCTGCGATATGCATGCGCATGCGCCCCAGGACTTCGATAAATCGGGGGTCGTTGCGATAGCCGGTAAACACCGGATCCCGTTCGACGAACCAGGCACGCCACCAGCCGGCGTCAGCGGCGTGGTTCAGCAAGTCGATGGCGTCCGAATGCCGACCTTGCAGGGCGGCGATCGATGCCCGGATGTAATAGATTCCCGGTATGCCGGGGGACGCTTCTTCGATCTTGGCGATTTGTGACTTGGCAGCACGAAGAAGTTGAGTGCCCTGCTGCTCGACACCTGTGCGCATGTAAAGATAGGCGAGGTACACGGCCGGCATGTAACCCCAGGCGGATTCGGTGTCGAGATACAGGCTCGACAGGCTGACCCGACCCGACACAGACGCCGCGTTCTCGAGCAACTCGATGGCCCGCTCGTCCTGTCCCAGCACCGCTCGGTACAGACCGCCGAAGCGATAGGTGTTTTCGTCGTCTGTCCACTCGTTCTCCCATTGATCGAGCAGAACACTCGCTTCGGCATAACGATCCTGTGCAAGTAACAGTTGTACGCGTTCGTTCGCCAGCCGCCAGCCATCGATGTTCGTTTGTCGCGCTTTGTCGTACCACTGCTCGGCTTGTTCGAACTCTTCGAGATTCAAAAAGTTATAGGCGACTAACATGGCGGCGGCGCCGGCAAACCGTGCACCGGCTCCTTCGATCGAGTATGCCTTCATGCCGAACTCGATCGCCTTTGCGAATTGCCCGGCTGAGAGGCTTTCACCATACAGGTAGTACGGGACGTGCCATTGTGGATCGAGTTCGATGGCCCTTTCGAACTCGGCCGCGGCTTCGGCCTTGCGGTTCAGGTAGGCGAGTGTCGTGCCAAGATTAACGCGCAATACCGGGCTCAGAGGATCGAGTCGGGTCGCACG